>CAZIGW010000144.1:0-31985 GCA_964538565.1 uncultured Hyphomicrobiales bacterium | reverse complement strand
CCTGGGTGCGCTTGGAGACGAAGCGCTGTTCCGGCGGAACAAGAAGGACCTCGAATTCCGGCAGCGGCGGCTGCTTCGCCGGGTCGCCCATATAGGTCCACAGGATGCCGCCACGCTCGACGAGCGGATAGGACTTGAGCTTGATCTTCTTGCAGTAGCCGCTTTCCTCGGGCTCGGACGGCACTTCGATGCACTGGCCGGTCACGTCGTATTTCCAGCCGTGGTAGGGGCAGCGCAGGCCGTTCTCCTCGTTGCGGCCGAACCAGAGCGACACGCCGCGATGGGCGCAGAATTCGTCGATCAGGCCGTAGCGGCCCTTGCTGTCGCGGAAGGCGAGCAGGCGCTCCGACAGGAGCTTGACGCGCACCGGCGGGCAATCGTTTTCCGGCAGCTCGTCGGCGAGCAGCGCCGGCATCCAGCCGCAGCGGAACAGCTGTCCCATCGGCGTGCCGGGTCCGGTTTGTGTCAACAGATCGTTCTGTTCCTTCCTGAGCATCTCGCCCGCTCCCAGTTTCCTGCGTTCGCGCCGAACGCCTGTTCGTCAATTCGACGAGGCTCGTCGAGCCTAGCCGATCGGAGGTGATTGACCTACGGTGGAACGTGTGGTCTATGACGACCCGTAGCGGTTCCTATATACGGAACGGCGTTCCATTTCTGTCAGGGAGAACGGTACCTTCGTGCCCGCCTCGCGTCAATAAAGAGCCGACGACATGACTTCCAAAATCGAACTCTGCGGCACCGACGAAGTTCCGGTCGGCGGCGCTCTCAAGGTCGAAACCGAAGGGCTGATTCTCGCCGTCTTCAACCTCGATGGTGAGTTTTACGTCATGGACGACTGCTGCAGCCACGGCCCCGGCTCGCTGTCGGAAGGCTATGTCGACGGTGATGTCATCGAATGCAACTTCCATAACGGGCAGTTCAACATCAGGACCGGCGAGGTCGTCTCGCCGCCCTGCATGATTCCGCAGAAGGTCTATCCGACCTCGGTCGAGAACGGCCGGGTCTTCATCGAGGTCTGAGGCACCCCACTGGCGGGCGCCGTCGGCACGGCCGCCGGCGTTTGCCCCGTCCGGCGCGGGCCGATCGCGCCGACGCTCCGCCCCTGCCGCGGTTCCGTGCCTGTCCGGACATTGCCGCGTCGGCCTTCGGGGAATCACATTCCCGTTCTATCTCGTTGATTTCAGCGTAGCCTCGTGCGCGGGGCGGACGCCGGCTGCGGGCCTCGCGGCGCGGGAGTTGCCTCGCGCGCGCCGATTGCGCACAAGAACACCGTCGGTCCGCCGCACGTCCGCAGCGCCTTTTCGGGGAGCCCGTGTTGAGCGAAACGATTGCCGCAATCGTCGCCGCGCATCGGGCGGGGCGGACCACGCCCGAGCAGACGGTTCGCCGCGCCTTCGCGCGCATCCGCGCGCACGGCGATGCGGGCGTTTTCCTCGCGTTGCGCCCGGAGATGGAAGCGGTGGCCGAAGCCTGTCTGGTGGCTGCGAAAGCCGCCGATCTGCCGCTGCTCGGGCTGCCGGTCGCGGTCCAGGACAACATCGACGTCGAGGGCCTGCCGACGACGGCCGGGTGCGCGGCCTTTGCGTACGAGCCGAGGGCGGACGCGGGCGTCGTCACGCGCCTCAAGCGCGCCGGCGCTGTCGTCGTCGGCAAGACCAACCTCGACCAGTTCGCGGCGGGATATGCCGGCATCCGCACGTCCCGTCCGGCCCCGCGCAACGCGCTCGATGCGCGGTTCGTGCCCGGCGGCTCGAGCAGCGGCTGCGCGGTTGCGGTGGCCGCCGGCCTCGTGCCGCTCGCGATCGGCACGGAGACCGCGGGCGGCGGCCTCGTGCCGGCCGCGCTCAACAACATCGTCGGCCTCAAGCCGAGCCTCGGCCTCGTCTCGACGGCGGGCCTCGTGCCGGCCTGCCGCACGCTCGACTGCGTCTCGCTGTTCGCGCTCACCGTCGACGACGCCTGGACGGCGCTGCGCGTGCTCGCGGGTCCCGATCCGGCCGACGCCTTTGCGCGGCCGCGTCCGCTCGGGACGCCGGGCGCGATGGCGCGCGGCGTCAAGGTCGGCGCGCCGAGATCGGCCCAGCGCATCTTCTTCGGCGATGCGGCGGCCGCCGCCGCCTATGAGACCGCGCTCGCGCGCCTCGCGGCACTCGGCGCTGCGCTCGTCGAGATCGACTTCGAGCCGTTCGTCCGCGCCGCCCGCCTCATGCGCGAAGGCCCGTGGATCGCCGAGCGGTATGTGGCCGCCCGTCCGGTGCTGGAGTCCGCGCCGCAAAACCTGCATCCCGTGACGCGCGAGGTTCTGCTCGGCGGCGCGCGCAAGAACGCGGCGGAGGCCTTCACGGGCTTCCACCAGCTCGCGGCGCTGCGCCACGCCTGCGAGCGCGTCTTTCGCGAGATCGACGCGCTCGCGCTGCCGACCGTGCCGACCGTCTACACCGTCGAGCAGGTTCGCGCCGATCCGGTCGAGCTCGACGCGCAGCTCGGGGTCTACGGCAGCTTCGTCAACCTGCTCGATCTCTGCGCGCTCGCCGTGCCGGCATCGCTGCGCAAGGACGGTGCGCCGTTCGGCATCATGCTGGCGGCGCCGGCCGGCAAGGACGCGCTTCTGGCTTCGATCGGGCGCGTGTTTCACGCCAGCGCCGGTCTCGGGCTCGGAGCGCGCAATATCGCGCATCCGCCGCTCGCCGCGTTGGCGGAGCCGGTGCGGCCTCACGAAATCGTTTTCGCGGTGGTCGGCGGTCACCTGGGCGAGGTGCCGCTCGAGGGCGAGATGCGCGCGCGTGGCGCGCGCTTTCTCGAGACGAGTGTCACCGGTCCCGATTATCGCCTGTTCGCGATCGACGGCGAGCCGACCGAGCCGGCGCTCGCGCGCGCCGGCAATGGAAAAGGCCGGCCGATCGCGGTCGATCTCTGGGCCTTGCCGGCCGACCGTTTCGGACACCTGGTCACCGCGGTCGCGGAGCCGTTCGCGGTCGGGGCGATCACGCTCGCGGACGGACGCACGGCGCAGGCCATCCTGTCGGACGCCGCCCTGGTGAAAAGCGCGCCGGAGGTGTCGCGCTTCGGCTCCTGGAAGAGCTATCTCGCCGCGCGCGCGGAGGCGAGCGCACTCGGAGGGCTGGAGCCGGAGACGACGGAGCGCAAGCCGCGCGAGCCGCGCCCAACGGCCGGCAAGAAGCGCTCGGGTGGGCGCGGCGAGCCGCCTCCCAAGTCCGCCAAGGCGAGCGATCCGAAGTCCCACAGGGTCGCGGCGAGCCCGAAAGCCGCACCTGCCGCGGCCGACGCGAAGAAGCCCCGGCGAGGGCGAAAGAACCCTCTCGCCAGGTCTCTGCCGGGCGACGAAAATCGAGACTCCTGAGGCCGTTACGGGCAGATCGGGAGAAGATGCAATCGTCGGTTGCGGTCCTTTTCCGCCGCCGTCGGGCGCTCTGGTCCGGCCCGCGTCCACGCGTTTCTGCGCGGGCGAAAACCAAGATTTCGCCTCGTTGTTGACACGAGCCTCCCGCAGGCGAGAGACCGTTGCGGCGCCATCAGTCATGACGCGGATCGCGGGCGCGTCCGAGCCTCGATGCAGGGAGCGCACGATCCGGGCGGCGAGCCGTTCGTCTTTCGCCGGATCATGCGGGGAGTGGGAAGATGCCGGTCGGATCGATCTGGTTGCGCCGCGTGGGCGGATACGCGGCAGTGCTCGTGCTGTCGTTCGTCCTGTCGCTCGCACTCGCGGCCGCGACGGCCGTCGCGCAGACGGCGGCGCAGGAGACCTCCCCAACCGCGAGCCTCGACCCGATCAAGTCCGCCCTCGACACGATCGAGGCCGGGCTCAAGGACAATCACTCCGATGAAGCCCTGACGGGCCTGAAGGGCACCCTCGCGCCGCTGCGCGACAGCCTGCGCAGCAAGATCGACGATATCGAGCCCCGCCTCGGCCAGGTCGAGGGCCGCCTCAAGCAGCTCGGGCCGCCGCCCGCCGCCGATGCGCCGCCCGAGGAGCCGACGCTCGCCGCCGAGCGCGCGCGGCTCGTGCAGCAGCAGGCCGACCTCGCCAGCGCGCTCAAGCAGGCGCGGCTGTTGTCGTCGCGGGCCGACGATCTCGCCGATCGCATCAACGACGGCCGGCGCGCGATCTTCGCGCACCAGCTTTTCACCCGAACCAAGAGCGTGTTCGATCCGGCGTTCTGGAGCGAGGCCGCGACCGGCGTTCCGGGCGAGATGGCCGGCGTCGAAGTGCTGCTGCGGGCGTGGTGGAACTTCGTGCGCGACAACGACTCCGGAGCGGGCGCCGTCGCGGCCGCCATCAGTGCCGCGGTGCTGGTTGCGCTCATCCTGGGGCTCGATCGTTGGTGGCGCGGCTGGACGGCGATGCTCGTCGCCAAGACGGCCTTCGGACGCGCGCGTGCCGCCTTGTTCGCCTTCCTGCGCCACGCGGCGACGATGCCGGTGGCCGTCGGGGCGATCCTGCTCGTGCTCGACGCCTACGGCCTCGTTCCGGCCACGATCCGAAGTCTCGGGATCGGCCTCACCATCGCGGTCGCGGTCGCAAGCTTCGGCCGCGCCGCCGCGGTGGCGCTCTGCGCGCCGGCCGAGCCGGGGCTTCGCCTGATGCCGATCGACGATGCGCGGGCCGGCCTCATCAGCACCTGCGCGACCTGGAGCTCGCGCGCGCTCGGGCTCGCAATCTGCCTGAACATCCTGCACAAGACCGTCGCCGCCTCGATCGCGCTCACGGTGGCGACAAGCGCCCTCTTCGGCGCGGCCGTGACGGCTCTCGTCACGCTCTTGCTGCTGCGCGTGCCGAAGACCGAGATGCAGATCGACGGCCGCATCAGCCTGCGCCTGCCGTGGCTGCGCGGCGCGGCCTGGCTGTTCGTCGCGGCGACCACCGTGTCGCTCGGCATCGGCTACGTCGGGTTCGGCGCCTTCCTGGCCGGCCGCCTGCTCACGGTGCTCGCGGTCGCCGGCGCGCTCTACATCGCGCTGCGCTTCGTCGACAGCCTGTTCAGCGAGGTGCTGACCGGCGAGACCGAGCGCGGGCGCTCGCTCGCCGCCGCGCTCGGGCTCACCCCGCACGGCCTCGAGCTCGCCGGCACGCTGCTCTCGGCGGTCATCCGCCTGCTGCTGGTCTTCGTCGCGATCTTCCCGGTGCTCGGGCCGTGGGGCATCTTCGCCGCCGACGTCGTCGGCGCGATGCAGGACTACATCTTCGGCTTCCGCATCGGCGACGTGACGATCTCGCTGCGCACCATCCTGGGCGCCTTCGCGCTGCTGTTCATCGGCGTGCTGGCGACCCGCGCGGCGCAGCGCTGGCTCGAGACGCGCTTCCTGCCGCGCACCGGCATCGATCCGGGCCTGCAGCATTCGGTCTCGACCCTGTTCGGCTACGGCGGCGTGATCGCCGCGCTCGCCGTCGTCCTCGCCGAGCTCGGCATCGACCTGCAGAAGATCGCGATCGTCGCCGGCGCGCTCTCGGTCGGCATCGGGTTCGGCCTGCAGTCGATCGTCTCGAACTTCGTGTCGGGCCTGATCCTGCTCGCGGAGCGGCCGATCCGCGTCGGCGACTGGGTGGTGGTGAAGAACGACGAAGGCTTCGTGCGCCGCATCAGCGTGCGCGCCACCGAGATCGAGACCTTCGACCGGGCGAGCGTGATCGTGCCGAACTCGGAGCTGGTCACCGGCGTGGTCAAGAACTGGACCCACTCCAACACGCTCGGCCGGATCACCGTCAAGGTCGGCGTCGCCTACGACAGCGACGTCGACGAGGTGCGCGACATTCTCATGAGCGTCGCCTGCGACCACCCGCAGGTGCTGCAGACGCCCGCGCCGAGCGTCTTTCTGCTCGCCTTCGGCGACAGCGCGCTCGAGTTCGAGTTGCGCTGCATCGTCAGCAACGTGCAGTACGCGCTCGTCGTGAAGAGCGATCTTCACTTCGCCGTCCTGCACCGCTTCCGCAAGGCCGGAATCGAGATCCCCTATCCGCAACGCGAGGTGCGCGTCCTCGGCGAGCGCCCGGCCGCGCGATCGAACGGCGGGGCCCATGACGAGCACGCGTGATCTTCACCATTTGGCAACGATCGCCGGGGCATGGTCCGGCCCGTCTCGACCGGGGAGGCTTGCGTTCATGTCGCGTCGTTCATCCGCAGCGCCGCTGCGCATCACCTTGAGCGCGCTCGCCGCGCTCGGGCTCGCCGCCTGCGCGGCCGACCACGAGCCACCGGCCGGACAGCCGAGCTTCTATCGCAACCTCGCGGCGCCCGGCGCGGAGCTCGACGCCAACGCGGCGCAGTCGATGATCAGCGGCTATCGGCAGAACAACGGGCTCTCGAACGTCACGCTCGATCCCGAACTGATGCGGCTCGCGAGCGAGCAGGCGCACGTGATGGCGGCGCGCGACAAGCTCGATCACTCGCTCTCGCGCCCGTTCAAGGACCGCATGAAGGGTTCGGGCTTCGACGCCAAGGTGGCCGCCGAGAACATCTCGGCCGGCTATCACACGCTGGCCGAGGCCTTCTCGGGCTGGCGCGATTCACCGCCGCACCGCGCCAACATGCTGCTCAACGGCGCGACCCGCATGGGTATCGCGGCGGTCTATGCGCCGAAGTCAAAATACAAGGTGTTCTGGTCGCTGATCCTTGCCGCGCCGGACGAGAAGCGGGGCTGATTTTCTCGATCTGTCAGCAGCTTGTGGCTGGACGCCGTTCATTCTCCGGTTGAGGAGTGGAATTGCTCCGCGACCCGCTGTTTGCGTGAGCTCGGAGTTCGGATGAAGCGGAGTGCGCCGATGGCGGATGCTGCCGCCGCCCGCATTTCTCTTGCACGTTGCGACGTCAAAACACCCACAGCGCCTCGGGCGAGAACTCCACCTGATGCTCGCCGGGGGAGACCGGCGCCAGCGCGTAGGCGCGCACGCCGAGCTTGCCGCGCGCAAGCACGAGCTCCCAGCGCTCGCCGAGATACATCTGCGTCTGCAACGTCATCGGCACGCGGTTCGGTCCGGGACCGTCGGCGAGCCGCACGCGTTCGAGGCGGATGATGCCTGTCGCGTCGCTGCCGATCGATGCGCGGGTGCGTGCGACCCCCTCGAGCCGGCAGCCCTCCACTTCGAGCACCGCGCGGGTGCCGGTCGAAGCCGCGAGCCTGCCGGGCAGGCGGTTGTTGCTGCCCATGAACTCGGCCGCGAACAGCGTGCGCGGCTCGTTGTAGAGCGAAAGCGGCGCGCCCTCCTGCTCGATCACCCCGGCGTTGAGCAGCGTGATGTGGTCGGCGATCGCCATCGCCTCCACCTGGTCGTGGGTGACGACGAGCGCCGAGAGCCCGAGCGTGACGATGAGCTGGCGCAGCCAGGCGCGGGCTTCCTCGCGCAGCTTGGCGTCGAGATTCGACAACGGCTCGTCGAGCAGGATGACCGGCGGCTCGTAGACGAGCGCGCGGGCGAGGGCCACGCGCTGCTGCTGGCCGCCCGAAAGCTGGTGCGGATAGCGTTGCGCCAGATGCGCGAGGCCGATCTGGTCGAGCGCCCGTTCGACCCGTTTTCTGATCTCGGCCTTTTCGCCGCCGCGCAGCCGCAGCCCGTAGGCGACGTTGTCGAACACGGTGCGGTGCGGCCACAGCGCGTAGGACTGGAACACGAGGCCGAGCCCGCGCTTCTCGGCCGGCAGGTCGATGCGCCTGTCGACATCGAAGAACGTCGCCTCGCCGATGCGGATCGAGCCGCGGGTCGGCGTCTCGAGGCCGGCGACGGCGCGCAACAGCGTGGTCTTGCCGCTGCCGGACGGGCCGAGCAGCGCCACCACCTTGCCGGCCGGCACCGTCAGCGACACGCCCTTGAGCACCTCGTTGTCGCCGAGGCGGACGCCGAGATCGTGAACGACGAGGTCAGCCATGCAGGCGCACTCCGAGCCGGACGGCGACGGCGAGGCCGAGGCCAATCATCACCACGTTGATCACCGAGAGAGCCGAGACGAGATCGATCGCCCCGGTCCCCCACAGCGAGACGAGCAGCGAGCCGATGACCTCGGTGCCGGGGCCGAGCAGATAGATGCCGGTCGAATATTCGCGCACGAAGATGAGGAAGACGAGCAGCCAGCTCGCCATCATGCCGGCGCGGATCAGCGGCAGCGTCACGTCGCGCCGCACCCGCATCTCGCTCGCCCCGACCGTGCGCGCCGCTTCCTCGAGCTCGGGGCCGACCTGCAGGAGCGTGCCGGAGACGAGCCGCATCCCGTAGGCGAGCCAGACGACGGAGTAGGCGAGCCAGACGGAGAAGAGCGTCGATTTCAGCGGCGCGAGCGGCTTGATGAAGAGGAACATCCACAGGAGCGCGAGGCCGGCGACGAGGCCCGGCATGGCGCGCGGCATCATCACCAGATAATCGACGACGCGGGTCCAGCCCGACGGCCAGCGGTGAACCGCGAGCGCGATCGCCGTGTAGCAGGCGACCGCGACCGCCCCGCCGACGACGCCGATGCCGAGCGTGTTGAAAATGCCGCGCACGACGTTCGGATAGTCGAGGATCTCGCGGTAGTGGTCGAGCGTGAGCACTTCGGTGAGGTGAACGCCTTCGCCCCAGGTCACGACGACGGATCGCAGCACGATGCCGGCGAGCGGCACCGCGACCGTGACGGTGAACCACAGCGCGATGGCCGCGAAGGCCGGCCAGCGCCAGCGCCCGAGCGGCAGCGGCGCGACCTTGAGCCCCTTGCCCCGCACCGAGACGTAGCGCTGCGCCTCACGCAGCAGCCGGCGCTGGAGAAACACGAGCGGGGCAGTGACTGCGACGATCACCACGACAACTACCGCCATGAGCTGATAGGAGGGGACGCCGAGCTTGTTCGTCAGCTTGAACAGGTAGGTCGAGAGCACCAGCAGGCCCTGCGGATCGCCGAGCACGAGCGGCAGGCCGAACAGTTCGAAGCCGAGAAAGAACACGAGCACGCCGGCGAACAGAACCGCCGGCAGCACCATCGGCAGGCTCACCTGGGCGGCGACGCGCAGCGGGTCGGCGCCGCACACGCGCGCGGCTTCTTCCAGATCGCTGCCGAGTCCGCGCAGCGCCGCCGCCGTATAGAGATAGACGTGCGGCACATGGGTGAGGCCGGCGATGATGACGAGCGAGGCGAGCGAATAGAGGTTCCACGGCACGACGCCGAACACGTCCTTCGCCATGGTCGAGAAGATCCCGACCGGCCCGAGCGCCACGACGTAGCCGAAGGCGAAGACGACGGCCGAGATGAAGATCGGGACCAGCAGGAGCGGTTCGATCCAGGCGCGGCCCGGCACGTCGGTGCGCACCATCAGGAACGCCAGCACGGCGCCGAGCGGCACCGCGATCGCCGTCATGCCGCCGGCGATGATCAGCGTCGTGGCGAACGCTGTCCAGAAGTCGTCGTCCAGAAACACGAACCGGTAAGCGTCGAGTCCGAAGGTCGTGACCGGCTGGAAGAACGGGCCGGAGAGGAAGCTCTGGTAGAAGACGAGCGACAGCGGGGTCAGCACCGCGACGGCCGTGACCGCGATCACGACCGCGCGGAACCAGGTCACGGACATGGTGGTCGAGCCTGTCACCGGCGTTTCACCCGCCACGGGAAGGCTGTGCGTCGACGCGGATCATGCGCCGGTCTCCGCCGTGCGGGCGCGGGGGGCCGCGCCCGCACGGCGAACGTGCTCACTGGCCTTTCATCGCCGCCTGCCAGGCCTTGAGGAATGCGAGCCGCTTCGTCTGGTCGAGGTTGGCGAGCAGGTCCGGCCCGATCGGGATCGGACGGATCTTGTCGCCCAGCAGTCCGCCCACGTGCCTGGCGGTCGCTTCGCCCTCCACGTCGGTGCGCAGCGAATAGAGCTCGGCCTTGTTGGCGACGATCGTCTGGCCCCGGCGCGAGAGCAGATAATCGAGGAACAGCTTCGCGGCGTTGGGATTCTTCGCCTGCTTGGACACGAAGGCGACGCGCGAGAGCAGAAGCGTGTAGTCCCTGGGCAGCACGATGCCGAGGTTCGGGTCCTTCTTGGAGCGCGCGAGCGCGTAGGATCCGAAGATGCCGTAGCCGATCGTGTGCTCGCCCGACGTGACGCGTTCCATCATGGCGCCGGCGCTGGTGTAGAGCTTGATGCCGACCTTGCCGAACGCCTTGAACAGATCGTTCGCCCGCGGGAAGTATTTCGCGTCCTCGTTGAAGAACAGGTAGCCGACCCCCGAGCGTTCGGGATCGTAGGCCGTCACCTTGCCCTTGTAGGCGTCGGGCTTGTCGGTGAGCAGCTTGAGCAGCGCCGCGTGGTCCTGCGGCACGTCGGAGGCAGGCACCAGCCGCTTGTTGTAGATGAAGCTGATCGGTTCGTAGGTCGTGCCGTAGGCCTCGTTCTTCCACACGGCCCATTTCGGCAGCGCCGGAATTTCCGGCGAGGCGTAGGTCGCCGCGTAGCCGTCGGCGACGAGCTTGACCTGCAGGTCCATGGCGGACGACCACAGGACATCGCCGGTGCCGCTGCCGGCAGCCGCCTCGGCGATGAAGCGGTTGTAGAGCTCGGTCGAGTTGATGTCGGAGTATTCTACCTTGATGCCCGGATAGAGCGTCTCGAAATCCTTGACCAGCGGATTGGCGGCGGCCGCATCGGTGGTCGCATAGACGACGACCTTGCCTTCCTTCTTGGCGGCGTCGACGAGCTTGGCGTAGTCGGCCGGGTAACCTTGCGGCGCCTGCGCGCTCGCGGTGGTTGCGAAAAGCAGAACGGCCGCGCTCGCGGCCAGAGCCAGTCTCGTCATCAACTCCTCCCATTCGGCAGCGCCCGGCCGCCGCTCTCGCCTGTCGGGCTCGGGCCGGATGCTAGCGCATGGCCGGCTTGCTCGACTAGGGCGCGATCAGCAAAACTGCAGCCTGGAAACCGCAGCCTGGGTGGGTTCCGCCGCGCGCCCGTGTGGCGGGCGGACACGTGCACCGGGGGTCGAAGGGGGCTCTTCCGCGCCGACGCGCCCGGCCGTGTCGTTCGACGTTGGCCGACCGGCCAGAAGCCGGAGGTTCAGCCGGAGAACCCGCCGTCGTCGAGAAAGCGCCGCTCCTCGGCGGTGGTCGCGCGGCCGAGGATGGCGTTACGGTGCGGAAAGCGGCCGAAGCGGCGGATGATGTCGGCGTGCTCCTCGGCATACTTGAGGCCTTCCACGTCCCCGCAGGCCCGGCACAGGGCGACGCAGCGCTCCTGCGCCCGGAGGTCCTCCGCGTGCATCAGCGGCAGATAGAAGAACCGCCGCTCCGGCACGGCGAACTGCGTGTCGAAGCCGCGGGCGATCGTCCGTTCGGCCACGGCGCGCGCGAACGCATCTGTGGCGAACGCGCGCGGCGTGTTGCGGAACATGTTGCGCGGAAACTGGTCGAGCAGAAGCAGGAGGGCGAAAGCGCCGTCGGGCGTGTCCTCCCAGGCGGACAATTGCCCGGCGGCGGCCGCTTCGTGAGCCGCGAGATAGCGCGCGCGGATCTCGGCGTCGAACGCCTCGTCCTTGACGAACCATTTGGCCGGCCCGGCCGCGCGCCAGAACGCCAGCGCGTCCCCGGGAGAGACCGGACGGTCCGGCGAGGCAGACCGTTCGTTCACAGCTTCACCTGCCCGGCGAGAATGCGCTGGTAGAGGTCCCGGTCAAGCGGGACGAAAGCGCGGCTCTGCGGGTCATTGAAGTAGAGCGGGTCGCCGATCGTGTCCGGGTCGAAACCCTGGCGCAGAAGGTCGATCTTCTTCTGCTTGAATGTGGTGGTCACCTCGATCTCGCCGCGGATGCGCAGGAACAACGGCCGCGCGTAGTCCGGCAGCCTCCGGGCGATGTGCGCGCGCAGTGCCGCCAGGTTGCACCGTCCTTCGCACACGATCGCCGCCATTCCGGCGCGCCCGTCGCAGCCCGGAATCTGCACCCCGTAGACGTTCGCCTCCTGGACGTCGGGAAACTCGCTGATGACCTCGGCGACCTCCGTGGTCGAGACGTTCTCGCCCTTCCAGCGGAACGTGTCGCCGATCCGGTCGACGAAATAGAAATAGCCGTCCTCGTCCTTGCGCATCAGGTCGCCGGTGCGAAACCAGGCGTCGCCCTTCTCGAATACGTCGCGCAGGATCTTGCGGTCGGTCTCGGCCGCGCTCGCGTATCCCTCGAAGCGGTGGCTCGGCGCGGAGGGATCGTTGACGATCTTGCCGATCGTCTCGCCGACCTCGTTGGGGGCGCACGCGATGCAGAACCCGCGCGTGTCGCGCACCGGTTGCTCCGTCTCGACGTCGAAGCGGATGACGGCGGTCGGGAAGCGCCTGGCGACGAACCACGGAATGCGGCCGATGGCGCCGGGCTTTCCCTCGAAATTGAACAGGTTCACGTTGCCTTCGGTCGCCGCGTAGAACTCGAGGATGTGCGGAATTCGGAACCGGTCCTTGAAGTCGAGCCAGATGTCGGGTCGCAGCCCGTTGCCGCAGCACATGCGCAGCCGGTGCTTCGCCTCGTTGTCGGACGGCGGGGAATTGACCAGATAGCGGCACAACTCTCCGATGTACTGGAACAGCGTGCATTCGTGCCGCACCACGTCGTCCCAGAATTCGCGCGCCGAGAATTTCTCGCGGATCACCACGCTGCCCCCGGCGACGAGCATCGCCCCGGTCGCGACCACGCCGCCGGCGGTGTGGTACATCGGCAGGCAGTCGTACATGCGATCGGTCTCTTTCGTGTCCATCACGGCGCCGAATCCAAAGGCCGCCAGCATCAGCCGGTAGTGGTTGACGTTCGCCGCCTTGGGCAGTCCGGTGGTGCCGGACGTATAGATGTAAAGCGCCTTGTCCTCGATGGTGAGCGGACGGCGCTCGTCGGCGCGCAGCGGCTCGGGCGCGAAGCTCTCGATCTCCTGGTCGATGCGCACCTCCGCCTCGGCGCACGCGCCGTGCGTCCAGACCTTCGGTGGGGACCCGAGATAGGGCTCGGCGGCGCGGAGTGCCGGCATCAGTTCGGCCGCGGCGATGAGATGCTTCGGCGCCACGAGGTCGATGCAATAGGCGAGCGAGGGACCGCTCAGGTTGGTGTTGAGCAGCGCCGTCACCCCTCCCGCGGCCGAGACCCCGAGCCAGATCGCCATGTACTCCGGGCGGTTCGGCATCAGCAGGCAGATCGTCTCGCCCTTGCCGATCCGCTGTGCCAGCGCCCAGCGCGCGTAGCGGTTGGCGCGCTGCGAGAGCGCGCGGTAGCTCAGCGTCTCGCGACTCGACACCAGCGCGGGCCGATCGCCGAAACGTCGGGCGAGATCGTCGAGCACGAGGGGGAAGACCCGCGTCGGATTTCTTGCGATCGGCGCCGTCCTGCGCAGCGCCCGCAACGCGCCGCGCAGAAAGGTGAGGTCGCCCTTCAGCCGGTCGATGGCCCGCATGACTGTCCTCGCGCCGGTGATCGCCGTGCGGCAGGCCGGCGGAGCGTCCCCCGCGGCGCAGCCTTACCATCCCGGACTCCGGCGGAGGTGGCAAGGCCTGCGATCAACGATCGAGACCGCCGAACGGCACCAGTGGACTATCGAGAATCGCCGACCGGTCGGGCCGGTCGGGAGCGGCTTCGGCGAGAAAGGCGGCGAACAGCTCGCGAACGGCGCGCGGATCGCCGTCCCGCATGATGAAGACGAGGCGGGTGCGCCGGTCCTCGTCGGGCCATCGCTCGAGCGTCGCGGGCGGATGCAGCAGATGCTGCACGCCGTGCACGACGAGCGGCTGATCCGGCGTCTCGGTGAGCTTCACGATGCCTTTCATCCGCAGCAGGTTGGGCCCGTGCAGCGAGCGCACGAGATCGAGGAACATCTCGAGCGTGCCCGCCGGAACCGCGGTATCGCTCGCGAGCGCGAAGGCGCGGATGCGATCGTCGTGGTGGTTGGCGTCGTGGCGATGTCCGCCGTGATGGTGGCCGTGGCGATCGTGGGCGTTGTCCGCATAGGCTTCCTCGCGCAACCAGCGCCGCACGTCCGGCGTCTTGCGGTCCGGATCGTAGAGGCCGCAGTCGACGAGGCGCGCCGCGGTCGCTTCGCCGGCCGCCGCGTCGAGGACGGGCGCCGCCGGATTGATCGCGCGCAATCGCGCGCGCAGGCGATCGCATTCGGCGCGCAGGCCGGCGGTCGCGACCAGGTCGGTCTTGGTCAGGACGAGGCGGTCGGCGACCGCCGCCTGCTTCACCGCCTCGGGATGCCGGTCGAGAGTGGCAAAGCCGTTGACGGCGTCGACCAGCGTGACGACGCCGTCGAGCCGGTAGCGCAGCAGCAGGTAGGGATGCGCCATCAGGGTGTGCAGCACCGGCGCCGGATCGGCGAGACCGGTCGTCTCCAGCACCACGCGGCGGAAGTCGGCGCGGCCATTGTCGCGGTCGCGCAGCAGTCCTTCGAGCGCGGTGATGAGATCGCCGCGCACCGTGCAGCAGATGCAGCCGGTCGCGAGTGTCACCATGCGGTCGCACACCGAACGCACCAGGAGGTGATCGATGCCGACTTCTCCGAACTCGTTGATCAGCACGGCGGCGTCGGCGAGCGCCGGATCGCGCAGCATTCGATTGAGCAGCGTGGTCTTGCCGGCTCCGAGAAATCCCGTCAGCACCGTCAGCGGGATCGGGGCAGGGGCGGTCGCCGATTGAGCGCCCGGAACCGTCATTGCGGCGTGGTTTTCCTCTTGACCGGGCGCGGCCGCGGTCGTGGCACCGGGACCCGTTCCGAAACCGAGGTCGCGGCATTGGCCGAGCCGGGCCAGGGCAGGAGGCCGCTGAAGGCGGCACCCGGCTGCTTGCCGACTTGCCCCGGGGCGATCTGGCCGGGCCTGGTCGACTTGCCGGCCGGGGGTTCGGGAACGCCCGGGATCGCCGCGGTCTGCGTTCCGGGCGTCTTCCGCGCCGGTCCGGTGTAGACGACGATCGGCGGCATCGAGGGGACGAGCGGGTCGCTCAGCGAGAACGGCTTGCCGCCGTGCAGGCTCGACACCAGGAACGCCTGCGGATGGTCGGAATCGTTCTTCGCGACCTCCTCGTCCTCGGAAGGCGGCTTGCGCCGGTGCTTGCCGCAGACCTCGTCGTGGAGATTGGGCGGGGAGGCCTCGATCGGCTGCAGCTTGTCCACCGTTCCGAGCGAGGGCGTCAGCCAGGCGAGCGGGTTTGCTTCGAAGCCCTGCTCGAGCAGCTGCGCCGCCTTGATGGCCCGCCCGGCCGAGGAGGGAGCGCCGAGCACGACCGCGATCAGCCGGCGGTTGTTGCGCGTCGCGGTGGCGACGAGGTTGAAGCCGGCCGCACAGATGAATCCCGTCTTCATTCCGTCGGCGCCCGGAAAGCGGTCGATCAGCGGATTGATGTTGCGAAAGACCCGCTTGCCAAACTTGATCGCCGGAATGTGCCAATAGAGGTCGTATTCGGGAAAATCGTGGATGAGCGCGCGGGCAAGGATCGCGAGATCGCGCGCCGAGGTGATCTGTTCGTCCGCCGGCAGCCCGTTCGGATTGACGTAGTTGGTCTGCGTCATGCCGAGGCGGCGGGCCGTGGCATTCATTTCGTCGGCGAACTTCTCGATCGAACCCGATACGCCTTCCGCCAGCACCACGGCCATGTCGTTCGCCGATTTGACCATCATCATCTTGATGGCGTTGTCGACCGTGACTTTCGTGCCGAGCGGAAAACCCATCTTCGACGGCTGCTGGGCCACCGCATTGGCGGAGACCGTGAACAGCGTGTCGAGCGCGACACGCCCGTCCTTGACGGCGCGCAGCGTGACGTAGGTCGTCATCAGCTTGGTGACGGAGGCCGGATACCACGGATAGGTCGCGTTCTCCGCCCTCAGGACCTTGCCGCTGTCCGCCTCCACCAGGAGCAGCGCCTCGGCAGACGCCGTGCGCGCGCCGACGAGCACGGCCAACAGAGCCGCCAGCGCAGTGACCAGGATACGGGATCGGACGGATGCGGAGGAAATCAGCACGATGCGCGGTCCGCTGGTTTGGGTCGGGCCTCGGAAACGGGCAGGTTCCACGTGGCGATGAAGGGCCCGAAGTGTAAGCCAAACGCACAGCCGAACGCAAAGGTGCTGGCATGGCTCTCCACGCGGTTTAATCTGCCGTACGGAAACGCGTTCCCGCCTCCGCACAGGAGTTGAGCATGACCGCCTGCATCGTCGGCTGGTCTCACACGCCGTTCGGCCGCCTCGAGGGCGAGAGCGTCGAAAGCCTGATCGTGAACGCCGCGGAGGCCGCCCTCGCGGATGCCGGCATCGCCGCGCAGGATGTCGACGATATCGTTCTCGGGCATTTCAATGCGGGCTTCTCGGCGCAAGATTTTACCGCCGCGCTGGTGCTGCAGGCGTCTCCGCAGCTGCGATTCAAGCGCGCCACCCGCGTCGAGAACGCATGCGCGACCGGATCCGCCGCCGTTCACGCCGGGTTGACGGCGATTGCGGCGAAAGCCGCGCGCATCGTGCTCGTGGTCGGCGCCGAACAGATGACCGCGACGCCGCCGGCCGAGATCGGCAACATCCTGCTCAAGGCGTCGTACGTGCGGGAGGAGGGCGATACCGCAGGCGGTTTCGCCGGCATCTTCGGAAAGATCGCGGCGCTCTATTTTCAGCGTCATGGCGATCAGTCGGACGCGCTGGCGCTGATCGCGGCAAAGAACCACCGCAACGGCGTCGACAATCCGTACGCGCAGATGCGCAAGGATCTCGGCTTCGCCTTCTGCCGCGCCGAGAGCGAGAAGAACCCGCGCGTCGTCGGCCCGCTCAAGCGCACCGACTGCGCGCTGGTATCGGACGGCGCGGCCGCGCTCGTGCTCGCGGACGTGGAGACGGCGCTTCGCCTCGACAAGGCGGTCGCCTTCCGGGCCGCCGCGCATGTGCAGGACTTTCTGCCGATGTCGCGCCGCGACGTGGTCAGGTTCGAGGGCTGCGCCGAGGCGTGGCGCCGCGCGCTGGCGCAGGCCGGAGTCGCGCTGCGCGATCTGTCGCTCGTCGAGACGCACGATTGTTTCACCGTCGCCGAACTCATCGAGTATGAGGCGATGGGGCTCGTGCCCGAGGGGCGCGGTGCCGATGCGATCAAGAGTGGGCTGACGGAACGGAATGGGCCGCTGCCGGTCAATCCTTCGGGCGGTCTCAAGGCCAAGGGCCACCCGATCGGCGCGACCGGCGTGTCGATGCATGCGCTTTGCGCCATGCAGCTATGCGGCAGCGCCGGCGGCTTTCAGGTGAAAGGCGCGCGGCTCGCCGGGCTGTTCAACATGGGCGGAGCCGCAGTCGCCAACTACGTCAGCATCCTGGAACGGATAAGGTAGCCGTTGGCGGGTGCCTGGTCGTGACGTCGGCTGCGGTTTCGACTTCGGGCGCCGCGTCGGCGAGGAACTGCGCACGTGCGAGCGCGGCAAAGCGTCCGTCGAGACGCATCAGTTCCGCGAAGCTGCCGGCCTCGACAATGCGGCCGCCTTCGAACACCAGGATGCGGTTTGCCTTGCGCACGGTGGCGAGCCGGTGCGCGATCACGAAGGTTGTGCGATTCTTCATCACCTCTTCGAGCGCCGCCTGCACCTTGGCTTCCGTGGCGGCGTCGAGCGCACTCGTGGCTTCGTCGAGAATGAGAATGGGCGGGTCCTTGAGCAGGGCGCGGGCGATCGACAGGCGCTGGCGCTCGCCGCCGGACAGCAGCCGGCCGCGCTCGCCGACGCTCGCCGCAAACCCCAGCTCGTGCCGCTCGATGAAATCGAGCGCCTGGGCGCGCGCGCATGCCTGGCGCATTTCGTCCTCGCTTGCGCCGGGCTTGCCGATGCGGAGATTCTCGGCCACGGAGCGGTTGAACAGCAGGGTCTCCTGGAACACCACGCCGATGTTGTGGCGCAGCGCCGCGAGCTTCAGGCGGCGCACGTCCATGCCGTCGACCTTGATGTCGCCCTGGGAGGGGTCGAAGGCGCGGTAGAGCAGCGAGAGCGCGGTCGACTTGCCGGCGCCCGTCGCGCCGACGAGCGCCACCGTCTCGCCCGGCAAGGCCGTGAAGGTCAGGTCGCTGACGGCCGGATGCTTGCCGTCGTACGAAAATGTCACGTGCTGGAAATCCACGAGGCCTCGCAGTCGCCCGGGATCGATGGCGTCGGGGCGGTCGGAGACGCTCGGTACCGCCTCGAACACCGCAAGGAATTCGGCAAGGCGCGGCGCATCCATCAACAGACGGTTGAAGAAGCGCACGACCTTCTCGATCTGGCCGATCAGCAGGGCGGCAAAGCTCGTGAACATCACGATGTCGCCGATCGAAGCGCCACGCCGGAGATGCAGGAAGATCCCGACCACGAAAATCGCCAGCATGGTGAGCGTCGTCGAGGCGCGCGTGAGCACGGCGAGGATCGCCCACCACGACAGGACCGGGACTTGCGCGCCGAGCAGGCGGTCGACGACCTCACGCAGCCCGTGGACTTCGGCCTCGACCCGGGCGAAACCCTGCACCAGCGCCACGTTGCCGAGCGCGTCGGAGGCGCGCTCGGCCAGATCGGAGTAGTGCCGCTCGACCGAGCTCTGCAGAGTCTCCGTCTTGCGGACGATGAGCGCCGTCAGGCCGGCGAAGACGACGCACATGACGACCAGCAGGAGACCGAGCCGCCAGTTGAGGAGGAGCGAGAGCGGCAGCAGCACCGCGAGCGACAGGAAGGCGGCGAACGATTCGCGGAAGAAATCGAGCCACAGATTCCAAAGCGCGTCGGTGCCCGACAGCATGATCTTCATCAGGCGGCCCGAATGGGAGAGCCCGTGAAATGCGGTCGGAAGCTGCAGGACGTGCTCGAAGTAATCCGTCAGAACCGCGTGACGACGACGGTGCGCCAGGCGATCGGCATGCAGCGCGACGAGGGCGCCGCACAGGATGGTGAAGAGCGCGAATCCCACCCACGCGGCGAGAAGAACGGACAGTTCTTGCCACGTCGGCAGCTTTCCGCTCGCCTGCGCGGAGGCGAGCGCGTCGATGATGCGACCAAACAGCACAGGATCGGCGAACTGCGCCGCGGCCAATGCGAGATTGGCGCATGCAAGTACCACGCTCAGCCGCATTTCCGGCGCGAGCAGGGCGAGAGCGTGGCGATAGAGTCGTATAGGCTTCATAATTTGCGTTGGTGCCGTGCTTCCCGAGCGCGCCGATGCGGCTCACGCGCAAAATGTATTCGATGCTTATCCGAAACAATCTCGAACGTTCCACTACGACAGTATTGAGGTCTCCATCGACTTCCGTTGTTGCAAGGTAGGATGCTACGCGACGAAGCGCGAGTTATTCGTGATACGAAACGAAACTAAAATATATTATGGGATTCTCGACTAATCGCGCAGTTGTTATTTGATGCTTTTGGGCGTCGCGATTCATCGCGCGGAGCGTGTGTTATCTTTTTTGTTATCCGGACAGCCTGCTCCGGCAAACCGTGCGACGGGCCGCGCTTGTGACGATTCGCGGCCTTCAGGGGCAACGTCAAACGCGGTGGATGGCAATGACCAACATACCGACGGAGCTAATGCGCACCCTGGTAGCCGTGGTCGAGTTTCGTAGTTTTACAAAGGCGGCCCAGTCCCTTGGGATCACGCAACCGGCCGTCAGCGCGCAAATCAAGCGTCTGCAGATGCTGCTTGGCGGCGAGTTGTTCGACAAGAGCGCGCCCGGAGTGGCACTGACGGAGAAGGGAGCGCTCGTCGTCAACTACGCGCGCCGGCTGCTCTCGATCAACGATCAGATCCTCAACCTGTCCAGCCGGCGACAGGCCGGCCACTTCCTGCGCATCGGGCTTCCCGGTGACTTCGCGGGCGCCAAGGTGCCGTGGACGCTCGCCGGATTCCGGCTCAAGTGGCCGGACGTGCACTACAGCGTGAAGGCCGGTGGCAGCTTCGACATGATGTTGCGTGATCTGCAACAGGGCGACCTTGATCTCGTGGTCGGAGCGTCCACGGCCGATCCGGAGGTCAGACCGCGGCACAGCTGGAGCGACGACGCGGTCTGGGTGCGCAGCGAGGCGACCGAGATTGATCCGAGCGGGCCGGTGCCGCTCGTCTCCTATGGAGAAAACTGCGCGTACCATCGCGCCGCCGTGTCCGCCATTTACCAAGCCGGGCGGGAATGCGATCTCGTCTATACCGCGACCAGCATCGTCAGCATCTCGATCGCGGTGGCGGCGGGTCTCGGGGTGACGGTTCTGGCCCGCAATCGGGTCGACCGCGGACCGATGCTGCGGACGGATCTCACGATCTGGGACGACGCGCCGCTGCCGAAGCTGCCGCGCCTTCTGTTCGGGGTGTTCACGCGCGAGGATGAGGACCGCCGGATCGTCGCCGAGCTCGCCGATGATGTGGCGGCCGTTCTGCGACCGCGCGAGGATGCGGACGACACGTTCGGCGTGGTCGCGCATCCGGCCGTCTCCGTGGCCTGAGTCCGACTGTCGCGGCAGTCCCGGGGATCTTCGGGCGCAGCCCTCAGTCCCGGAGATCCTCGGGCGACCTGGATTTCATTTGATTCTGCGATCGCCGGCGGACGGCAGAAACGACGGATCGAATATGTCGGACGCCTTGGGCTTCGCCTTGAACTGATAGGTGAGGCCGATCTGGTCGATCGCCCG
Source organism: uncultured Hyphomicrobiales bacterium (assembly GCA_964538565.1). Lineage (GTDB taxonomy): Bacteria > Pseudomonadota > Alphaproteobacteria > Rhizobiales > Xanthobacteraceae > CAYVBN01. Next base: position 11,413 of record CAZIGW010000144.1, on the reverse strand, counting down.
GTCCAAGCGCTCCATGTCGACGGCGCCGAAGCCGTTCTGCTTCACCTCGGGCGTCAGGATGTTGTCGCGCAGGGCCATGCGCAGGCGCTCGAGCTCGACCTCCCGGTTGGCCGCGTCGTTTCGCTTGATGACCGACTCGACCGCGCCCGCCGGATTGCGCACCGTCTGATGCAGGCCCCGGACGAAAGCGCGCAGGAAGGCCTTCACGGCCTCGGGCTTCTCGGCGGCGAACTTCGGGCTCACCATGATGGTGTTGCCGTAGAGGTCGACCCCGTAGTCAGCCATCAGCAGGACCACGATGTCGTCGACCGGCACGCCGCGATCCTTGAGGTTGATGAAGGAGGAAAACGAAAAGCCGGTGATGGCGTCCACCTGGCCGGCTGCCAGCATCGGCTCACGCACCGGAAAGCCGACGTTCTCGACCGCGATCTTTGAGGTGTCGATGTCGTTGGCGTTCGCGAACACCTTCCATTGCGCAAAGGCACCGTCCGCCGCGGGCGCGCCAAGCTTCTTGCCTTCCAGATCCTTTGGCCTGGTGATGCCGCGGCTCTTGCGCGCGATCACGGCGAACGGCGGCCGGTTGTAGACCATGAAGACCGGCCTGATCGGCATCCCGGGATTCTGATCGCGAAACTTGATCAGCGTGTTGATGTCGCCGAACGCCATGTCGTAGTTGCCGGAGGCGACGCGGCCGATCGGGTCGACGGACCCTGTCACGGACCCTGTCGAAGCGTCGATCGTGACGTCAAGGCCCTCGGCCTTGTAGTAGCCTTTGTCGATGGCGACGAGAAACGGAGCCGAGGGTCCCTCGAACTTGAAATCCAGCAGCAGCCGCACGGGAATCTCGGCGGCCGCCGGCGCGCACCCCAATATCGTCAGGGCGGCGGCGAGCGCGAGTCCGCAAAGGCGGCCGCTGGCGAGGGAACCCATGTCGCGTCCTTTCCGTCGGGCTCGCAGGTTGGCGGGGTGTGTGGCTCGATCGAAATCGAGGCGGTTCTACCCTTCGGCCCAACAAAGAACATGCGGATGTAAAGGGCAAGACAGGAACCCATCCGTGGCTGCATCTTGCTTAACCAGCGGACAGCTTGCCGCAGGGGTGGGCCCGCCACGGCAACTCCTGGCGCGCGGCCGCTCGCCAGCGGTCCGCCTCGATCGCAGATCCGGCAGGGGGTGCAAACCATGAGCGTCGACGCAACCGACCGCGGCGAGGGCGACCTGCCTCCCTTTCGCGCCCCCTATGCGCCGGACGACGAGGAAATCGCCGCCGCGTTCCTCGCGGCGCCGGACTTCGACCCGGCGGCCGAGGCCCGCATCGACCAGCGCGCGGCCCGCCTCGTCGCCGCGGTCCGCAGCCGTTCGGGAGGGGTTGGCGGCATCGAGGCTTTCCTGCGCGAATACGCGCTTTCGAGCAAGGAGGGGCTCGCCCTGATGGTGCTCGCCGAGGCCCTCCTGCGCGTCCCGGATCCGGCGACCGCCGATCGCCTGATCGAGGACAAGCTGGCGGCCGGCGACTGGGCGCACCACGAGATGCGGTCGACGGCGCTGCTCGTCTCCGCCTCGGCATGGGCGCTCGGCGTGTCGGCGCGCATCGTCCATCCGGGTGAAACGCCGGCGACCATCATCGAGGGCATCGCCAAGCGTGTCGGTCTTCCGGCCGTGCGGGCCGCGACCCGGCAGGCGATGCGGCTCCTCGGGTCGCACTTCGTGCTCGGTCGGACCATCGAGGAAGCCTTGGGGCGCGCCGGGGGCCGTGGCGGTGCGTATTGGTCGTTCGACATGCTGGGTGAAGCCGCCCGAACGGCGGCCGATGCCGAGCGCTACCGAGCTGCCTACGCGGCGGCGATCGAGGCGGTCGGAGCCTGGCCCGGCGCGCGCGCCTCCGGTCGGGGCGGAATTTCCGTGAAGCTGTCGGCGCTACATCCGCGCTTCGAGGCGATCTCGCGGAAGCGCATTCTCGCCGAACTCGCGCCGTCCTTGCTGCGGCTTGCCCGCAGCGCCAAGGCCCATCGGCTTCAGCTCACGATCGACGCCGAGGAGGCGGATCGCCTCGAACTGACCCTCGACGTGTTCGCTCGCGTGCTGGCGGATCCGTCGCTGGCCGGCTGGGATGGGTTCGGCGTCGCGGTGCAGGGCTATCAGAAGCGCGCGCCGCACGTCATCGCGTGGCTTCTCGATCTCGCCCGGCGCCTGGATCGGCGCCTGCCGGTGCGGCTGGTCAAGGGCGCCTATTGGGATACCGAGGTGAAACGGGCGCAGGAGCGCGGCCTGGCCGACTATCCGGTGTTCACCCGCAAGGCGATGACGGATCTCTGCTACATGAGCTGCGCGCGCCGGCTGCTCGCCGCGCGCCCGCTCCTCTATCCGCAATTCGCCACCCACAACGCGCTGACGGTGGCGAGCGTCATCGAGGCAGCGGACGGCGTGAGCGGCTTTGAGTTCCAGCGCCTGCACGGCATGGGGGAAGCGCTCTACGCGGCACTTCTGTCCGAGGAGCCGCAGGCGGTCTGCCGGGTATACGCGCCGGTCGGCAGCCATCGTGACCTGCTTGCCTATCTGGTGCGGCGGCTGCTCGAGAACGGCGCGAATTCCTCGTTCGTTTCGGCGGCCGCCGACCCGGGCATTCCGGTCGCCACGATCCTGCGGCGCCCGCGGGCGCTGCTCGGCGAGCCGGGGCGCGCGCGCCATCCGAACATCGCGCGACCCGCCGACCTGTTCGCGCCTCAACGGCGCAATTCCGCGGGTGTCGAATTCGGCGATGCCGCCGCGCTCGAGGCGCTTCTCGCGGCCGTCCGCGCGGCGCGCTCGCGGGAGTCCTCGGCGGCGCCGCTGGTCGACGGGCACACGCTGCCGGGCGCGCGCAGGACGGTCCGCTCGCCGATCGACGGCGAGCGCATCGGATTCGTCGTCGAAGGCGACGAGGCGATCGCGATCGCGGCCATGTCGGCGGCCGACGCGGGATTTCCCGCCTGGGCGGCGACCCCGGTCGAGATGCGCGCGCGCGCGCTCGAACGCGCCGCCGACCTGGTCGAGGCGGATCGCGGACGGCTGATCGCCCTGCTGCAGGACGAAGCCGGCAAGACCCTCGACGACGCGCTCGCGGAAGTCCGCGAGGCAACGGATTTCTGCCGCTACTACGCCGTGCAGGCGCGGCGCGCGCTCGGCCCCGACCCCCTTCCCGGACCGACAGGCGAGCGCAATGAGATTCACTATCGCGGCCGCGGCGTGTTCGTCTGCATCAGCCCGTGGAACTTTCCGTTGTCGATCTTCGTCGGCCAGGCCGCGGCGGCGCTCGCCGCCGGCAACGCCGTGGTGGCGAAGCCCGCCGAGCAGACGCCGCTCGTCGCCGCCGCGGCGGTGCGGCTCCTGCATTCGGCCGGCGTTCCGGCCTCCGCGCTTCATCTCGTGCCGGGCGACGGCCGGGTCGGCGCGCTGCTCGTTGCCGACCGGCGCACCGCAGGGGTCGCCTTCACGGGTTCGACCGAGACCGCCTGGGCGATCAACCGCGCGCTTGCGGCCAAGGATGCGCCGATCGTGCCTCTGATCGCCGAGACCGGCGGCATCAACGCGATGATCGTGGACGCGACCGCGCTGCCCGAACAGGCGACCGACGACATCGTGGCGTCGGTGTTCCGCTCGGCCGGCCAGCGCTGCTCGGCCTTGCGCCTGCTCTGCGTCCAGGACGACGTCGCCGAGAAAGTCCTGGCCATGGTTGCCGGCGCCGCGCGCGAGCTGCAGGTCGGCGACCCGCGCGAGATCGCGACCCATGTGGGCCCGGTCATCGACGCGCAGGCGAAGGAGCATCTCGATCGCTGGATTGCCGCGATGGAGGCGCAGGGACGGCTGCGGTTCCGCTGGGATCGCCACGCATCCCTTCCGGCGCGCGGCAGCTACGTGCCTCCGGCCATCGTCGAGCTCGACCGCGCGCGCGATCTCAGGAAGGAAGTCTTCGGGCCCATTCTGCATGTCGTGCGCTACCGGGCGGAGGAATTCGACAGCCTGCTCGAGGACATCGGCCGGAACGCCTACGCGCTGACCCTCGGGATCGAGACGCGGATCGACGGCACGCTTGCGCAGGCCCTGGCGCGGCTGCGCAACGGCAACGTCTACGTGAACCGCAACATGATCGGCGCCGCGGTCGGCGTGCAGCCGTTCGGCGGCACCGCCCTCTCGGGCACCGGGCCGAAGGCCGGCGGTCCCAATTATCTGCGGCGCTTTGCGACCGAGCAGACGGTCACGATCAACACGGCGGCGGTCGGCGGGAACGCGAGCCTGCTGACCGAGAGCGACTGATCATGGCCCGCCCGTCCTGGCCGATCCGCGCCGGCGAGCGGAGCAAGGCAACCCAAGCGCCTTGACGGCGTTTGTTTCGGGGCCTCGCGCGCATGTCGGGCCTGTCGGGGCCGCCCCATCGTCGCCGGAGCGACACTGTTCATTCTGCCGTCGGCCATTTGCGCTATTCTCGAAATGATGAGTGATTCGCTTGATCGGTTGTTCGCCGCCGTGATGGCCGCCAGAAGCGGCGATCCGACGACGTCGCGCACGGCGAGGCTGCTGCGCGCCGGGCGCGCCAAGATGGCCAAGAAGGTCGCCGAAGAGGCGGTCGAGGTGGTGATCGACGCGATGCACGGCAGCCGCGATGCGGTCGTACGCGAGAGCGCCGATCTTCTTTATAATCTTGTGGTGCTGTGGGTCGCCGCCGGCGTGCAGCCGAAGGATGTCTGGAAGGAGATGGACCGGCGGGAGCGGCTGTTCGGCATTGCGGAAAAGCTCCTCAAGGAATCGGGCGGTCCCAAGACCCGGCGCAAGGTCGCGGCGGCCGAACTGCGCGGACTGCGCAGACGCGCGGCGCCGAAGGCGCGCTGATTTCAGCTTTGCCGCCGCAGGGGGCGGACGCCGATGCGACCCTGCCCATGGTGGACAATTGCGACATCCGCCGGTATGCAGCCCCGCATGCTTCGACGCGTCTATGACTGGTGCATCGCGGCGGCGGGAAGACCCTACGCCGCCTGGCTGATGGGCGTCGTGGCTTTCGCCGAAAGCTCCTTCTTTCCAGTCCCGCCCGACACGATGCTCATCCCGATGTCGCTCGCGCGCCCCGACAAGGCGTGGGGCTATGCGACGCTGTGCACGCTGACATCGGTGGCAGGCGGCATCGCGGGCTATCTGATCGGCGCGCTCCTCTACGACTCGTTCGGCCACTGGCTGATCCAGATCTACGGCTACGGCGACAAGGTGGAAGCCTTTCGCGAGGCCTACGCGCGCTACGGTACCTGGATCATCCTGCTCAAGGGGATTACGCCGATCCCGTACAAGATCGTCACCATCACCTCGGGCTTCGCCGGATACAACCTGGGACTGTTCATCGCGCTTTCGTTCGTCGCGCGCGGGTTGCGCTTCTATCTGACGGCGTTCCTCCTCAACCGCTACGGCATGCGGGCGCGCGCCATGATCGAGGAGCGGCTCGGCTTCTGGGTGACGGTGAGCGTCCTCGTTCTCGTTGCCGGCATTGTTGCCGCCCTCTACCTGTTTTGATTGAATACGCCCACGTGCGCGCCATGGCTGGGGGCCTGGGACGCTCGACATGAATGCTGCCGGACATCATCCGATCGGCGCCCGCTCCGCGGCAGAGCTGCGGCTGCGCCGGTTCGCCGTCGCAGGCCTGTTCGCCGCGGCGATGCTCTGCGCATGTGTCGTGGCGATTGCCGCGCAGGAGGCGCCGTCCGTTCCGGGCGCGCCGGCGCCGACCGTGCCTTCGACGCCTGGCGGACTTGCGCCGGCGGCGGAGTCACCGCCTGCGGCGCATGCCGCAGCACAGCCGGGCGCACAGGCAACGCCGCCGCTCGCACAGGGCGTGAAGCCGCCGCACGAACCGGGGCTGATGGATGCATTCGGTCACTGGGTCGAGGGATCCGTCTCGGCCGCGGGCGCCGGTCTCGGCGCGGCGTGGCATACGCTGAGCACGCTCGGCTATCAGGCGGGAAGCGCCGCGGGCGATGTCGCCCGCGGAGCGGCGGATGCCGCGAAGGGCACGGCGGCGGCAGTCGGACGACTCCCGGCCGGCCGCATTGTCGCCGGTCGCGAGCGCTGCGCGAAGGCGCCGAACGGCGCGCCTGATTGTCAGGCGGCGGTCGACAAGATCTGCGCCGCGCAGGGTTACAGCTCCGGGACGAGCGTCGACTTCGAAAGCGCCGAGACGTGTCGTGCCGAAGCGGTCATCTCCGGTCAGCCGCGCAAGCCGACCGACTGCACCCTGGAGAATTTCGTCACCAAGGCGGTCTGCCGGTGAGCGCACGTGCCGGGCCGGCCCACCCGGAACGATCATCTCTCGTGTCGCAACCCCGAACGTAACGAACACGGCCGGAGACCGGCCGTGTTCGTGGTGTCTCGCGATCGTCGACGTGCGTCAGTCGTCGGCGATGTCGCCCTTGGCGTGGTCGTAAAAGCCGGGCGGCACGCTGCCGGTCCGGAACTGCGGCGCCTCATCATAGTAGCGATTGTAGACGGGCGGGTCCTGCATCGTTCGATGCGCCTCGCTGCGCGCATGTCTGTGTTGCGTCGCAGCAAGAGCGCCCGTGGCCTGGCCGAGAGTGGCGGCCGCAGCGCCGATCGCCAATGCTTTCGCAAGAGATGTGAATGTGTTCTTGGTCATTTTCTACTCCTTTTGGAGGTCTATTGGGGGGCTTGCAGGGCCTGCATCGACGGCCATGGTCGCTGCCCTGCAACATGCAGTTAGGTGCGGTGCATCAATGCACCAAATGCATTGTTTGCACGTCCGGATGCAGACGAAGAATTTAGTCGCGGCTCAGCCGGCCGCAGACGGAGGAGACGACCTGGCGCAGCCAGCGATGCGCGGAATGGCCGTCGAACCGCCGGTGCCAGATCATCTGCGTGGCGATCCGCGGCGAGGGGTGCGGCAGCGCGCGAACGTCGAGCGCATGCGCGCTGGCGAAGGCCTCGGCCGCCCGGCGCCGCACCACCGCGATCATGTCGGTGCCGGCGAGGATCGGAGCGGTCGACAGATAGGGGGCACGCAGCGCGACCCGATGTGTCAGCCCATGTTCGGCGAGCGCCTGCGCGACGAAAGACAGATCATCCCCGCTCGACGAGATCTCGAGGTGCGGAAGCGCCGCGAAGCTCGCGAGCGGCAGTTTGCCGTCCTCGATCGCCGGGTGACCGCGACGCAGCAGAACGGCGAACGCGTCATCGAGCAGACGAAGCGTCGAGAAGCGTTCGCCGGCTTCGCCGTAGGGGCCGACCGCGAGATCCAGCTCGCCCTTGTCGATCAGATCGACGATGTCGAGCGTGCCGCTCGGGCGAAAATCGAGCATCACGCCGGGCGCGAGCTCGGCGGCATGCGCGGCGATCGGGCCGGCCAGCACCATGGCGGCGTAGTTGTCGATGGCGATACGGAAGGTGCGGACCGCGGTCGCAGGGTCGAACTCGCTCGACTCGAGGGAGAGCTGCAACTCGTCGAGCGCGTTTCGGACGGGTCGTGCCAATTCTTCGGCACGCGGCGTCGGCACCATGCCCTGCGGCGTGCGAACGAAGAGCTCGTCCTTGAGCATGTGCCGCAGCCGCGTGAGCGCGTGACTCATGGCGGGCTGGCTGAGGCCGACGCGGGCCGCGGCGCGCGTGACGCTGCGCTCCTGCATCACGGCGTCGAACACGACCAGCAGGTTGAGGTCCAATGCGCCCCAGTTCACGGCCATTGCCGGCTCCGCGGGCGTCTCACGGCTCCAGGGCGTCGATCAGCACGAAGGCGATGCGGCACGGCTCGTTTCCACGATTGACCCAGGCGTGATTGGTTCCCTGCTGGACGAGCACGTCGCCGGCCTTGAGATGAATTTCGGAATCATCGAGCAGCATGTCGATTTCCCCGGAGATCACGATGGCGTAGTCGACCGTGCGGGTCCTGTGCATCAGCGGGTGGCGCGGCGGAAGTCCTCGCTTCGGCGCCTCGCTGATCCGCTGCTGCTGGTGGCCCATGTCGAGGCTCTCGATGTCGGGATTTGTCGGCGGAAAATCAATGATCCGGAAGACCGAACCGTTCCGGGGCGGCGAGATGCCGATGTCGACGGCGGCGCGATCGGCAGTCCCCGTAAGATCGGCCGGCGACTGGTCGGTCACCCACAGGAGCCGCGATACCGTTCCGGTGTGGGGACGCACGCGCCTGTGCGGACTGGCGCCGTCGAACAGAACGACCGCCTTGTCGTCGGCCCCCACGGTCGTGACGACGCGGCGAACATCCTCGCTCAATGCCATGGCTTTCTCCTTTGAAATGCGTCAGTGGCAGGCCCGTCCCCGCGAGCCCGCCGGCTCGCCGCGCCCACGATCGGCGATCCGCAAAACCTCGGCGCGGGCAAAGCCTGTCCGCGGCAGTTCGACAACGAACGCGCCAACGCGCGGCGCCGGTGTCAATCCGCGCGGATCGTGTGCGACGGAGAAAACTGGCGGAAACTCCGCCACGAAGCGAGCACAAACCCAAGCGCCGTCACCGCCCATGCGGCCAGCGCGATCCAGATCATCGCGTGCGACACCATCAACAGGGGCGGAAACTCGGCGGCGAGCGACAGGCGCAGGCTCGCAAGCGCATACATGCCCAATGGGAAGACCAGACTCCAGAACGTCGGCGTATAGGCGAGCGGCACGCGGCAGACGCCGTGTTTCCAGATGCCGAACAGGAGGAGCAGCGGAATCCACCACGTGCCCCATGCCCACATGATGAGCGTGACGCCGTCGATGAACGGACGCATGGAGTGCAGGAACGGCATGCCGCTCTCGGTCAGGATGAGCGTCGATCCCGCATTGGTGCTGATGGCCGCCGCTCCCATGACCACCCACAGAAGCGGTCCGATGTCATCCGGCTCGAATTCGAAGAAAAATATCCGGTAGGAAAAAAGCGTGATGAAGATTCCATAGAGGCCGAGACCGACGCCCCACAGCATGTGAATGAGGACGAAGACGGCCGGACCGAACGCCCCGGCTTGCGGCGCCACGATGGTGCCGAGGATCACCAGCGATTCGGTGCCGACGATGGCGATCAGCCAGCCGCCGTGCACCACGTTGGCGCCGTGAGCGGTGTTGAGGAACGTCAGGACACCGAAGCTGAAATAGATGAGGCAGAACCAGGTCGCGAGTGCGAACAGCCACATGGCGACCGCGACGGCCTCGAATCCGCGCAGGCTGAGGGCGATGCCGAACACGTCGGTGCCGGCGACCAGGGTGAAGAACGCGAATACGAGACGCGGGTTGATGAGATCGGCCCAGAGGGCCTGCCGATAGCGCACGATCCGTACGAGCGTCAGCAGCACCAGCCACGGATAGGCGACGACATTGACCGCAAACAGCGCGTCGGACAACGTGCGGTGCTGCTCGAGATAGAGCGCGTTGGAGATGATGCCGGTCGCCATCACGAGGGCGAAGCAGCCGGGATAGAGCGTTTCGATCTGATGAAGCGACCAGGCCCGCGCTTTCGGGCCGACGGAGATCGGGGCGCGCAAGGTCTTCTCGGTCCGGGACGACATCGCGAAGAAATCCACGGTGCACGAAGCGTCTCATAGCCAATCCGCAAGCCGTCGGGCAAGCAGCGCGGTGTCGCCGGCCGACGCGCACTCAGCCGGCGCGCCGCGACAGGGACGCAAGGACAAGCACGGCGGCATAGCCGGCGAGCGCGAGGACCGTCAGGATGGCGCTCACGGGACGCACTGCGACCCACTCGAGCAGGTCGGCGCCAATGCGCAAGCCGGCCGAGACGTGCAGGAGCGCAAGGGGCGCGTAGGCGGCGGCGGTGCATCGGACCGGCAGACCCGCGACCGCCGGTAGAATGATCGGCGCATGCGCGAAGATCATCGACAGCACGAATCCGATCGTGATCGCGTGAATCGCCGCGTCGTATGAAAACGCGGCAGCGCCAGGCGGAACCGCGAGCAGGACGGCGCCCGCGACGGCAAGCCAGATGTAGCCGGCCAGCATGCAGGCCGCGGAAAATCGCGGCTGACCCGGCCGGCGGATCGTATGCAGCGCAATGTCGTGCGTCAGAAGCCAGGCCGTCATGGCAAGAAGTCCGACGCCGGCAAAGCGCGCGGACGGTGCGGCAAGCTCCGCCCGTGCGATTCCGAAGAGGAAGAGCGCCGCCGCGATGACGAATGCGGCCTCGCTCATTCGGCCGGGCGCAACAAGGCGACTGAGTTCGAGCCGCTCGGCCGCGATGGTGAGGACCAGAAAGCCGATCCACCATCCAACCACTGCGGGCATCGGTTCTCCGGCCATCCACGCCAGTGTGCCGCCGCCCCAGCAGGCCGCCGCGAGGGTCAGTGTGAGGGTGAACAGCGCCGGTTGCCGCCTGAGGATGACGATCGAACCGACGGTGAGACTCACGCTCGCCAAGAGGAAAGCGGCGGCGGCGATTCCTGGTTCGTCCGCGAGCAGCAGCACGGCGCCGAGGGCGGACGCGGACGGAGCCGCATAGGCCCAGGGCCGGCCGATCGCGACGGCGCGTTCGAGGCTGATCAGCGTGCCGAGAAAGCCCGACACCATCAGGGCGCCGTGAAACGCCATGAACCCGAACGTGCTGCCGGGCAGCGCCAGGCCGATGCGCGCAAGTCCGGCCCACAGTCCGGCGACGAGCGCGGCGGCGCCGATTGCCAGAAGAGCGTAGCGCGGTCCGTACCGAGGCCGGGATCTTGGCGTCGCGCGAGCCGGGCCGCCGGAATGCGTAGGCCGGGGTCGCGCCGACTTTCCGGACATCGAAGTGCTCCCGGATTCTGCGCCGACTGCCGAAGGCCGCTGCGCTCAGCGGTTGGGAGAGGGCGGCCAACCGAGCTCGCGGCGTCCCTGTTCGCTGATGCGTGCCGGCGACCAGGGCGGATCCCACACGAGGTCGACGCGGATCGCCTTCGCTTCGGCAAATTGTGTCCGCAGCTTCTGCTCGACTTCACGCAGAAGCATTTCTCCCAGCGGGCATGAAGGCGTCGTCATCGTCATCTCGACCGCGATTCCCTCGGCGGTCCAATCGGCACGGTACACGAGCCCGAGATCGACGATGCCGATGCCCAGCTCGGGATCGATCACGTCCCTCAGCGATTCCCTGACGTCCTGGTTCATGGCGCGCTCTCATTCCGCGGCGATCGTGCGCACATGGAAGACCCGTGCCCGCTCGCGCTGCTCGGCCACCGCTTGCCAGTCCCGCAACAGGCCGCGGTCTTCCTTGCTGAATCTCGCCCGGCGCTCGAGGTCGCGCAAGGTGTCGTCCGGGTGGCAGCGCTCGTAGTCCTCGCGAATGAGGGATTCGAGATATTGGCGGCGGCGCGCGTCGCTCGATGCAGAGTCCGGCAGGGCCGCGACCGCAAGCATGTCGCCGATCGGCGGCGTCCGTGCGGTGCCTTGCCAGGCCCGCCCGCTCCGAACATGTGCC
>CAZIGW010000143.1:0-2716 GCA_964538565.1 uncultured Hyphomicrobiales bacterium | reverse complement strand
GTTCGACGACGTCACGCTGCCGCTGTTGTTGGCGCTCGAGCGCCTCTCCCCTCTGGAGCGCGCGGCATTTCTCCTCCACGACGTCTTCGGTGTGAGCTTCGACGAAATCGCCCAGACGCTCGATCGAGAGCCAGCGGCGTGCCGTCAGCTTGCGAGCCGCGCCAGAGCCCATGTGCGTGTGGCTCGACCGCGATTCCAGGTGCCGAAGGAGCGCGGTTTCGAGATCGCTGAGGCGTTCTTCGTCGCGTCCCGCAGCGGGGACATGCAAGCCCTGCGGGCGCTGCTTTCGGATGATGTGACTCTTGCCGACGGAGGCGGCAAGACCGCCGCGACGCTCGAACCCCTTGTCGGGCTCGAAGAGGTTGCCCGCCTCCATGAGAAGCTCGCCGCTGTCTTCGCGCAGACGCCATCGCGCCTCGTCCGCTACGGCCTCATCAACGGGCTGCCGGGTTTCGTCACCATCGAGAGAGGCACCCTGCTGCAGACGACGGCTCTCGAAATCGAGGGCGAGAAGATCGTTGCGATCTATGTCGTGCAGAACCCCGACAAGTTGCAGCATGTGGACAGCGAAACCGTGCACTGACTACGGCCACGGCGATAGCGGCGTCGTCTATCATTGCATCTGCAGTTGATCATTCACGTGGTGTTGCGCCGGGAAGGGTCTGTCAGAGAGTCTCTCAGGTGTCGTGCCTCAGCCCTCGGATGCTTCGGCCCCGGTTTCTCGAGCTGAGCCGCGTGCATGTCGCTCCGGGCTGCTTCTGGCCGCGGGATCCGTACTGCATTGAATGCGGGCCATCCTCGGTGCAGTCCTCCAGGTCAGACGTCGCCGGAGAAATGGATTCGACGGCATTCGTGGTGGTATAGATACAGGGCACATAGCGCGGACGAGTCGCACGGTCCGCACGTTTCGGGATTTCGGTTCACATTCAGGGGAGCAGGATGACGAAACCGCCAGCGAGCGGTAAGGCAGTAGCAGGAAAGATCAAGAAGAACTCCGCCTCAAGTAGTTCTGCCACAGTCGGCTACGAAGCCGAGCTCTGGCGCATGGCCGACGCGCTACGCGGCAGCATGGACGCCGCCGAGTACAAGCACGTCGTCCTCGGGCTGATCTTTCTCAAGTACATTTCCGATGCCTTTGAGGAGCAGCACGCGAAGCTCGAAGCCGAGCGGGCCGAGGCCGCCGACCCAGAGGACCCAGACGAGTACCGCGCTCAAGGCGTATTCTGGGTGCCCCCCGAGGCACGCTGGGAGCACCTGAAGGCCCAGGCCCGGCAGGCCACCATCGGCCAGCTCGTCGACGCCGCGATGGTCGGCGTTGAGCGCGACAATCCGGCGCTCACGGACGTGCTGCCGAAGGACTATGCCCGCCCCGCGCTCGACAAGACGCGTCTCGGCCAGCTCATCGATCTCATCAGCAACATCAGAATCGGTGACGAGGCGAGCCGCGCGAAGGACGTGCTCGGTCGCGTCTACGAATATTTTCTTTCGCAGTTCGCGAGCGCCGAAGGCAAGAAGGGCGGTGAGTTCTACACGCCCCGCTGTGTGGTCAAGCTCCTGGTCGAAATGCTCGAGCCTTATCGGGGACGGGTGTATGACCCGTGCTGCGGTTCTTCCGGCATGTTCGTGCAGTCGGTGGAGTTCATCCGCGCACACGCCAACGGCAACGGGAATGGCGGCAAGGCCAAGGCGGACATCTCCATCTACGGCCAGGAGTCGAACTACACGACCTGGCGGCTCGCCAAGATGAACCTCGCCATCCGCGGCATCGAGGGCCAGATCGCGCACGGGGACACGTTTCATAACGACCGCTTCCCCGACCTCAAGGCCGACTTCATCCTCGCGAACCCGCCGTTCAACGTGAGCGATTGGGGCGGCGATCGCCTGCGCGACGACAAGCGCTGGCAGCACGGCGTGCCGCCGGTGGGCAACGCCAACTTCGCTTGGGTGCAGCACATCGTCCATCACCTCGCGCCCGCCGGTGTGGCCGGCTTCGTTCTCGCGAATGGCTCGATGTCCTCTAGCCAGTCCGGCGAGGGCGAGATCCGCAAGAACCTGATTGAATCCGATCTGGTGGATTGCATGGTCGCGCTGCCGGGCCAGCTCTTCTACTCGACGCAGATTCCTGCGTGCCTGTGGTTCCTCGCGCGCGACCGCCAGAACGGCAAGTTCCGCGACCGCCGCGGACACATCCTCTTCATCGACGCCCGCAAGATGGGCCGAATGGTGGATCGTACCCACCGCGAGCTCACCGACGAAGACATCGCTCGCATCGCGAACACCTACCACGCGTGGCGCGGCGAGAAGGAGGCGGGCGAATACAAGGACGTGCCCGGATTCTGCAAGAGCGCGACGCTGGAGGAAGTGCGCAAGCACGGGCACGTGCTTTCACCCGGCCGCTACGTCGGTACCGAGGCGCAGGAGGACGACGGCGAGCCGTTCGAGGAGAAGATGAAGCGCTTGGTTGCGCAGTTGAGAGAGCAGCAGGCCGAAGCCGCGAAGCTCGATGCCGCCATCGCCGCCAACCTGAAGGAACTTGGATATGGCGGCTAGCGGTTGGACGCCTTGTCGGCTCGGTGACTTGGTTGAGATCAAACACGGCTGGCCGTTTAGGAGCGAGTTCTTCTCCGAGGACCTGACTGGACTCCCGATTGTTGTTGGCGTGGGCAACTTCCGTTACACGGGCGGCTTTCGATTCGAAGAGACTGCTGTCAAGGAG
>CAZIGW010000142.1:0-23809 GCA_964538565.1 uncultured Hyphomicrobiales bacterium | reverse complement strand
GGACATCAATAAGCTGTGGCCGATCTCCTACGAAGGCCAGTCCGACACCGCCTGCTTCGACAACGCGCTCGAATTCCTGGTGCAGGGCGGCTACTCGCTGGCGCATGCCGCGATGATGCTGATTCCCGAGGCATGGGCTGGCAACCCGCTGATGGATGCCGAGCGCAAGGCCTTCTACGAGTACCATGCCGCGCTGATGGAGCCGTGGGACGGCCCGGCGGCGATCGCCTTCACGGACGGGCGGCAGATCGGCGCCACGCTCGACCGCAACGGCCTGCGCCCGGCACGCTATCTGGTGACGCGCGACGAGCGCATCATCATGGCGTCGGAAATGGGCGTGCTGCCGATTCCCGAAAAGGAGATCGTCAGGAAGTGGCGGCTGCAGCCGGGTAAGATGCTGCTCGTCGATCTCGAGGAGGGCCGGCTCATTCCCGACGAGGAGATCAAGGCGACGCTGGCCAGCAGCCATCCCTACAAGGAGTGGCTCGAGCGCACGCAGATCGTGCTCGAGGATCTGCCGCCGGCCGCAGGCCGCCCGGCTCTCTCCAACATCTCGCTGCTCGATCGCCAGCAGGCCTTCGGTTACACCCAGGAGGACCTCGCGCTCCTGATGACGCCGATGGCCTCGACCGGTGAGGAAGCGGTCGGCTCGATGGGTAACGACACGCCGATCTCGGCGCTGTCGGACCGGCCCAAGCTCCTGTTCACCTACTTCAAGCAGAACTTCGCGCAGGTGACGAACCCGCCGATCGACCCGATCCGCGAGGAGCTCGTGATGAGCCTCGTGTCGATCATCGGTCCGCGTCCGAACCTGTTCGATCTCGAGGGAATCTCGCGCACCAAGCGCCTCGAAGTGCGCCAGCCGATTCTCACCAACGCCGATCTCGAGAAGATCCGTTCGATCTCCGATTTCGGCAATTCGCACTTCAGGTCGACGACGCTCGACATGACGTGGCCGGCCGAGGCCGGTCCCGAGGGTCTCAAGCCGGCGCTCGCGGATCTCTGCGCGCAGGCCGAGAAGGCGGTCGGCGAGGGCATCAACATCATCATCCTGTCGGACCGCGCCGCCGGTCCCGACCGCATTCCGATTCCCTCGCTGCTCGCCTGCGCGGCCGTGCACCACCATCTCATCCGCAAGGGCCTGCGCACGTGCGTCGGCCTCGTGGTCGAATCGGGCGAGCCGCGCGAGGTGCATCACTTCGCCTGCCTCGCCGGCTACGGCGCCGAGGCGATCAATCCCTATCTCGCCTTCGAGACGCTCGGCGCGCTCAACGACCAGTTGCCGCAGAAGCTCGACGAGAAGGAGCTCGTCAAGCGCTACATCAAGTCGATCGACAAGGGGCTGCTCAAGGTGATGTCCAAGATGGGCATCTCCACCTACCAGTCCTATTGCGGCGCGCAGATCTTCGACGCGGTCGGGCTGAAGTCGGATTTCGTCGCCGAGTTCTTCACCGGCACGGCGACCCGCATCGAGGGCGTGAGCCTGCCGGAGATCGCCGAGGAGGCGGTCCGGCGTCACCGCGACGCGTTCGGCGATTCGCCCGTCTACCGCAATTCGCTCGACGTCGGCGGCGAATACGCCTTCCGCATGCGCGGGGAGGACCACGTCTGGACCTCGGACACGGTGGCGGCGCTGCAGCACGCCGTACGCGGCAATTCGTACGAGCGCTATCGCGCCTTCGCGGCGCAGATCAACGAGCAGACCGAACGGCTGCTGACGATCCGCGGGTTGTTCCGCCTCAAGGGCGCGGCCGAGGACGGCCGCGCGCCGGTGCCGATCGAGGAGGTGGAGCCCGCGAAGAACATCGTGCGCCGCTTCTCGACCGGCGCCATGTCGTTCGGCTCCATCTCGCGCGAGGCGCACACCACGCTCGCGATCGCCATGAACCGCATCGGCGGCAAGTCGAACACCGGCGAGGGCGGTGAGGAATCCGACCGCTTCAAGCCGCTGCCGAACGGCGATTCGATGCGCTCGGCGATCAAGCAGGTCGCCTCCGGGCGCTTCGGCGTGACGGCCGAATACCTCGTCAATTCCGACGTGATGCAGATCAAGATGGCGCAGGGCGCCAAGCCGGGCGAAGGCGGACAATTGCCCGGGCACAAGGTCGACAAGACGATCGCCAAGGTGCGCCATTCGACGCCCGGCGTCGGCCTGATCTCGCCGCCGCCGCACCACGACATCTATTCGATCGAGGATCTGGCCCAGCTCATCTTCGACCTGAAGAACGTCAATCCGACCGGCGACGTCTCGGTGAAGCTGGTGTCGGAAGTGGGCGTGGGAACGGTCGCGGCCGGTGTCGCCAAGGCGCGCGCCGACCACGTGACGATTGCCGGGTTCGAGGGCGGCACCGGCGCGTCCCCGCTCACCTCGATCAAGCACGCCGGCTCGCCGTGGGAAATCGGCCTTGCCGAGACGCACCAGACGCTGGTCGCCAACCGGCTGCGCGGACGCATCGCTGTGCAGGTCGACGGCGGCATCCGCACCGGCCGCGACGTGGTGGTCGGTGCGCTGCTCGGCGCCGACGAGTTCGGCTTCGCCACCGCGCCGCTGATCGCGGCCGGCTGCATCATGATGCGCAAGTGTCATCTCAACACCTGCCCGGTCGGCGTCGCCACCCAGGACCCGGTGCTGCGCAAGCGCTTCCGTGGCCAGCCCGAGCACGTGATCAACTTCTTCTTCTTCGTCGCCGAAGAGGTGCGCGCGATCATGGCCGAGCTCGGCTATCGCACCTTCAACGAGATGATCGGCCAGGTGCAGATGCTCGACACGCGCCGACTGGTCGAGCACTGGAAGGCCAAGGGTCTCGACTTCTCGCGCCTGTTCACCAAGCCGGAGGCGCCGCCGGGCGTCGCCATCTACAAGTGCGAGCCGCAGGACCACAAGATCCACGCGATCCTCGACCGCAAGCTGATCGTCGAGGCCCGCCCCGCGCTCGAGCGCGGAGCGCCGGTGCGCATCGTGACGACGATCAAGAACACGGATCGCGCCTGCGGGGCGATGCTCTCGGGCGAGATCGCCAGGCGCTACGGCCACGTCGGCCTGCCCGACGACACGATCCACATCAAGCTCAGCGGCACCGCCGGCCAGAGCTTCGGCGCCTGGCTCGCGCGCGGCGTCACCCTCGAGCTCGAGGGAGAGGCCAACGACTACGTTGGCAAGGGGCTGTCGGGAGGCCGCATCATCGTGCGTCCGATGATCGAGTCGGGCGTCGTTCCCGAGGAATCGATCATCGTCGGCAACACGGTGCTGTACGGCGCGATCGCCGGCGAGTGCTATTTCCGCGGCGTCGCCGGCGAGCGCTTCGCGGTGCGCAACTCGGGCGCGATCGCCGTGGTCGAGGGCGCCGGCGACCATTGCTGCGAATACATGACCGGAGGCGTGGTCGTGGTGCTCGGCAAGACCGGCCGCAATTTCGCGGCCGGCATGTCGGGCGGCATCGCCTACGTGCTCGACGAGGACGGTACGTTTCCGACGCTGTGCAACCTCGCCATGGTCGAACTCGAGTCCGTGCTCGAAGAGGAAGAGATCAGCGCGCGCCAATATCACCATTCGGGCGATCTCGAAACGCACGGGCGGGTCGACGTCATGGCGGACATGACGCACTTCGACGCCGCCCGCCTCCACCTCCTGATCTCGCGCCACGCCCGCTTCGCAGGCTCGCGGCGGGCCGCGCACGTGCTCGAGCACTGGGACGAATACCTCCCGAAGTTCCGCAAGGTGATGCCTGTCGAATACCGCCGCGCACTCGCCGAACTGGAGAAGGCGCGCACCATGCAGGCGGCGGAATGAAGTCGACCACGCGGCCGCTCGCCACCGGTCCGGTTCTCCTGCGGGGAGCGGCCGGCCGGATCGATGCGGCCGGCGTCACGGCCGGCGCCGGCAATCATTCGCAACTGCCGACCGAGCTGATGGTTCGGAGTGCACGGGTCCGATAGAGCAGACGTCACATGGGAAAGATTACCGGGTTTCTCGAATTCGACCGCAAGGATCGGCACTACGAGCCGGTCGAAAAGCGCGTGCAGCACTATCGCGAGTTCGTCCTGCCGCTGCCGGAGAAGGAAACGCGCGAGCAGGCGGCACGCTGCATGAACTGCGGCATTCCCTATTGCCATACGGGCTGCCCCGTGAACAACCAGATCCCCGACTGGAACGACCTGGTGTATCGCGGCGACTGGCAGGACGCCGCGCGCAACCTGCATTCGACCAACAATTTTCCCGAGGTGACCGGCCGCGTCTGTCCCGCGCCGTGCGAAGCCGCCTGCACGCTCAACCTCGACGACAATCCGGTCACCATCAAGACGATCGAATGCATGATCGCCGATCGCGCGTTCGAGCAGGGCTGGATCAAGCCCGAGCCGCCGAAGGTCCAGCCCGGCAAGCGGGTCGCGGTCGTCGGCTCGGGCCCGGCGGGCCTCGCCTGCGCCCAGCAGCTCGCGCGCGCCGGTCACGACGTGCACGTGTTCGAGCGCAACGCCAAGGCCGGGGGCCTGCTGCGCTACGGCATCCCGGACTTCAAGATGGAGAAGCACATCGTCGACCGCCGGGTCGCGCAGATGCAGGCGGAAGGCGTGACCTTCCACTGCGGCGTCAACGTCGGCGTCGATCTTCCGGCGCAAGAGCTCGTCGCCGAGTACGATGCCGTGGTGCTCGCCGGCGGCGCCGAGGCGCCGCGCGACCTGCCGATTCCGGGGCGGGATCTCGCCGGCATCCATTTCGCCATGGATTTCCTGCCGCAGCAGAACCGCCGCGTGAGCGGCGAGCCGCTGGGCGACGTCGAGCCGATCCTCGCCACCGGCAAGCACGTCATCGTCATCGGGGGCGGCGACACCGGCTCCGACTGCATCGGCACCTCGGCCCGCCAGGGCGCGGCCTCGATCGTTCAGCTCGAGATCATGCCGCGCCCGCCCGAGAAGGAGAACAAGCTCCTCACCTGGCCGGGGTGGCCGCTCAAGCTGCGCACCTCATCGAGCCACGAGGAAGGCGCCGAGCGCGAATTCTCGGTGATGACGCAGAAGTTCTCCGGCGTGGACGGGGTCGTGAAAAAGCTCCACTGCGTGCGCGTCGACGACAAGCTGCAGCCGGTCGCCGGCTCCGAGTTCGCGCTCGAGGCCGACCTCGTGCTGCTCGCCATGGGGTTCGTTCACCCGGTGCACGCCGGGATGATCGAGAGCCTCGGCGTCGCGCTCGACCCTCGCGGCAACGTGCTCGCCGACACCAGCACGTACCGCACCTCGCTCGACAAGGTGTTCACCGCCGGCGACATGCGCCGCGGACAGTCGCTGGTCGTATGGGCGATCCGCGAGGGGCGGCAGGCCGCGCACGCCGTCGACAAATTCCTGATGGGATCGACCACCCTGCCGCGCTGACAACGCGACGGGCGCTGCGTTTCGCGCGCCCTCAGCGACCGAAGAACGAGAAGAACGGGAAGAAGGAGTTCGGCCGCCGCGCCGGAGCGGGCGCGCTGCGCGGCTCGAACGCGGTTGCGCGGCGCCTGCGCGGAGCCGTCTCTTCGGCGGTGCGCTTCTGCGATTCGCTCGATTCCGAATCGGCCGGCGCCGGCGGCGGACGCTCCGCCAGCACCGGGATCGGCAGCGTGGTGGTCGCCGCCACCGGGTCCGTCCCGACCGGCGCCACGTCGCGGCGCGGCCAGGCGAAATCGTCGGCGCGTCCGGCCGGCGCCGGGATCGGGTCGCCCTTGACGAGCACGCGCGTCGCGGTCGGATCGCTCACGCTCTGGTGCGGGCTTCCGCCGCCGAGCAGCTCGTTCGACTCGTTGACGTTGGCCGTGAGCGGCACCACCGGTCCGGACATCGGCCGCGGCATCGAGGTTCCGGGCTTGGGAGTCGGCGTCTGCGGCAGCGGCTCGTCGGTGACCGGCAGCGAAACCGGCGTGGCGCGATTGTTCATCACGCGCTGGATCTCGCGCTCCACATAGTGGGCGAGCTTGCGCGCGCCCGCCTTGGTGAAATAGACGCCGTCGGGCGTGCGCAGGCGGCGAATCTGGCCTTCGAAATCCGGTCCCTGGACGGCGAAGCGGCCGCTCTCGTCGACGAAGCCGTCCCAGACGTCGACGTAGATGATGCCGGCCTTCTCGGCGCGGCTGCGGTAGAGATCGTTCAGGTAGCTGATGTCCGACATCGACTTGGTGCCGCGAATCGGCGGCAGCCCGACCCAGATGACCGGGACGTTCTTGCTCTTGAGCGCGGCGATCGTTTCGTCGATTCGCTTGACGTAGAAGTCGGCCCATTTCTCCGAGCGAAATTCGTAGGTGCCACCCGGACCGGTCGGCTGCGAGGACGGTGCCGAGGCCTCGCCATTCGCCGCCTGTTCGTCCTTGGTCTCCTTCTGGTCCTTGCCGTCCTTGCCGTCTTTCGCCTCCTTGGCGTCCTTCGCGTCCTTGCCGTTCTTCTGGGCTGTCGGCTTCGGCGGCGCCGGATGCACGGGCGGACGCTCGCGGATCGATTGGCGGTCGTTGAGCCCGACCATCATGACGACGAAGTTCGCGTTTTCGCCCGCGAGGATCTCGCGCGCGGTCGCCGGCCAGTCGGGATGGTCGCTCTTCTGGTCGTTGCGCACGAGCCCCGACCAGGTGCGGTGCCGGCGCACGACGCCCATCTCGGGAGAATCCGCGTAGGCGAGTTCGAGCCCATAGGCGAGCCAGTCGGCCATCGAATCGCCCATCACCACGATCGTCGTCAGCGGCGCGGTCTCCGATTTGCGCGGCGACGGCGCGTGCGAATAGTCGACCGGCGCGCGCGGCTCCTGGTAGACCGGGGGACGGCGAAATCGCTCGCCGCCGAAGAACGGAAAGCGGTCGCCGAAAGGAAAAAACTGCGCCGAGGCGGGTGCGGTCAGCGCGAGCGACACCAGGACGGCGGCAAAAAGCTCCATCGCCCCGCCGAGCGCGAGAACGAGGAGACGCTGCGCCAAGCCGCGCTTTGCCATCTGGACCAGCCTGACGACCCGAAGTTGAACGAACCGATTCGGACTTTTAACGCCTGGGGGCGCGCGATCGGACACGCCCGCCGGCCGGCGGCGCCGAAAGGCTCGCCGCCCGCACGGATACTTAGCACGCCGCAGGTGTCCGGTTGAAGGTCGCGGCCGGACCTCTCCGCGGCACCATGTTACGGCGCGCGCAGCCGATCGAGAAGCTCGGCGGTGGCGAACCCGTCCGGAACCGCGCCGGTCGCGAGCTGGAATTTGCGGATCGCGGCGCGCGAGCAGCGCCTGCAGCTCGAAACGCTCGGTCAGGCTCAGCATCCGTTCATCGCGCGGCCACGGCTGCACCAGCGGGCCGCCGCCGCGCAGCCGGTCGGCGAGATGCCCGATGGCGAGCGCATAGGCCTCTGCCGGGTTGTATTTCATGATCACGCTGAAGTTCTGCAGCATGAGGAACGCTGGGCCGCGGGCCCCGGCCGGCACGAGCAGAAAGGCCCGGTCGCCCGGGCGCGGGAACGGCTGGCCGCCGGCGCGGCGAAGCCCAAGCTGCTCCCATTGGCGGATCGTCAGCTGGCGGTTGCGGTCGGCCAGCAGATAATCGAAACCCTGCGGTACGACGACCTCGTAGCCCCAGGACTGGCCGCTGACCCAACCGTCGAGCTTGAGATTGTTGGCGGTCGAACCGATGACGTCGGGCACGGAATCGACGACGTCGCGGCGTCCGTCGCCGTCGAAGTCGACGGCGTAGCGCTTGAACGCCGTCGGCATGAACTGCGTCGGCCCGAACGCTCCCGCCCACGAGCCCTTGAGGTGGTCGGGCTGCACATCGCCGCGCTGCAGGATCTCGAGCGCGGAGAGGAATTCCTCGCGGAAATACGCCTGGCGCCGCCCGATGCAGGCGAGCGTCGCGGTCGAGCGCAGCACCGGGCGTTCGCCGATGGCGGCGCCGTATTTCGATTCGATGCCCCAGATGGCGGTAATGACGTGGCGATCGACGCCATAGATCGCCTCGGCCGCATCGAAGATCGGGCGATAGCGGGCGAGAATCTCGCGCCCCTGCTGGATGCGCTCGTCGCTGACGAGCAGGTCGAGGTATTCCCACAGCGGCCTGGTGAACTCCGGCTGCGAGTCCAGATAGTCCATGATCTTGAGATCGGGCGTCAGCGGCCGCGCATAGGCGTCGAATGTGGCGCGCGAGACGCCGCGGCGCGCGGCCTGCGGCCACAGCGATTCGACGCAGGCGGGGAAATTCGCCGCTGCCGCGCGGATCGCATCGGCCTGCATCGAGGGATCGCCCGAGGCGCCCGACTGGCCGCTCCACTCGCCGACGCCCGGGGAGGCGCTCGGGGCCGGATTCGGCGTCGCATTGGCGACCGCTCCCGACAGCAGCGGCTTCAACGGCGACAGCAGCCCCTCCTGCGCGGCGGCCGGCAGGCAGAAGGCAGCCACGATTCCCGCGGCGGACATGCCGCGAATCAGCTTCGAGGCGAAGGTCATCCCCGTGTCCCCGGTCCCGTACTCTTACCCGGACTACGTCGAGGACCCAATAGGGGCTAAACTATGTTGCCGTGGAATTAACGTTGACGCACGGTTGCGCGCCGGCCTGCCCGCTCCCCCGGCGCCGCGGCTGACGTTTGCGCGGAATTCTGCTACGCCGCGCCTCGGTTTGTCCCGATTTGCGGCGGAACCCGGAAACATGCGCCGCGGTTGTGTCCGTTTGAGTGCCTCCCCGTAGCTTCTCGCAGGACTGTCCCAACCAAATGAAGCCCATCCGCAAAGCCGTCTTCCCCGTCGCCGGCCTCGGCACCCGCTTTCTGCCGGCCACCAAGGCCATGCCGAAGGAAATGCTGCCGGTGGTCGACCGACCGCTGATCCAGCACGTCGTCGACGAGGCGCGCGAGGCCGGCATCGAGCACTTCATCTTCGTCACCGGCCGCAACAAGGGCGTGATCGAAGACCACTTCGACCGCCAGTTCGAACTCGAGCTCACCTTGAGCGAGCGCAGCCGCCGCGCCGAGCTCGAGCTTCTCGCGCGCGACCTGCCGGGTCCCGGCCAGACCAGCTTCACGCGCCAGCAGCTTCCGCTCGGGCTCGGTCACGCGGTGTGGTGCGCGCGCGAACTGGTCGGCAACGAGCCTTTCGCGCTGCTGCTTCCCGACGTGCTCGTGCAGGCGAGCCGCGGCTGCCTCGGACAGATGATCGACGCCGCCGGAGAACTCGGCGGCAGCGCCAACGTCGTCGCGGTCGAGGAAGTGCCGCGCGAGCGCGTTCACATGTACGGCGTCGTCGGCGTCGGCCGCCCGAACGGCAAGGCATTCGAGATCACCGGCATGGTCGAGAAGCCCAAGGCCGAGGACGCCCCCTCGAACCTCATCATCACCGGCCGCTACATCCTGCAGCCGGAGATCTTCGACATCCTGGCGACGCAGCAGCGCGGCGCCGGCGGCGAGATCCAGCTCACCGACGCCATGATCGGGCTGAGCCGCAAGCAGCCGTTCTTCGGCCTGAAGTTCGAAGGGCGCAGCTTCGACTGCGGCTCCAAGATCGGCTTTCTGTCCGCCAACGTCGCCTATGCGCTCGCCCGCGACGACATCGCGCCGAGCTTCCGCGCCGAGCTCCAGCACCTGCTGAAAGGTCGATAGGGCCTGCGGGCTTCGGCGTTCCCGGAGCCGCCCCGGGCGGCGCGCAATTACCTATTGGTTAACAAGACGTTGACGGCGGGAGTTAAAATTCCCCTAAGGACGCCGTTTCGTGCTATGGCGTGCCGGTGAATTGCCGGTGACGAGCCCGCCGATCATGCCCGAAGCCAAGGCGCGCAGCGCCGACCTGACGAGCGAGCAGGACGCCCTGATCGGCTCCGCGCTACGGACCCTCGAAGCCGAGGCCGGCGGCGTCACGGCGCTCGCGGCCGCCATCCAGAACGGCCTCGGCAAGCCCTTCCTGGCCGCCGTCGACCTCATTCGCGGCGCGCGCGGGCGCGTGGTGGTGAGCGGCATGGGCAAGTCCGGCCACGTCGGCCACAAGATCGCCGCGACCCTCTCCTCGACCGGAACGCCCGCCTTCTTCGTCCATCCGGCCGAGGCGAGCCACGGCGACCTCGGCATGATCACCGCCGACGACGTCATCATGGCATTGTCCTGGTCGGGCGAGACGGCCGAGCTGAAGAACCTCATCGACTACTCGCGCCGCTTTCGCATCGGCCTCATCGCCATGACGGCGAACGCGCAGAGCACGCTCGGCCAGGCCGCCGACGTCGTCCTGCAGCTTCCGCAGGTGCGCGAAGCCTGTCCGCACAACCTGGCGCCGACCACGTCCTCGCTCATGCAGCTCGCGCTCGGCGACGCGCTCGCTATCGCGCTGCTCGAGAGCCGCGGCTTCACCGCGCTCGATTTCCGCAACCTGCACCCGGGCGGCCGGCTCGGCGCCGCATTGCGCTTCACGCGCGACCTCATGCACAGCGGCGAGACGATCCCGCTCAAGCCGCTCGGCACCCGCATGTCGGACGCGATCGTCGAGATGTCGACCAAGGGGTTCGGCTGCGTCGGCATCGTCGACGCGCAAGGCCAGCTCATGGGCATCATCACGGACGGCGACCTGCGCCGTCACATGCGGCCCGACCTGCTCGAGCTGAGGGTCGAGGAAGTGATGACGCGGCGGCCGAAGACGGCGCGCCCGGACCAGCTCGCCAGCGAGATTCTCGAAATCCTCAACTCCTCGAAGATCACCGCGCTGTTCGTGGTCGACAACGCGCGGCCGGTCGGCATCGTGCATCTGCACGACCTCCTGCGCGCCGGCGTGGCGTAGCGTTGCGGTTCAGGCATCGCCCCGACGCGGGGCCACGCCCTACCTTTCCCGTCGCGAGAGGTCGGCGAGCGCCAGCGAGCCGGGTGAAGGGATCAGACGTCGAGAAATGCCAAGGCCTGCCCGAGGGGGCGGCGCCCCACCCGATTTCCTCGGTCGCCTAGGAATCGGCCTCTCCCCGCCGGGGAGAGGTGAACGCGCGGCGACGCGCTCCATTGCGACAGACCGCAAGCGCGTACGGAACGGGATTCCCCGACTTCATCCCGCCCGCTCGACGCGCAGCACCGCGCCGTCGGCGCCGGAGACGCGCACGCGGGT
The DNA here is from genome assembly GCA_964538565.1 of uncultured Hyphomicrobiales bacterium. GTDB lineage: Bacteria > Pseudomonadota > Alphaproteobacteria > Rhizobiales > Xanthobacteraceae > CAYVBN01. The sequence continues at coordinate 12,750 of CAZIGW010000142.1, read as the reverse complement.
GCCGGCGGGCGTGTCGGGTCCCCGCACCTGCCACACGGTGTCGCCGATGCCGATCGTGCCGTTGCCGTCGACGATCGGCTTCTCCAGCGTGAACACCTGGCCGACGAAGGCCTCGGCGCGGCGATTGAGGAACGGCTGGTCGCTCGCCGTCTCGTCCTCGCGCGAAAATCGTCGCCACAGCGGGATCGCGGCGAGCGCGAACACCGCGAAGGCGACGAGCTGCCCCTGCCACGACCAGTCGACGAACAGCGTGATGGCGCCGACGAGAAACGCGGAGATTCCGAGCCAGAGCATGAACGAGCCCGGCGCCGCGAGCTCGACGCCGAGCAGCAGCCCGCCGAGGATGAACCAGTTCCACCCGCCGAGCGAAGCGAAGAACGTCAGCATGACGGCGGCTCAGCTCACGGCCGGGGCCGTCGGCGCGGGCGGCGTGGTCGGCCCGGTGGGTCGGCGCACCGGCGGCGGGGCGGCGCGGCCGTCGCCGAACGTCGCCTTGGCGATCTCGCCGATCCCGGCGAGCGAACCGAGCACGCCGGTCGCCTCCATCGGCAGGATCAGCACCTTCTGGTTGGGCGACTGGGCGAGCTCGCCGAACGCCTTGAGATACTTGTCGGCCACGAAGTAGTTGAGCGCCGCGAGGTCGCCGCGCGCGATCGCCTGGCTCACCATCTCGGTCGCCTTGGCCTCGGCCTGCGCGAGCCGTTCGCGCGCCTCGGCGTCGCGGAACGCGGCCTCGCGCCGGCCCTCGGCTTCGAGGATCTGCGACTGCTTGGCGCCCTCGGCGCGCAGGATCTCCGACTGGCGCTGGCCTTCCGCCTGCAGGATCTCGGCGCGCTTGACGCGCTCGGCCTTCATCTGCCGGCCCATCGCCTCGACGAGGTCGGCCGGCGGCACGATGTCCTTGATCTCGATGCGGTTCACCTTCACGCCCCAGGGCGACACCGCGGCATCGACGACGCGCAGCAGGCGTTCGTTGATCTCGTCGCGATGCGAGAGCACCTGGTCGAGGTCCATCGCGCCCATCACCGAGCGGATGTTGGTCATGGTGAGGCGGACGATCGCCTGATCGAGGTTCGTGATCTCGTAGCTCGCCTTGGCGGCGTCGAACACCTGGAAGAAGGTCACGCCGTCGACCGTCACGGTGGCGTTGTCCTTGGTGATGACGTCCTGCTGCGGGATGTCGATCACCTGCTCCATGATGTTGATCTTGCGACCGACGCGGTCGAAATAGGGGACGATCAGGTTGAGCCCGGGACGCAGCGTGCGCGTGTAGCGTCCGAACCGTTCGACGGTCCAGTTGTAGCCCTGCTGCACCGTCTTCACGCCGGCGAACAACGTCAGAACGGCCAGCAGAACGACGACGATGATGAAGACGTCCAATCCCCCGAGAAGCATGGAAAACTCCGCTGTCCGCCCCAAGAACGCCATTGTGGATGGGGAGCCGGGCGGCGACAAGCGTCCCGGCTGCGCATCGCGCGCTGTGCTTTGTCGCTCCGCGCGGGCGGAAGGTTCACGCGATGCGACGCAAGACCTTGCGTCAGATCCAGCCCTGCAGCTCGCGCACCACGACCTTGCGGATGACCTGCATGCCGCCGTCGCTGTCGTTGAGGCACGGAATGGCGGCGAAGTTTTCCCCGCCCGCGTGCCTGAAGATCTCCGCGTTCTCGCCGGCGATCTCCTCCAGCGTCTCCAGGCAATCGGTCGCGAAGCCCGGCGTCACCACGGCGAGATTCTTCACGCCGCGTTCGGCGAGGGCCTTCACGGTCGCATCCGTGTAGGGCTTGAGCCACTCTGCGCGACCGAAGCGCGACTGGAACGTCATGAGGAAGCGGCTTTCGTCGAGGCCGAGGCGTTCGCGCACGAGGCGCGCCGTCTTGGCGCAATGGCAGTGATAGGGATCGCCCTTGTCGAAATATTCCTGCGGGATGCCGTGGAACGAGGCGAGGATGACCTCGGGCCGGAACGGCAGCTTCGCGAGACCCGTCTCGATCGAATTCGCGACCGCCGCGATGTAGTCGGGATCGTCGTAGTAGGGCGCAGCGACCCGGAGCGTCGGCTGCCGGCGCATCCGCATCAGCGCGCGGAAGGCCTCGTCGCACACCGTGGCGGTGGTGGCGGCGGCGTATTGCGGGTAGAGCGGCACGAGCAGAATGCGCTCGCACCCCTGCGCCACGAGCGCCTCGAGCCGCGCCGCGATCGGCGGATTGCCGTAGCGCATCGCCCAGTCGACGACGACATTGGAGTGAGACGCCAGCGCCGCGGCGAGCTTCTCCGTCTGCGCGCGCGTGATGGTCATCAGCGGGGATTCGTCGCGCTCGCGGTTCCAGATTTTCTCGTAGTCGCGGCCCCGGCGGCGCGGCCGCACCGTGAGGATGACGACGTTGAGAAGAAACCACCAGAGGACGCGGTTGACCTCGATCACGCGCCGGTCGGAGAGGAATTCCTTAAGATAGCGGCGCATCGACCAGTAGTCGGTAGCGTCGGGCGTGCCGAGGTTGACCAGCAGCACGCCGATCCGACCGAAGGCGACGGCGGGATGCCCGGCCGGCAACGGGTTCTCACGGGACATCGGCGAGTTCATCTCGTTCATGCGCGGGCGCGGCACCGGGTTGCGGGACGGGCGCAGAATACGCCATGGCCTTCCGCGGCGCACGCGTGTTAAGGCAGGCCGGATGATCACCAGACTTCGCTTCCTCGCGGCGGCGCCGCGCCTCTTCGCCACCCTGCTCGCCGTGCTCGTCCTGCTGCCCGCCTCGGCCGGAGCGCAGACGACGAAGGTGACGTTCCTGCTCGTCAACGATATCTACCTGATGGGGCAGCAGGCCGGTCCCGACGGGCGGCCGCGCGGCGGCTTCGCCCGGCTTGCGAGCGTCGTCAAGGCGGAGCGCGCCAAGGGCCGCCACGTGGTGCTGGCGCACGCGGGCGACACGTTGTCGCCCTCGCTCATGTCGGGATTCGACCGCGGCGTGCACATCATTGCGCTGACCAACATGGTGCGGCCCGACGTGTTCGCACCGGGCAACCACGAATTCGATTTCGGCAAGGCGACGTTCCTGCGCCGCATGGCGGAGGCCAGGTTTCCGATCTACGCCGCCAACCTGCGCGGGCCCGGCGGACAGCCGATCCCCGGCATCCGCGACCGGGCCGTGCTCACCTTCGACGGTGTGCGAATCGGGGTGACCGGCGCGACCTACGAGGACACGCCGCGCACCTCGAGCTCCGAGGACCTGAAGTTCCTGCCGACCGTCGCCACCGCGCAGGAACAGGCGAAGGCGTTGCGCCAAGAGGGGGCCGATTTCGTCGTCGCCGTGGTGCACGCCGACCGGGCGCAGGATCTCGCGCTCGCCGCGACGCGCGCCGTCGATCTCATCCTGAGCGGCCACGACCACGATCTGTTCGTCACGTTCGACGGACGCACCGCGACGGTCGAATCGAGCCACGACGCGCAATATGTCACCGCCGTCGACGTCACGATCTCGGTGCGGAACGAGAACGGGACGCGCAGAACCGTGTGGTGGCCGCGGTTCCGCATCATCGACACGGCGACCGTCGCGCCGGACGCGCGGGTCGCCTCGGCCGTCGCGTCGTTCGAGCGCGAGCTCGGCCGCGAGATGGACGTGCCGCTCGGCAAGACCGAGGTCGAGCTCGACAGCCGCAGCGCGACCGTGCGCACGCGCGAGGCCGCGATCGGCAACCTGATCGCCGACGCCATGCGCCAATCCGCCCGCGCCGACGCCGCGGTGATGAACGGCGGCGGCATCCGGGCGGGACGGATCTACCCGCCCGGCACGACCCTGACCCGGCGCGACATCCTCGCCGAGATGCCGTTCAACAACCGCGTGGTCACGGTCGAAATCGCCGGGCGCGAACTCAGGCGCGCGCTGGAGAACGGGCTTGCGCTCGCCCCGCAGGCGGCCGGGCGGTTCCCGCAGGTCTCGGGGCTGACGATCGATGCCGACCTGGCGCGTCCGGCCGGCAGCCGCATCACCGCGATCTCGGTCGGCGGCAGTCCGCTCGTGGACGACAAGCTCTACACGGTCGCGATCAACGATTTTCTCGCGCGCGGCGGCGACGGCTACACGGCGTTTCGCGACGCCCGGCACCTGCTGCCGGACGACGATTCGCCGCTGCTCGCCAACGAGGTGATGGTCCACATCAAGACACTCGGGGTCGTGCGCACCGGCGTCGAAGGCCGGATCGTGCTGAGGTAGCGCGCCGCCGCGCCTTGCATTCCCGCCGGAACTCGGCCCGCGGCGACGTTCACTCCGCCGCGTTCAGGAGCGGCGCCGGCGCGTTGCGGAACTGCTCGAGCAGTGCCGCCTCCTCCGCCTTGGCGGCCTGCAGGTGGCGCATCTTGACGTGACCGAAGCCGCGAATCCTCTCCGGGACGGCCGCGAGACCGACCGCGAGGTGGTGGTTCTCGGGCGTCAGCTTGGCGAGAAGCTCGTCGAGCATCGTCTCGTAGTCGCGCACGAGCGCGCGCTCGGTGCGCCGCTCGGCGCTGTAGCCGAACGGATCGAACGGCGTGCCGCGCAGGCCCTTCAGCCGCGCGAGCAGGCGGAACACGCGCAGCATCCAGGGCCCGAACGTCATCTTCTTCGGCAGCCCGGTGAACTTGTCCTTGCGGGCGAGAAGCGGTGGGCTCAGGTGGAAGTGCAGGCGCAGATCGCCGTCGAAGGCGTCCCGCACCCGCCGCAGGAACGAGGGATCGGACTGCAGCCGCGCCACCTCGTATTCATCCTTGTAGGCCATCAGCTTGAACAGATTGCGGGCGACCGCGTCGGCCAGCCCGGTCTTGCCGGGCGCCCTCGCGGTCTCGACCGCGGCGGCCTGCGCGACGCGGCGGCGATAGCGCGCGGCGTAGGCGGCGTTCTGGTAGGCGGTCAGGAATTCGACGCGGCGCGCCACCATCTCGTCGAACGAGCCGGACAGCCGGCGGGCCGGGTCGACCGCATCGGGCGCCGGGGCGGCGAGGCGCTCGACCGTCGCCGGATCGACGGCGGCGCGGCGGCCCCAGCGGAACGCCGCGACATTCATCTCGACCGCCTCGCCGTTGAGCGCGATCGCCCGCTCGATCGCCTCGGCCGAGAGCGGCAGGGCGCCAATCTGGTAGGCGTAGCCGAGCATGAACATGTTGGCGCCGATCGACTGGCCGAGCAGCGCCGTCGCCAGCCTCGTGGCATCGACGAAATGGCTGCGGCCCGGACCAGCCGCCGTCACGATCGTCCGCCGCAGCCGTTCGGAGGGCAGCGAGAATTCCGTGTCGCGCGTGAACTCGCCGGGTAGCACTTCGGCGAGATTGACGACCATCGCGGTCGCGCCCGGCTTGACCGCCGCCAGCACCTTTTTGGTCCCGGCCACCACCATGTCGCCGCCGATGACGAGATCCGCGCCGCGCGCGGCGACCCTGATGGCGTGGATGTCGTCGGGCGAATTGGCGATGCGCAGATGGCTGTAGACCGCCCCGCCCTTCTGCGCGAGGCCCGCCATGTCGATGACGCCGACGCCCTTGCGTTCGAGATGCGCCGCCATTCCGAGTATGGCGCCGACCGTGACGATCCCGGTGCCGCCGACTCCAGTGACGATCACGTTGTAGGTCTGGGCGATCTGTGGAAGCCGCGGCTCGGACAGCGGCGGCAGGTCGGCCGGCTGCGATACGCCCGCGCCCTTCCTGAGCTTTGCGCCCTCGACGGTCACGAACGACGGGCAGAAGCCGCGCAGGCAGGAGAAATCCTTGTTGCAGCTCGACTGGTCGATCGTGCGCTTGCGGCCGAACTCGGTCTCGAGCGGCTGCACCGAGACGCAGTTCGACTGAACGCCGCAGTCGCCGCAGCCCTCGCACACCAGCTCGTTGATGAAGACGCGGCGGTCCGGATCGGGAAACAGGCCGCGCTTGCGCCGTCGCCGCTTCTCGGCGGCGCAGGTCTGGTCGTAGATCAGCACCGTCACGCCCGGAACCTGCGCGAGCTCCGTCTGCACGCGCATCAGTTCGTCACGATGATGGATGCCGACGCCCTCCGGCCAGTTCGTGCCGGCCGGATATTTCCACGGCTCGTCGCTCACGACAACGACGCGCTTGGCGCCCTCGGCGGCGACCTGGCGGGCGATCTGCGGCACGTCGAGCCCGCCGTCGTTCTTCTGCCCCCCGGTCATGGCGACCGCGTCGTTGAACAGGATCTTGTAGGTGATGTTGGCGCCCGAGGCGATCGCCGCGCGGATCGCCATGTAGCCCGAGTGGTTGTAGGTGCCGTCGCCGATGTTCTGGAACACGTGCGGCCGCTTGGAGAACGGCGCCTCGCCGATCCAGTTCGCGCCCTCGCCGCCCATCTGGGTGAAGCCGAGCGTCGAGCGGTCCATCCACTGCACCATGTAGTGGCAGCCGATGCCGGCGTAGGCGCGCATGCCTTCAGGCACCACCGTCGAGGAATTGTGCGGGCAGCCGGAGCAGAAATAGGGAATGCGCTGCGCGACGTCCTGGGTCTCGGCGAGCACGCGCTGCGCCTCCTTGAGGCGCGCGACGCGCGCGGCGATCTCCTCGTCGTGGCCGCGCCGCAGGATGCGCTCGCCGATGCAGATCGCGACGTCGTTCGGATCGAGCGCGCCCTTGACCGGGAACAGCCAATTGCCCTGTTCGTCCTTCTTGCCGATGCACACCGGCTGGTTCGCGGTGCCGTACAGTTCCTCGCGCACCTGCACTTCGATCAGCGAGCGCTTCTCCTCGACAACGATGATGAGATCGAGACCGGCCGCGAACTCGGCGAGATCCTGTCGGCCGATCGGGAACGGGCAGGCGATCTTGTAGATGCGCAGCCCGAGATCGTTGCACCTGACCTCGTCGATGCCGAGCTCGTCGAGGGCCTGGCGCACGTCGAGGTAGCTCTTGCCGACCGTGATGATGCCGATCTTCGGATTGCGCCCGCCCGAGGTGATGTAGCGGTTGAGCTTGTTGGCGCGCACGAAGGCGAGCATCGCGTCGCGCTTGTAGTCGTAGAGTCGCGCCTCCTGGGCGAGGATCGTGTCGTGCAGGCGGATGTTGAGGCCGCCCTCCGGCATGCGGAAATCGTCCGGGATGACGACGTTCACGCGATCGAGGCTGCCGTCGACGACCGCGGTCGATTCCACCGTCTCGTGCATGCACTTGAGCGCCACCCACGTGCCGGTGAAACGCGACATGGCCCAGCCGTAGAGCCCGTAGTCGATGATCTCCTGAACGCCGGCCGGGCTCAGGATGGGGATCATCACGTCGACGAAATGGAACTCGGACTGGTGCGCCGTGGTCGAGGATTCCGCCGTGTGATCGTCGCCCATGAGAGCGAGCACGCCGCCGCGCTTCGAGGTGCCGGCGAAATTGGCGTGGCGGAAGGCGTCCCCGGAGCGGTCGACCCCCGGTCCCTTGCCGTACCAGAGGCCGAACACGCCGTCGAACCGGCCCTCGCCGCGCAGTTCCGCCTGCTGCGACCCCCACAGCGCGGTGGCGGCGAGGTCCTCGTTGATGGCGGGCTGGAAGACGATGTCGCTCTGGCGCAGATGCGGTGCGGCGCGCACGAACTGCTGGTCGAGGCCGCCGAGCGGGGAACCGCGATAGCCGGTCACGTACCCGGCCGTACGCAGACCGGCACGCCGGTCACGCTCCCTCTGCAAGAGGCAGAGGCGAACGATCGCCTGATAGCCGGTGACGAAGATGCGGCCCTGTTCCAGGTCGTACTTGTCGTCGAGGCTGACGGATCGCAACGTCATCGGGGGCCTCCGCGCCCACACCATGACCCGGAACCGCAGGGTGCGCCAGAGGCCAGGCACCCGCTCGCCTTAGAAATATTCGCGGACCTCCGGCCGGGCAATGGCGCCGGCTCGCCTTCCACGACGATGTCGCAGGGCCACCGCTTTCCGAAACAAAATTCTGCCGTCCGCTACCGGGACGCAATTTGGCGCAATGCAGCGTGCGTCACCGGCATCGCGGGTGTCCTTTGCCGCACGCGCGCGGAACGCAGGGCCGGGATTTTACCGCTCCGGTCCGTTTGTCGAGCGCGCCTCAATCGCTCAGGTCGGCGAGGCGATCACGCAGCGTCGCGTTCTCGTCCTGCAGTTGCCTGATCCGCCGCGCATGCTTGAGCGGGACCGGCGCTTCGCGCCGCCGCACGCCCGCGATCTCGACGCCGATCTCGTCGTTGCGTCGCCACTTCCGGCGAACCCGGTATGACATATCGCGGGCCGTGATCGCGAGGTCGAATTCCTCGGGCAGAAAAGCATCGGCATTCAATTTGAGCCGTGCTCCGGAGGACGACGTGTTGCGAACCGTGCAGGCCGCCGTCGCAAATCCGCGACCGACCTCGACCGTGCCGCCAAGAAGCGCCGGCCAACGCTGTTCCTTCCGCCGATCCTGCATGGGCCCTTCTCCCGCCGTTCGCGGCAGGATGCCCGCCCAACGTTCGGTTGCAAGCGAAGGCTTTGTTAAGCATTAACGTCGGAGCACGTCGCAGCGAGGACGGTCGAACGGGCTCCGGCTTCGCCGCCTCGCCGTCGTCTTTTCGCGACGGAGCGACATTCACCTCGCCGGAACATCGCTAGGGCGTCACCCAGCGCCAGAAATCGCGCCCCTCCTCGCGCAGGAGGCGTGCCAGCACCATGTGATGGACTTCCGAGGCGCCGTCGACGAGCCGCGCCGCGCGCGCGTAGCGATAGATCCATTCTAGCACCGTGTCCTTCGAATAGCCGCGCGCGCCGTTGAGCTGGATGCCGACGTCGGCCGCCGCGTGCAGCGTGTCGGCGACGTGGATCTTGGCCATGGAGATTTCCTTGCGGGCGCGCTCGCCGCGGTCGAGCATCCAGGCGGCGTGCATGGTGAGTAGGCGGCCGATCTGGATGCGCTGCGCCACCTCGCCGAGCTTGATCTGAACGCTTTCGCGATCGGCAAGCCGCACGCCGAAACCCTCGCGATTCGCGACGTAATCCTGGGCGATCTCGACGCAGCGCCGGGCAAGCCCGAGCCAGCGCATGCAATGGGTGAGCCGCGCCGGGCCGAGCCGGATCTGCGCCACCTTGAGCCCGTCACCCACGCCCATGAGCACGTCGTCGTCGGCCACCTCGAGGCCGTCGAACGCGAGCTCGCAATGGCCGCCGTGCTCCTCCGGTCCCATGATCGGAATGCGCCGCACGATGCGCCAGCCGGGCTGGTCGCGATGAAACAGAAAGGCGGTCAGCCCGCGGCGCGGATCGTCCGAGGTGCGCGCGACCAGGATGAAATGCGCGGCGACGCCGGCGCCCGTGATGAACCACTTGCGGCCGTGCACGACCCACTTGCCGCCCTTTCGCTCGGCGCGCGTCATGATCATGCCGGGATCGGAGCCGCCCCCCGGCGCGGGCTCGGTCATCGCGAAGGACGAGCGTACCGCGCCTTCGACGATCGGGCGCAGCCATTTCTCCTGCTGCGCCGGGGTGCCGACGCGGGCGAGGACATTCATGTTGCCGTCGTCGGGCGCCGCGCAGTTGAAGGCGAGCGGGCCGAAGATCGACCGGTTGGCCTCCTCGGACATCGCGGCCCAGCCGACGACCGGCAGTTCCATGCCGCCGAAACGCTTGGGCGACTGCGGGGCCCAGAGGCCCGCCGCCTTCGCCTTGTCGTTGAGCGCGCGCACGAGATCGAGACGGAGATTCTCGTGCTCGTCGTAGTTGGCGCGGTCACGCTCGAGCGGCAGCACCTGCTCCTCGACGAAGGCGCGCGTGCGCCGGCGCACGTCCTCGATCTGCGGCGTCAGCGTGAAGTCCATGGCTCCGCTCCCCTCACTCGCGCAACGCGATCACGTGCCCGCCGTCGACCACGATCGTCGCGCCCGCCATGTAGCGGCCGGCCTGCGAGGCGAGCAGCAGCAGCGCGCCGTCGAGGTCGCTCTCGAATCCAAAGCGGCGGGCGGGAATCTGCGAGGCCATGGCGGCGCCGGGGCCCGAGAGATATTCGCGGTTCATCTCGGTGGCGACGAAGCCCGGCGCGATGGCGTTGACCCGGATGCCTTTCGCGGCAAGCTCGAGCGCCATCGCCCGGGTGAGCTGGATCACGCCGGCCTTGGCGACCGCGGAGGCGGCGACGCCCTTCGAGACGCTGATGCCGAGCACGGAGGCGATGTTGACGATCGCGCCGCCCCTGCCGGCCGCGAGCATGCGGCGGGCTGCCTCCTGCGCCCAGAAGAACACCGCGTCGAGATCGACCTCGAGCACGCGCCGCCATTCGCTCTCCGAGAGGTCGGTTGCGCGGCCCGCATGGGCGACCCCGGCGTTGTTGACGAGGATCGCCACCGTGCCGAGCGCCTTTTCCGCCGCGTCGAACGCCCGCGTCATTGCGGCGCGGTCGCGCACGTCGGCGGCGATCACAACGGCGCGTCCGCCGGCCTGCTCGATCGTATGGCCGACCGCGGCGAGCCGCTCCTCGCGTCGGCCGACAAGCGCCACCTTGGCGCCGTTCGCCGCCAGCACTTCGGCGAAGCGCCGGCCGAGGCCGCTGCCGGCGCCGGTCACCAAAGCGGTCTGGCCGGTGAGATCGAAGAGTTCGGCGGCTTTCATGCGGCCCCCCATCAGCCGGCTGCGAGCGCGTGCGGAAGCCAGGTGGCGAGCCCGGGCCAGAACCACAGCAGAACGAGCGCGAACACCTGGATCAGCACGAACGGCACGATGCCGGCGTAGATGTGCCAGGTGGTGATCTCGGGCGGCGCGACGCCGCGCAGATAGAACAGCGTCGGTCCGAGCGGCGGATGCATGTAGGACGTCTGCAGGTTCATCGCCATCAGGATGCCGAGCCAGACCGGATCGACCGCGTGCAGAGCGAGCAGCGGCGGCGCCACGATCGGCACGACCACGAAGATGATTTCGAACGCGTCCATGACGAAGCCGAGCAGGAACATCGCCAGCATGACGACGAGGATCGCCGCGCCCGCCCCGCCCGGCAGGTCGGAGAGGCCGCGATGGACCATCTCGTCGCCGCCGAGCCCGCGGAAGACGAGGCTGAACAGCGTGGCGCCGATCAGGATGGTGAAGATCATGCTGGTGATCTGCGCGGTCGCGGCGAGCACCTGCTGCAGCACGCCGGCACGCGCCGCGACGAGAATGGCATGCAGCGTCCCGTAGGCGGCGACAGCAAGCAGACCCAGCGCCGCCGCGAGGCCGAATTGCGCGGCGCCTTGCGCCTGCCCGGGACACAGGTCGACGGCGGCGCGCAGCACGAGAAGCGCACCGAGCGCGCCGAGCGCCGCCGCGACCGGTCCGGAGCCCTTGCGGTCGAGCTTGCGCGCCGTGAGCAGCAGCGCCCCGAACGCGCCGACGGCGGCGGCTTCGGTCGGGGTTGCGAGCCCGCCGAGAATCGAACCGAGCACCACCACGATCAGGAGGATCGGCGCGACGAGCGCCTCGCCGAGGCCGACGAGCAGCGCGGCGCCGCGACGCGCCTTGGGGTCGGGGGGAACCGGCGGACAGGCGGCCGGCCGCAGCCAGGCGACCGCGACCTGGAACAGGAGATAGAGCCCGACCAGCATCAGGGCGGGAAACACCGCGCCGGCGAACAGGTCGCCGACCGAGACCGTGTCCGGCGCGAATGTGCCGTGCGCGAGCTGCGCCGCCTGGTAGGCGGTGTTGAGCTGATCGCCGAGCAGCACCAGCACGGTCGCCGGCGGCATGATCTGCGCGAGCGTCGCCGTCGCCGCCACGGTGCCGGCCGCAAGGCGCGGATCGTAGCCATGGCGCAGCATGGTCGGCAGCGTGATCAGCCCCATCGTGACGGTGGTCGCCCCGACGACTCCCTTGGCGGCCGCCAGCAGCACGCCGACGAGCGTGACCGAAATCGCGAGGCCGCCGCGCAGCGAGCCGAACAGCCGCCCCGTGCTCTCCAGCAGCTCCTCGGCGATGCGCGAGCGCTCGAGCATCACGCCCATGAAGATGAAGAGTGGGATCGCCAACAGCACCTCGTTGGTCATGACGCCGAAGACGCGCTGCGGAAACGCGCCGAGCAGCCCGAGATCCATGATCCCGGCGAGATCACCGAGAACTGCGAAGCCGAGCGCCACGCCGCCGAGCGTGAGCGCGACCGGATAGCCCGCCATCAGCGCCAGGCAGAGGGCGGCGACCATTGCGACGGCGAGGAATTCCGAAGTCCCCATGCGGCGCTCACCGCGGCTCGGGCGGCCGCCGCGCGGCGAGGATCAGGCCGGCGCGGATCGCCTGGGCGATCGCCTGCAGGCCGAGCAGGCCCCCGAACAGCGGGATCAGGCTCTTGAGCAGGAAAACGAGCGGCAGGCCGCTCGCCTCGCGCGAACGCTCGAGGATCGCCCAGGAGCGGCCGACGTAGGGAAGCGAGAGCCAGACGAGCGCAGCCGCGAACGGCAGCCCCAGCAGGATCGCGCCGAGGAGATCGATACGCGCCTTGGCGCGCGGCGAAGCATCCGCATAGAGCACGTCGACGCGGACATGGCCGCCGCGCTGCAAGGTCCAGGCCGCCGCCAGCATGAACAGGGCGGCGTGGGCGTAGAGGATCGATTCCTGCAGACGGATCGAGCCGATCCCGAAGGCATAGCGCATCAGGACGACGGCAAGCTGGACGAGCACGACGAACAGCGCGCACCATCCGGCCGCCCGGCCGAGCGCGGCGGTCGAGCGGTCGATGCGGTCGGCGATGGCCGCCAGAGAGGCCGCGGCGCGCATATCCCTTGCCCCGGGTTGGCTCGTCCCGAACGAGGGCCGCAGGCGGCCCTACAATGGCGCATTCGCCCCATT
>CAZIGW010000141.1:0-25946 GCA_964538565.1 uncultured Hyphomicrobiales bacterium | reverse complement strand
GTTTGCCCGCCCAATCCTGCGGCCGGTATCCCATCTGCAACAGGCGCGAGCGATGCCCGAACCCACGCAGGTTGTCGGGCGCGAACCAGCGCGCGCTGCGCAACGTCTTCGGCGACCTCGCCCCCGCGCTGCCGCGGCCTTTGTTCTGTTCCCTCACCGGTGCAGCCCCCGTCCGATCGCCCTCCCCGCCGCGCCCGCCGCGCCGTGCACGGGATCATAGGCGCGCGAGTGCCGGCGGCGCGAGGGTCAACCCGCGCACCATGCCGATTTCGATGACGATCTCAACGAAGCTCGAAAAGCCCCCGCCCGACCGATGCCGTGCGCCCCACCAGGCACCGGCCCGCGCTCGCGATCGCGGGACCTCACTCGCTGCCGTTCCGGCCGGCGGGTTTTGCGGCCTCCCGATAGAGTCGCATCGCGTCCTCGCGCAGGCTGCGCCGCGAGGCGTCGCGGCTGTAGAACATGTGCCCGCCGCCGTAGATCGCGAGCTTCAGGCGGTCCGGCGCGCCGAACGTCGGCAGCTGATCGATGATCAGCTGGTCTTCGAAATAGGGCGTGACCAGATCGCTCGCGCCGTGCGTCACCAGCACCCGCAGGTTCGGATCGAGCGCGAGCGCGTCGCGCAGATCGCTGACGACCTCGGGCGGCGTGCGGCCGCGTCCCCAGTCCCACTTGCCGCTGATCTCGCGATTGAGCAGCCGATAGGGCTCCTCGACGTGCCACTTGAGCACGCGGCGGTAGAGATCCGTCATCGCGCTCGACAGCGGCGGGATGATGCCGTTGAAGAAGGGGTCCTCGAACCGCCGGCTGATCGCGGTCGGATAGGGATCGAGGCCGGTGATCGTCGGATCGTAGGCGCTCGCCACGCGGCCGCGCCCGCGCGCGACCTCGCGCTGGAACGTCTGGATGTCGATGCGTCCGGCGGCGCGGCGCACGAGGGCCGGATCGAGGCCCGTGAAGGCGGCGACACGCGTGCTGATCCGTTCGACCGCCGCCGGGTCGCGCTCGCCGCGCATCAGGTCGAGCAGATAGTCGCCCGCCGCGTAGCGTTCGACGTCGGCCAGCGCCGCGCGGTCGAAATGTCCGTTCTGCTCGAGCCTTGTGGCCGCCATCGAGGGCAGCCGCACGACATAGTTCATCGGCGCATGGCGTCCGTCGCCGCGCCAGCCGAAATCGAGGACGGGCGACACGAGCACGAGACCGTTGACGCCGACGCCCTGGCTGCCCTGCAGGGCGCGAGCGATCTTGGGGGCGCGGAAGCCGCCGTAGCTTTCGCCGAGAATGAACTTGGCCGACGTCTGCCGGCCGGCCTTCTCGATCCACTTGCGCACCACGACCGCCAGCACGTCGGCATCGCCGTCGACCGACCAGAAATGACGGCGAACGCCGTCGTTGCTGCTGATGAAGCGGCTGTAGCCGGTGCCGACCGGATCGATGAACACGAGGTCGGTGAAGTCGAGCCAGGTGTCGGCGTTGGGAAAGACGCTCGGCGGGCTCGAGGGCGTCGCCTTTTCCAGCGGCAGCCGCCAGGGTCCGACGGCGCCGAGCTGCAGATAGCCGGACGCCGCGCCGGGGCCGCCGTTGAACACGAACGTGACCGGCCGCGCCGACGGATCGGCGTCGCTCTTGACGTAGGCGATGTAGGCGATCTCCGCCTGCTCGGCGCCGCTCTCGGCGTCGAACAGCGGAATGAAGCCCGCGGTCGCCCGGAAGCGGAGCGTGCGATCGGCAAGCGCGAGCGTGTGGTCGGTCGTCGCGTCGCCGGGCAGCCGCTTGGCGGCGGGACGATCGCCGCGGGTCGACGGACCGGGCTGTGCCTGGCCGCGTCCGCTGTCCTCGTGCGCGGCATTGTTGCCGCCCGCCGTCGGGGCCGATGGCGCACGGCCCTGCGGTGCCGGCTGCGAGAACGCGGTCGCGCCGCCGACGATCAGAAGCGTCGCGAGAACAGCCGGCAGGCTGCGCAGCCTGTGCGATGAATTCATCACGTTGTCCGATCCTTCATCATCCGCCTCGATGATCCCACGCGGCGACAACGCGGTCGACCGGCCGCAGGTGCGGCCGTCCGGCGGTTTCACGTGCTTGTGACCCACCGCCAGACACGCGTGGGACGACCCGCGGACGCGCGGGAGCGCGGGAGGCACTCGGATCCGTCCATGTCAGAACAATGCGGGCGCCGGCCGCAACGGCCGGACGAGCGTCAGGCGCTTGGCGGCTTCCTGGTCTGCTTCTTCGCCACCGGCTTCTTCTTGGTCGCGGGCTTGGCGGCGACGGCTTCCGGGTTGCGCTCCATCGACACGAGACGACCGGCGACGAAGCGATAGATGCCGGCGTGATCCCCGCTGTCGTACGTCATGATGACGGTGCGATCGCCTCGGTCGTTGGCGGTGATCTCGACGCGGGGGGACTGCCCGGTGGCGCGCACGACCTCGCATTCCGCCATGCCGAGCGCGATGCCATGCGGTACCGCCGGCGCAGCCGCGGCGCCGTCCGCAGGCGCGGCCTCTGGCGCGGCCGTCGTCGTGCCGGCACATTGCCCCTGCGGGTCGACGAAATCCTCCGGGGAAACGGGCTTCACCGACGACGGGCTGGTCTTGGCGAAGACGTTCCAGTCGCTCACCGTGAAGTCGCTGAAATCGACCTTCGGGACGTTGATCTGCGTGATGTCCGGCACCGAGGAACAGGCCGC
The DNA here is from genome assembly GCA_964538565.1 of uncultured Hyphomicrobiales bacterium. Lineage (GTDB taxonomy): Bacteria > Pseudomonadota > Alphaproteobacteria > Rhizobiales > Xanthobacteraceae > CAYVBN01. The sequence continues at coordinate 23,260 of CAZIGW010000141.1, read as the reverse complement.
GACGAGCGACAGCGCGAGCGTCGCCGCGGCGAGGCGCCCGGCTCGTCTTCGCACCTCTCGTTCCAGGACCCGTTCGATCGCGGTCATGTTCCCCTCCGCCCTTCCCGTGGCGGAAAACCAACCGGCATTTTGCGTCACCATCAAGGCCGCAGGCAAGCTTCGGATCGACGCCTGTGCATCGCGGATTCGGCCACGTGCGTGTGCTCTTTCAGGCCTTCTTCACCCAACGGCCGTTCTCGTCCGACTGCCAATCGGTGACGTCGAAGCCCTGTTCCTTCGCCTCCTTCCAGCGCAGCCGCGCCGTCTCGACCGCGTCGGGGTCTTCGCCGTCGAACAGCAGCACGATGCGCTCATAGGCGCCGGCATCCTCCGGGATCGCGGCGCCGTCGAGAAGAAAGCGGACGTTCGCCGCGTTCGGATTGTCGGAAGCAAGCGTCAGCAGCACCGGCTGCTCGGCCGCCATGGCCTCGCGAGCGGTCCCGTGCGGAAGAAAGCTGTCGTCGCGAAACGTCCACAGGTGGGCGTCGAGCGCGTCGATGCGTTCCTCCGACGCCGCCTGCACGACCGCGCGCCATCCGCGTTCCAGGGATTTCTCGAGCAACGCGGGCAGCACGCGCTCGATCGTCTGGTTCTGCAGATGATAGAAAAGGATCTCGGTCATGAACTCCGCCACCGCGCTCGCTCCGACCGGACGGCAAGCGTCAAGCCTCGTAGTGATCCCCCACCAGCCGGTCGAGCAGGCGCACGCCCCAACCCGAACTCCAGCTCTTGTTGATGTCGGTCTGCGGCGAGCCGAGCGCGGTGCCGGCGATGTCGAGATGCGCCCACGGGGTCTTGCCGACGAAGCGCTGCAGCAGTTGCGCCGCCGTGATGGCGCCGCCGTAGCGGCCGCCGGTGTTCTTCATGTCGGCGAACTTCGAATCGATGAGCTTGTCGTATTCCGAGCCGAGCGGCATGCGCCACACCCGCTCGCCGGTCGCCTGGCCGGCGGCGACGAGACGCTCGGAAAGCTTGTCGTCGTTGCTGAACAGGCCGGCGTATTCCTGCCCGAGCGCCACCATGATGGCGCCCGTGAGGGTGGCGAGATCGATCATGAACTTCGGCGAGAATCGCTTGGCGACGTAGTGCAGCACATCGGCGAGCACGAGGCGGCCTTCGGCATCCGTGTTGATGATTTCGATCGTCTGGCCCGACATCGAGGTGACGATGTCGCCCGGCCGCTGCGCCTTGCCGCCCGGCATGTTCTCGACGAGGCCGATCGCGCCCACGACATTGACCCGGGCCTTGCGCGCGGCGAGCGCGTGCATCAGGCCGACCACGCAGGCCGCACCCGCCATGTCGCCCTTCATGTCCTCCATCCCCTGCGCCGGCTTGATGGAGATGCCGCCGGTGTCGAAGCAGACGCCCTTGCCGATGAACGCGAGCGGCGCCTCGCCCCGCTTGCCGCCGTTCCAGCGCATGACGACGAGCCGGCTCTCGTGCGCGGACCCCTGGCCGACGCCGAGCAGCGCGTTCATTCCGAGCTTCTTCATCGCACGCACGTCGAGCGTCTCGACGGCCACGCCGAGCTTCTTCAGCGTCGCGACGCGGCGGGCGAATTCCTCCGGATAGAGTACGTTGGCCGGCTCGTGCACGAGGTCGCGGGCGAGAACGACGCCTTCGACCACGGCTTCGCGCGCATTCCAGGCGCGGCGGGCGGCGGCCGGATCGGCGACCCCGATCGTCAGCCTGACGCCGGCGGGCTTTTCCTCGCCCTCGTTGGGTTTCGTCTTGTAGCGGTCGAACGTGTAGGCGCGCAGGCGCATGCCGAGCGCGACGTCGCCCGCCTGGTCGGGCCGCATGGCCCCGCCCGGCAGTTCGGCCACGACCGTCACGTCGGTCGCGGAGGCCGGCACCTTGCCCATGGCGACGCCGCCGAACTTGACGAAGTCCTGCGCCTTGATTTCCGAAGGCTTGCCGATGCCGACGACGACGAGCCGCGAGACCTTGAGCTCGGCCGGCGCCACGAGATCGAGCGCCGCCCCGCTCTTGCCCTTGAACCGGTCGGCTTCGGCGGCACGGGCGACGAGGTCTGTCGCACGGCCGAGGATACGCCGCGAGGCCGGCCCGAGCTTGAGGGTGTCGTCGCAGAAGACGATCAGAACACCCTTGGAAGGTGTCGCAAACGGGGCAAATGCGAGCTTGATGGCGCCAGCCATTGACCAATTCCTTTCGTACGGGCGCGCGTGAGCCGCCCAATGGCCTGTTTATCGCCGGGAGCGGCCCGCGCCGCAACGGCTGATGCAGCCGGGCAACGGTGCCGCGCTTTAACCATTCTCGATGATGTGACAAGGCCTTTGCCTTGGGACGGCCACTTTGTAAATGGATCAAGAGCCCCTACGATGATGGATCGGCGGGGGCAACGGATCCGAGTCGGGACGGGCGCGGCGGCAACCGGCCGACAGTGGACGGGCGTGGGACGATGGGGTCGATCGACCGGTATATCTTTCGCACCACGCTCGGCGCGTTTCTCATCATTCTGGTCAGCCTGACGGCCGTGATCTGGGTCACGCACGCGCTGCGCGACATCGACCTGATGACGAACCAGGGACAGACGATCCTGGTCTTCGTCGGCATCACCGGGCTCGTCATTCCCCAACTCGTGCTGATCATCGCGCCGATCGCGCTCGTCATCGCCGTGGCGCACGTGCTCAACAAGCTCGCGACGGATTCGGAGATCATCGTCATGAACGCGGCGGGCATGTCGCCGTGGTTCCTGTTCCGCCCGTTCTTCACCGTGTCCGTCGTGGTCTCGCTGCTGATCGCCGCGCTCACCGCCTACATTTCGCCGCGCTGCCTGCGCGAGCTGCGCAGCTGGGCGACCGAGGTCCGCGCCGACCTCGTCACCAACATCGTCCAGCCCGGGCGCTTCACCACGATCGAGCACGGCCTCACGTTCCACATCCGCGAACGCCGGCCGAACGGGCAGCTGCTCGGCATCTTCGTCGACGACCGGCGCGATCCGAGCGAGCACGCCACGTTCCTCGCCGAGCAGGGCGAGATCGTGAAGAACCCCAACGGCACCTTCCTGGTGCTCGAGAACGGCAGCGTGCAGCGCTCGGAGATGGGGCAACGCGATCCGACCATCGTGGTGTTCGACCGCTACGCCTTCGACCTGTCGCGCCTGAGCGAGGGCGTGCAGACGCTCAACCTGTCGGTGCACGAGCGCTATTTCTGGCAGTTGTTCAACCCGGACCCGAACGATCCCGAGTACAAGAAGGAGCCGGGGCAGTTCCGCGCCGAGCTGCACGACCGCATCATGGCGCCGCTCTATCCGCTGGCGTTCATGGTGATCGCCTACGCCTACCTGGGCGCGCCGCGCACCACCCGGCAAAGCCGCAGCCTGTCGATCGTGTCGACCATCGCGGGCGTCGCGGCGCTGCGCCTGATCGGCTTCGCCAGCATGGTCTTCGCCATCTACTCGCCGTTCGCCGTGAGCTTCCAGTATGTCGCGGTGGTCGGCGCCAGCGTGCTCGGACTGACCGCGATCTCGCGCGGCATGATCATCGAACCGCCCGCCTTCATCACCAACACGGTCGCCCGCATCACCGAGCGCCTGTCGCGGCGGCTGGCGACCACATGACGGATTCCCTGCCGTGATCGGAAGGACGCTGTCACGCTATTTCGCGTTGCGCTTCCTCAGCGCGGTCCTGGCCGTGTTCCTCGGCGTGCTCCTGCTCGTGGCGCTGATCGACTACATCGAGCTCATGCGGCGCAGCGCCAGCGAGCCGCACGTGTCGGCCTGGCTGGTGGCGAAGACATCGCTGTTCCGGGTGCCGCAGGTGACCGAACGGGTCATGCCCTTCGCGGTGCTGGTCGGAGCGATGTCGTGCTACCTCAACCTGTCGCGGCGGCTCGAACTGGTGGTGGCGCGGGCCGCCGGCATGTCGGCCTGGCAGTTCGTGACGCCGGCCCTGGTGGTGGCGCTGCTGCTCGGCGTGCTGGCGACCACCGTCTACAATCCGGTGGCGGCCCTGTTGCACGAGCGCTCGAAGCGGCTCGAGGTGGAGATTTTCGGGGGTGCCCAGGAATCGGGCCTGCAATCCAGCACCAGCGGCTTCTGGGTGCGCCAGCGCAGCCCCGACGGCCAGTCCATCATCAATGCCGGGACCAGCAGCGAGCAGGGCGTCCGGCTCGGTGGCGTGACCGTCTTCACGTTCGACGCGGCCGGGAAATTTCGTGAGCGAATCGAGGCCAAGACCGCCGTGCTGAAGCAGGGTTTCTGGCAGCTCGAGGATGTCCGAGTCTACGCGCCGGGCGCCCCGCCGGCCGACCACAGAACGTATTCCGTCAGTACAAACCTGACGCCCGAGCAGGTGCGGGAAAGCTTTGCCACCCCGGAGACGGTGCCGTTCTGGGAGCTCCCGCTGTACATCGACATCGCTGAACGTGCGGGCCTGATAGCATCAGGCTACCGCCTCCAGTATCAACGGCTCCTGTCCCGTCCTTTTCTTCTCGCCGCGATGGTTTTACTTGCCGCCGCAGTGAGTTTACGCTTCTTCCGTTTCGGTGGCGTGCAAAAAATGGTTTTAAGTGGCGTGGCCGCCGGTTTTCTGCTTTACATACTCTCGAAGGTGACTGAGGACTTGAGCAAGGCTGAGCTGATGCACCCGGTGGCAGCAGCGTGGTTGCCTGTGCTCGTGGGTGGGCTGACGGGTTTCGTCGCATTGTTGTACCAGGAGGACGGGTGATGGCCAGGCCGACCACCGCTCGTTTCCGCCATGGCCGAAAGCTGCGGGCCGCCCTGCGGGCGGCCTCCGTATCGGCTATTGCGGCCGCCTGGACGCTCGATTCCGGTCCGGCCGCGGCACAATCGACGAATTTCCTGACGTTCCAGACCCAGCTGCGCCCGCAGCCGCCCAAACGCGGCCCGGGCCTGAAGGGCCCGAACGGGCAGCCGCAGATGCTCGTTCAGGCGAACGAGGTCGATTATGACTACAACAACGACCGCGTATCGGCGGTCGGCAACGTGCAGATCTACTACAACGGGTCGACGCTCGAGGCCGACAAGGTCGTCTATGACCAGAAGACCAAGCGCCTGCACGCCGAAGGCAACGCGCGCCTGACCGAGTCGGACGGCAAGGTCACCTATGGTCAGGTGATCGACCTCAGCGAGGACTATCGCGACGGCTTCATCGACTCGCTGCGGCTCGAGACGCCGGATCAGGCCCGGCTCGCCGCCGCCAGCGCGCAGCGCACGAGCGGCAACTACACCGTCTTCCAGAGCGGCGTCTACACCGCCTGCCAGCCCTGCAAGGACGATCCGAAGAAGCCGCCCCTGTGGCAGGTGAAAGCGGCGCGGATCATCCACAATCAGGAAGAGAAGATGATCTATTTCGAGGACGCGCGCCTCGAATTCTTCGGCATGCCGATCGCCTACTTCCCGTATTTCTCGACGCCCGACCCGACGGTGAAGCGCAAGAGCGGCTTCCTCATGCCGTTCTTCTCGACGAGCTCGATCTACGGCTATTCGGCTGAAATCCCCTACTACTTCGCTCTCGCCCCGAACTACGACCTGACGCTCGCGCCGCGCTTCACCACCACGCAGGGTCCGCTGATGCAGGCCGAGTGGCGCCAGCGGTTCGAGAACGGCTCGTTCATGATCCGCGGCACGGCGATCGACCAGCTCGACAAGGGCATCTTCAAGCTGAGCGACGGCAGCACCAGCCCGGGCTATCGCAACTGGCGCGGCAGCGTCGAATCGACCGGCCAGTTCAACCTGTCGCAGCGCTGGGTGTGGGGTTGGGACGCGATGCTGCTGAGCGACCGCACCTACCTGCAGGACTACAACCTCAGCAAGTTCCAGACGATCAATCCGTTCGGGACGACCGTGTCGGAAGGCGTGTCGCAGGCCTACATCGCCGGACGCGGCGACCGCAGCTACTTCGACACGCGGGCGATCCACTATCTCGGCTTCTCGGTCGTCGACAACCAGCGCGCCCTTCCGACCATCCATCCGGTGACGGACTATTCCTACGTCTTCGGCTCGCCGATCCTCGGCGGCGAGCTCGGCTACGACGTCAACCTCACGAGCCTGTCACGCCAGGCGGCGAGCTTCGACGCCATCAGCCAGACCGCCGTGAACAACAACCTGTGCGGCCCGACAACCGCCGATCCGGCGGTGAAGATCCCGGCGAACTGCCTGCTGCGCGGCGTCCCCGGCACCTACACGCGCTTCAGCGCCGAAACGCACTGGCGCCGGCAGATCATCGATTCCAACGGCCAGGTCTTCACGCCGTTCGCCTCGGTGCGCGCCGACGTCGCCTCGCTGTCGATCAACTCCGATCCGGGCGTCGCCAACTACATCGAGCCGGGCGACAGCGACCTCGTCCGCGCCATGCCGACCGTGGGCATGGAATACCGCTATCCCTTCGTCAGCGTTCAGTCGTGGGGCACGCAGACAATCGAGCCGATCGCCCAGGTCATCGCCCGGCCGAACGAGCCGGACATCGGCAAGTTCCCGAACGAGGATGCCCAGAGCCTCGTGTTCGACGACAGCAACCTGTTCCGGGTCGACAAGTTCTCCGGCTACGACCGTGTCGAGGGCGGCGGACGCGCCAACGTGGGCGCGCAGTACACCGCGCAGTTCAACCGCGGTGGGTTCGCCAACGTGCTGTTCGGGCAGTCGTACCAGCTGTTCGGCACCAATTCCTTCGCGGTCGGCGACACCGCCAACACGGGGCTCGGCAGCGGCCTCGACAAGCCCTTGTCCGACTACGTGGCGCGCGCCTCCTACCAGCCCAACAAGATCTACACCTTGACGTCGCGCTTCCGCTTCGACCAGGAGAACTTCAGCCTCAATCGCCTGGAGATCGAAGGTCGCGCCAACTACGACCGCTGGTCGCTCTCCGTGCTCTACGGCAACTACGCCCCGCAGCCGGAGCTCGGCTTTCTCAACAGGCGCGAAGGCGTTCTCGGCAGCTCCTCCTACAAGCTCAACGCCAACTGGGTGCTGTCGGGCGCCGCGCGTTACGACATCGCGGCCGCCAAGTTCGACCAGACGCGCGTCGGGCTCGGATACATCGACGATTGCTTCATCCTGGGCCTGAACTACATCACCAGCTACACGTATTACACGTTCGATACGGCGACCTCCTCGTTCTCGACCACCCCGCAGATCGACCACCGTGTCATGTTACAGATGAGCCTGCGCACGCTCGGCGGCACGGGCGGGAACGGCATCGGCGGGTATTGAGACGGGTGCGACGCCGGGGCTCCGGGCGTCGCCACGCGATGCGCACAATTGAAAAAGATGTTACAGCTAAACCGGATGTCACGGCTCAGGCCGGCGTCCTCGCAACCAATGTCCAGGTCCGACCCGCAATGACTTGCTCCACGCCGAAGTATCGGGCGCGCGTTCGCGGCCTTGCCGCGGCGCTCGTCCTGTGCGCGGCCGCCATGGTGCACGCGCCGGCCGCGGCCCAGCAGGTCGTCGTCATCGTCAATGGCGACCCGATCACCACCTACGACGTCGAACAGCGCAGCCGCTTCATCCAGCTGGTGTCGCACAAGACCGCCTCGCGCAAGGAAGTCATCGACGACCTCATCAACGAGAGGCTGAAGATTCAGGTCGGCAAACGCTACAAGCTGGAAATCACCGACAAGGACGTCGATGCCGCCTATGGCGAAATGGCCAAGCGCATGCGGCTGAGCCCGCAGCAGCTGACCCAGGCGCTGGCGCACGGCGGCGTGGACGCGAACACCCTCAAGTCGAGAATCCGCGCCGACATCGTCTGGGGCCAGATCGTCCGCGGCAAGTTCCAGTCGAGCTTCCAGTTCAACGAAAAGGACGTCCTGCAGGCGATCGAGACGAGCAAGAAGGACGAGAAGGGCGACAAGCCGGACAAGAGCGAGCTCGTCGGCCACGAGTACACGTTGCGGCCGATTCTCTTCATCCTGCCGCGCGGCGCCCCCGAATCCGCCATCGAGGCGCGCCGGCGCGAGGCCGAGGCGCTGCGCGCCCGCTTCCAGAACTGCGAGACCGGTATTCCGTTTGCGCGCGCCTTGCGCGACGTCGCCGTGCGCGAGCCGATCATCCGCAATTCGGCCGACCTCGCCCCGGCCTTGCGCGACATCCTCGACAAGACCGACGTCGGCAAGACCACCTCGCCGGAAAACACCCCGGAAGGCGTCCAGATCTTCGCCGTGTGCGCCAAGCGGGAGACCAAGTCCGACAGCCCCGAGCAGCGCGAGGTCCGCGACAAGCTGTTTGCCGAGAAATTCCAGGAGAAGTCGAAGCGCTATCTCCAGGAATTGCGCAAGAGCGCCATGATCGAGGTCAAGTAGCGGCCCGATGTTGCGACCTCTGGCGCTCACCCTCGGCGAGCCGGCGGGAATCGGCCCCGACCTCGCCATCGCGCTGTGGCACCGGCGCGCGAACCTCGATCTGCCCCCCTTCTACCTGCTCGGCGACGCTGCTTTCGTGACGCGCCGCGCGCAACGGCTCGGCCTTCCGCTGCCGGTCAGCGTGGTCGATGCGGAGCATGCCGCGGCCGCCTTCGCCTCGAGCCTGCCGGTCGTCGAGACCGGGGTGCAGGCGACCGCTTGGCCCGGACACCCCGACGATTCGAGTGCGCCGGCGGCGATCGCCGCGATCCGCCGCGCGGTCGCCGACGTGCTCGCCGGCACGGCGAGCGCCGTCGTCACCAACCCGGTCGCCAAGAACGTGCTCTACCGCTCGGGATTCGTCGAACCGGGTCACACCGAATTCCTCGCCCGGCTGGCCGAGGAGGCGACCGGGATCGCCGCGCACCCGGTGATGATGCTGTGGTCGCCGGAACTCGCGGTCGTGCCGGTCACCATTCATCTGCCGCTCGCCGAGGTGCCGCAGCGGCTGAGCGCGGCGCTCGTGGCCGAGACCGGGCGCATCGTCGCGCGCGACCTCGCGGGCCGCTTCGGCATCGCGCGGCCGCGGCTCGCCATCGCCGGGCTCAATCCGCATGCGGGGGAAGCCGGCGCGCTCGGCGCCGAGGATCACACGATCGTCGCGCCCGCCGTGGCGCAGCTCGCGGCCGAGGGCATCGACGCCCGCGGGCCGTTGCCGGCCGACACCATGTTCCATGCGGCCGCGCGCGCGAGCTACGACGCGGCGCTGTGCATGTATCACGACCAGGCGCTGATCCCGATCAAGACGCTCGCCTTCGATCATGCGGTCAACGTGACGCTCGGCCTGCCGTTCGTGCGCACGTCGCCCGATCACGGCACCGCCTTCGATATCGCGGGGACCGGCCGGGCCGACCCGTCGAGTCTGATCGCCGCGCTGCGCCTCGCGAGGCGGCTCGCCGGCCGCACGGCGAGCGCGGCGGCTGCCTGGGCCTGATGGGCGCGATCGACGACCTGCCGCCGCTGCGCGAGGTGATCCGCCGCCACGGTCTCACCGCCCGGAAGTCGCTCGGACAGAACTTCCTGCTCGACCTCCACCTGACCGCCCGCATCGCCCGCGCGGCCGGCCCGCTCGCGGGCGTGACCGTGGTTGAGATCGGCCCCGGGCCGGGCGGCCTCACGCGCGCCGTGCTCGCGCTCGGCGCCCGCCGGGTCATCGCCGTCGAGCGCGACGCCCGCGCGCTCGGCGCACTCGGGGAGATCGCCGCGCGCTATCCGGACCGGCTGCACGTCGTCGAAGGCGACGCGCTCGCCTTCGATCCGGCGCCCCTTCTCGACGCAGGACCGGTGCGCGTCGTCGCCAACCTGCCCTACAACATCGCGACCGCCCTACTCGTCCAGTGGCTCGCCGTCGAGCCATGGCCGCCGTGGTATGACTCGCTCGTCCTGATGTTCCAGCGCGAGGTCGCCGAGCGCATCGTCGCCGCGCCCGGCACCAAGAGCTACGGGCGCCTCGCCGTGCTCGCCGGTTGGCGCAGCGAGGCGCGCATCCTGTTCGAGGTCGCCCCCTCCGCCTTCGTGCCACCGCCCAAGGTGACCTCGGCCGTGGTCCGCCTCGTGCCGCGGGCGGACCCGCTGCCGTGCAGGCTCGCTCTGCTCGAACGGGTGACCGCCGCCGCCTTCGGCCAGAGACGCAAGATGCTGCGCCAGAGCCTGCGGTCGCTCGCAGGCGACCCGCTGCCGCTTCTGACCGCCGCCGCCATCGATCCGACCGCGCGCGCCGAGGACATTCCGGTCGAGGGTTTCGTTGCGCTCGCGCACGCCCTGGCGCAGGCCGCCCCGTATCCGGCATGATGGCACGAGACCGGAACGACGTCCGATGACGAGGCTCGTCCGCCAGTCGCTCACCGCCTACGCCGCGCCGCTGTGCGAAACGGTGGCCGATTGCCCGCAGCCGCAAGGCAGCGAAGTGCTGGTGCGCGTCGAGCGCTGCGGCGTCTGTCACTCCGATCTCCACATGCAGGACGGCTATTTCAACCTCGGCGGCGGCCGGCGCCTCGACATCACCGCCGGACGGACGCTGCCGTTCACGCTCGGGCACGAGATCGCCGGGCGCATCGAGGCGGCGGGACCGCGGGCGGAGAACGCCGGCCGGGGGCGGCGGGTCGTGGTCTATCCGTGGATCGGCTGCGGCGCCTGCCCGGCCTGCCGGCGCGGCGAAGAAAACTTCTGCGCCGACGCGCGCTATCTCGGCGTCGCGGCCGACGGCGGGTTCGCCACCCACGTGCTCGTCTCGCACCCGCGCTATCTGCTCGACTACGAGCCGCTGCCGACCGCGCTGGCCGCGACCTACATGTGCTCGGGCCTCACCGCCTTTGCGGCGCTCAAGCGCATCGCCGATCGGGCTGCGCGCGGACCGATCCTGCTCGTCGGCATGGGCGGCGTCGGCATGATGGGTCTCGCGCTGGCGCGCGTCCTGTTCGCGCAGGCGCCGGTCGTCGCCGACATCGACGCCGGCAAACGCGCCGCCGCGCTGGCGGCGGGAGCCGCCGCGGCATTCGATCCGAGCGACGCGGGCGCCCGCAAGCAGGTTCTGGCCGAGACCGGCGGCGTGCACGCGGCCTGCGACTTCGTCGGCTCCGACGGCTCGCTTGCCTTCGCGACGGGCGTGCTCGCCAAGGGCGGAAAGGTGGTGGTCGCCGGCCTGCTCGGCGGGACGTTCACCTCGCCGATTGCGTATTTTCCGCTCAAGGGCATGACGATCGAGGGCAGCTTCGTGGGCACGCTCGCGGAGGCGCGCGAACTGATGGCGCTCGCGCGCGCCGGCGGCGTACCGCCGATTCCGATCGCCGAACGTCCGCTGGCGCAGGCGCAGTCGGCGCTCGAGGATCTGCGGGCGGGCCGCGTCGTCGGCCGCGTCGTGCTGACCGCCTGAGACGATCGCCGGCGGGGCAGATTTCGTCCGCCCGGATCACGCGGCCGAAGCAGTCGAGAGCGCTTTCGGTTCCGCCCGATCAGGACCGCACTCGACGTCGTACCGCATTGTGAAATCGCCGGCACGAAAACCGCGCGGCGTCGTGTGCTTTTCGTTGCAGCATCGACGCCAATTCGCCGATTGCGCGCTGGAAAAATGATCCGGGAAGGAGAACAATCCGGACAGCAAACAACAATCCAGGGGAAGAAACGATGACCAACAGGAGCGGTGGCAGATGGGCGGTGGCGACGCTGCTGGCGGCGCTCGCGTGCATTCCGACAGCGCGCGCCGAGGACACGCTGAAGCTCACCATCGGACAGATGCAGGCGTGGGCGCAGCAGCCGCCGATCCTCGGGCAGCAGGCCGGCATCTTCAAGAAGCACGGGCTCGTGCTGGAGATCGTCGGAACGCAGGGCGCGGGCGAGACCCTGCAGCCGGTGATTTCCGGCGCCGCCGACATCGGCATCGGCATCGGCACGGTCGGCGTCATGCGCGCTTTCGCCAAGGGCGCGCCGATCCGTATCTTCGGGGCGAGCTTCACCGGGATGGGGGACATCTTCTGGTACGTCAAGACGGACTCGCCGATCAAACGGCTCGCGGATCTCACCGACAGGAACACGATCGCCTATTCGACCAACGGCGCGACCAGCCACAGCGTCGTGCTGGCGTTCGCGTCCGAACTCGGCGTGAAGGCGAAGCCGACCGCGACCGGCGGCCCCCCGGCGACGCTCACCCAGGTGATGTCGGGACAGATCGACGTCGGCTGGGCCGTGCCGCCCTTCGGCCTGAAGGAAGTGAGCGAGGGCAAGATCCGCATCATCGCCAAGGGCAGCGATGTCCCGTCCATGCGCAACCAGACGGTGCGCGTGCAGGCGGTCAACGCCCGGCTGCTGACCGAACGCCGGGACGTCTTCCTGCGGTTCGTCCGCGCCTACCGCGAATCGCTCGACTGGATCTTCCGCGATCCGAAGGCGATCGAAATCTATTCGAAGATGAACAAGATTCCGGCCAGCCTCGTCAAGCAGACGAGCGAGCAGTTTCAGACGCGGGACGCGATGCAGTTCGACAAGATCACCGGCGTCGACGCGATCATGACGGACGGCGTCGCGCTCAAGTTTCTCGACGCGCCGCTCTCCAAAGAACAGCTCGACGAGCTCATCCAGATTCCGCCGCCGTGATCGGACGCGGGCGGGCTTTCTGGAACAAGGGCGGGTCCCACGGGCCGGTCAGAGGTCCGCCTGGAGCGAACGCACGAACGCCGAAAGGCCGGTCTGGCGCTCGCGCTTGAGCCGCTCGGCCGCTAGGATCGCCTTCACGTCCGCGAAGGCGCGGTCGAGGTCGCGATTGAGGATCACATAGTCGTACTCCGCCCAATGGCTCATTTCGTCGGCCGCCTTGGCCATGCGCGAGCGAATGACGCCTTCGGAATCCTGCGCGCGCGCCTTCAGACGCCGCTCGAGCTCGGGAATCGACGGCGGCAGGACGAACACGGCGACGAGATCGCCGCGGGCCTTCTCCTTCACCTGCTGGGTTCCCTGCCAGTCGATGTCGAACAGCACGTCGCGCCCGGCGGCGAGCGCAGCTTCGACCGGCGCGCGCGGCGTCCCGTAACAATGGCCGAACACCTCGGCCCATTCGAGCAGCTCGCCCGAACGCACCATCGTATCGAAGCGCGGCCGGTCGATGAAATGGTAGTGCCGGCCGTCGATTTCCCCGGGCCGCTTCGGGCGCGTCGTCACCGACACGGACAGATCGACGCCGCGGTCGGATTCGAGCAGCATGCGCGACAAGGTGGTCTTGCCGGCGCCGGACGGCGAGGACAGCACCAGCATCAGACCGCGGCGCGCGATCGATTTTTCCGCGGCCTCGACTCCCCCCGCCATCGCCCTACTCCAGGTTCTGCACTTGCTCGCGGAACTGCTCCACGACGTTCTTCAGCTCGAGCCCGATGTTGGTCAGGTCCACGTCGTTCGACTTCGCGCACAGCGTGTTGGTCTCGCGGTTGAGTTCCTGCGCGAGGAAGTCGAGCCGCCGCCCGATCGCTCCGCCCTGCCGCATCAGATGCTTGGCCTGCGCGACGTGCGCTTCCAGCCGGTCGAGCTCCTCGCGCACGTCGGCCTTGGCGGCGATCAGGATCGCTTCCTGGTGCAACCGGTCGGGATCGAAGCGGTCGGAGGTCTCGAGCAGGGCGGCGACCTGATCGGCGAGCCGCTTCCTGATCGCCTCCGGCTGGCGGCCGGGAACGGCCTCGGCGCGCATGGCCAGCGTGGCGATTTCCGAAAGGCGCGCGGAGAGCACGCGCCCGAGCGCCTCGCCCTCGTGCCGCCGCATCTCGCAAAGTCCGTTCAATGCCTGGGCGAATCCGGCGACCACCGCCGCCTCGGCCGCGCGCCGGTCCTCCTCCCGTTCCTCGGCATCGACGACTTCAATCACGCCCTTGACGGCGAGGATCCCGTCGAGCCGCGGGCGCTCGGCGTCGACCCGGCCCTTGAGACCATCGAGCGTTGCGAGCACCGCCGCCAGCACCGAATCGTTGACGCACACGACCGGTGGCACGCCTTCGCGCGCAACCGACAGCGTCGCGTAGACGGTGCCGCGAAAGAGCATCTCGCCGGCCTTCGTGCGCACCGGCGCCTCGACCGCGTCCCAGCCGGGCGGCAGCCGCAGCCGCAGATCGAGGCCCTTGGCGTTGACCGACTTCAATTCCCACGCCCACGCGTACGTCCCGACCGCGCCGTTGGCACGCGCGAAACCGGTCATGCTCGACAGCGCCATGGCGGGAGGACTCGCGTCAGCAGGGATGGAATAGGCTCAAGCCGGCCGAACTTAACGGCGGCCTTGCGCCGTCACAAGCGCGCGGCCGATCGGGCGGCGACGGCCGTGGATGGCATGGGACCGGGAGGCCGCCCTCAGCCGTTGCCGGCTCGTTCTACTGCGCCTGCGCGGACGGGTGGATGTTGGCGGCGCCTTGCCGCTGCCGGGCCGGGTGCCGCGCCGGCGGCGCGGCCGGCGCCTGGACTCCCGGCTGTTGGGTCGCCGGCGGCGGGACCGGCCCGGTGGAGCCGCGCTGCTGCTGTTCGAGCGCCCGCAGGTGCGCCACGTTCTTCTGGTGCTGATCGAGCGTCTCGGCGAAGACGTGCCCGCCGGTCCCGTCGGCCACGAAGAAGATCTCCTTGGTGCGCGCCGGGTTGGCGGCCGCCTCGAGCGACGCGCGGCCCGGATTGGCGATCGGCCCCGGCGGCAGCCCCTCGATCACGTAGGTATTGTAGGGCGTCGGCTGCTCGATCTCGCTCTTGAGAATCGGCCGGCCGAGGCTACCCTTGCCGCCGACCAGGCCGTAGATGATGGTCGGGTCCGACTGCAGCTTCATTCTCTGCTTGAGCCGGTTGATGAACACCGCCGCCACCCGCGAGCGTTCCTCGGGCCGGCCGGTCTCCTTCTCGACGATCGAGGCCAGCGTGACGAGCTGCTCCGGGGTCTTGAGCGGCAGATCCGGATTGCGGTGCTCCCAGATCTCCTCCAGTGCCTTGCGCTCGGCCTGCTGCATGCGCGAGATCATCTGCTCGCGCGTGGTGCCGCGGGTGAAGCGATAGGTCTCCGGCAGCAACGAGCCTTCACGCGGCAATTCGCGGATGTTGCCGCTCAGGGTGTCGTTGTCGAGGAGCCGCTGCACGATCTGCTCGGAGGTCAATCCCTCGGGAATGGTGAGCTGATGCTGCACCACCTTGCCCTCGATGATGGTGTCCACCACGTCGCGCAGGCTCGCCTGCTTGGCGAACTGATATTCGCCGGATTTGAGCTCGTCGCGCGCCTTGCGGGCGATCACGCCGGCGACGAACGTCCACGGCTGGTCGATGACGCCCTCGCGCATCAGCAGGTCGGCGATGTCGCGAAGGCCGTAGCCGCGCGGAATGTTGACGATCTTGTCGGACTGCAGCGGCCCGGGCGCCTCGAATCGCTGCTTGCCGACGATCACCGTGGTGCCGGCGACCACCGCCAGCACGATCAGGATCGTGAACACGGCGTTGCCGACGATCACGACGGGATGCCGCGCGCCGCGCGAGCGCCGCGTCGGCACCGGCACGCGCTCGGGCTCGAGCGCAGCGCGCGGGCTGCGGGGGGTGATCCGCTTCTGCTCCATCAATCGTGCACCACGTCCACCACGAATCGGCCTCGACCACCCGGCAAGTCACCGTGCGCGACGCAGCGCACGCCCGCCCTGCGGAACGAGCCGGACGGTACACCAGAGCCGGTTGTTCGTACATCGCGATGCGCACGGCGGCGTCGCTCGAATGATCCGGCCGTCGGATTTGCCATGTTCGGCCACCGGCAACGTCGCAACACGGGTTGTCCGCTCGTGGGCGCGCACTGAAAGTTATCGGCAAATATGGCGATCGGTAGGCCGCGTCCCGCCAGCCGCGGGGTCGAAGGCGCGCTGCCGCGATTGCGCCCTATTCGGTCACGCGACGGAACACCAGCGATGCGTTCGTGCCGCCGAAACCGAATGAATTCGACAGGACGACATTGACGTCGCGCTTCTTGGCCTCGTGTGGCACGAGATCGATGGCGGTCTCCACCGAGGGATTGTCGAGGTTGATCGTCGGCGGAACGGTCTGGTCGCGAATCGCCAGCACCGAGAAGATCGCCTCCACGGCCCCGGCGGCGCCGAGCAGGTGCCCGATCGAGGACTTGGTGGACGACATCGAGATGCGGCCGGCGGCGTTGCCGACCAGGCGATGGACGGCATTGAGCTCGATCTCGTCGCCGAGCGGCGTCGAGGTCCCGTGAGCGTTGATGTAGTCGAGCTCGGCCGGCGAAACGCCGGCGCGGCGGATCGCGGCCTGCATGCAACGATACGCGCCGTCGCCGTCCTCGGCCGGAGCGGTGATGTGGTGCGCGTCACCCGACAGGCCGTAGCCGATGACCTCGGCGTAGATCCGGGCGCCGCGCCGTTTCGCATGCTCATAGTCTTCGAGGACGACCACGCCCGCGCCCTCGCCCATGACGAAGCCGTCGCGATCCCGGTCGTAAGGCCGCGACGCGCGGTGCGGGGTGTCGTTGAAGCCGGTCGAGAGCGCGCGGCAGGCGGCGAAGCCGGCGACGGAGAGCCGGTTGATCGGCGATTCGGTGCCGCCCGCCACCATCACGTCGGCATCGCCGAGCGCGATGAGGCGACTCGCGTCCCCGATCGCGTGCGCGCCGGTCGAACACGCGGTGACGACCGCGTGGTTCGGTCCCTTGAGGCCGAAGGCGATCGAAACGTAGCCGGACGCAAGATTGATGAGCCGCCCCGGAATGAAGAACGGCGACACCCGCCGCGGCCCCTTTTCCTTCAGCACGATCGCGGTCTCGGCGATGCCTTCGATGCCGCCGATGCCGGATCCGATCATCACCCCGGTGCTGATCTGGTCCTCGTAGCTCGAAGGTGCCCAGCCGGCGTCCGCCAGCGCCTGGCGCGCCGCGCACATCGCGTAGACGATGAACTCGTCGACCTTGCGCTGCTCCTTCGGCTCCATCCACTGATCGGGATTGTAGGTGCCGTCGGAACCGTCGCCGCGCGGAATGGTGCACGCGATCTTCGCGGGCAGGTCGGAGACGTCGAATTTCTCGATGCGGCGCGCGCCGCTCTTGCCCGCGAGCAGGCGTTGCCACGTCGTCTCGGCGCCGCAGCCGAGCGGCGACACCATTCCGACTCCCGTGACCACCACCCGTCTCATCCGTTCATCCTGTTTGCAGCGGTGCCGCAGCCCTCTCCATCTGGCCGGGCCTCCGCAGCGGTGAAAGTGTCAATTTCGACGCGGCCTCCGGTTTCCTGAGCGGCTCGCCGGAGAAATGCCGCGGCACGATCCGTCACGTCACGATACTACGATAACGGAACGGCCGCGCCGACCGGCGCGGCCTTCGACCAAGATCACCCCGCGCCTGTTGCGGTCCCGCCGTCCGAGAAGAACGGGGCCGCGGCAGCGGACGTCAGCTCTTGGCGTTCTTTTCCAGGAACTTGATGGCATCGCCGACGGTGAGGATCGTCTCGGCCGCATCGTCCGGAATCTCGCATCCGAACTCTTCCTCGAAGGCCATCACCAGTTCGACCGTGTCGAGGCTGTCGGCGCCGAGGTCGTCGATGAAGCTCGCCGTCTCCGTCACCTTGTCGGGCTCGACGCCCAAATGCTCCACGACGATCTTCTTCACCCGCTCGCCAATGTCACTCATCGTTGCAACCTCTTGCTCAGGAATTGGCTCGACCGGCCATGCGATAGACGATCATCGCGGCACGGCCCCCCGTCGTGGTTGACGTCAGCGGATCGCGCACGGGTTGAAAGCGGTTCGCCAAAGCCCCAGCCCGCTCCACTTGTGTCGTTCAGCCAAGCCGGGGTGTCGGTTATCATACTTCCCCCCGCTTGGCCAGCACGGCGGCAGGCCGCGAAGAGATACCCCCGCGACCATTTATCTCCCTCAAATCATGGCCATTCCGCCGTTCACATGCAGCGTCTGGCCGGTCACGTAGGCGGCCTCCGCGGATGCCAGATAGACCACCGCGGCGGCGACGTCCTCGGACGTTCCGAGCTTGCCGGCCGGTATCCGGCCGAGCAGTGCCTCCCGCAGTTTGTCGCCGAGCCCCACCGTCATGGCGGTGTCGATGAAGCCGGGCGCGACGCAATTCACCGTCACGCCGCGCGAAGCGACTTCCTGCGCGAGCGCCTTGCTCATGCCGATCATGCCGGCCTTGGCGGCCGCATAGTTCCCTTGGCCCGCGTTGCCGGTCACGCCCACCACCGACGTGATGCCGACGATGCGGCCGAAGCGCCGCCGCATCATGCCGCGCACCGCCGCGCGCGCGAGTCGAAATCCCGCCGTCAGGTCGACCGCGATCACCTGATCCCAGTCCTCGTCCTTGAGCCGCATGAAGATATTGTCGCGCGTGATCCCGGCGTTGTTGACCAGGATGTCGAGCGTCTGCATCGCCTCCTCGGCGCGCGGCACCAGGGCCTCGACCTCGTCCCGCTCGGCGAGATTGCACTGCAACACGTGGACCCGGTCGCCAAGCTCGGCGGCGAGCGCATCGAGCGCCTCGCGGCGGGTTCCGGATATCGCCACCGTCGCGCCCTGTGCGTGCAGCGCACGGGCAATGGCGCGCCCGATGCCCCCGGTCGCCCCGGTCACGAGCGCGGTCTTGCCGGTGAGGTCGAACATGGTTGCGTCCTTTCTGCCATCAACCGCGCGCCGCCTTGAACGCGGCGATGTCCTCGGGCGTCCCGACGGCGATGCCGCTTGCGCCCGCGGCAATCCGCTTGACGAGTCCGCTCAGCACCTTGCCGGTGCCGACCTCGTAGAATGTCTCAACGCCGTTCTGCGCCATGAACAGCACGGACTCGCGCCAGCGCACGGTCCCGGTGACCTGCTCGACGAGCCGGCGCACGATCTCCGCCGGATCGGTCACCGGGCGGGCCAGCACGTTGGCGACGACCGGCACGGCCGGCGCCTTCACGCGCACGTCCGCGAGGGCCTGGGCCATCACGTCGGCGGCCGGCTGCATCAGGGCACAATGGAAGGGCGCCGAGACCGGCAGCATCATGGCGCGCTTGGCGCCGCGCGATTTGGCGAGTTCGACGGCGCGTTCCACCGCGGCCTTGTCGCCCGACACGACGACCTGGCCGCCGCCGTTGTCGTTCGCGGCCTGGCATACCTGGCCCTGCGCGGCCTCGGCGGCGACCGCCGCGGCGGCCTCGAATTCGAGACCCAGCAGCGCCGCCATCGCACCGACGCCGACCGGCACCGCCTTCTGCATGGCGCGGCCGCGGATGCGCACGAGCCGCGCCGCATCGGCAAGCGAGAGCGCCCCGGCGGCGGCAAGCGCCGAATATTCACCGAGCGAATGCCCGGCCACGAAGGCGGCATCGCGGGCGAGCGCGACGCCGGCTTCGCGTTCGAGAACGCGCATCGCCGCCATCGACGCGGCGAGCAGCGCCGGTTGCGCATTCTCGGTCAACGTCAGCGCGTCGGCCGGTCCGTTCCACATGACATCGGTCAGCTTCACGCCGAGCGCGTCATCCACCTCGGTGAAGACCTCGCGCGCGTCGGGAAATTGCTCCGCCAGCGCCTTTCCCATCCCGATCGCCTGGCTTCCCTGGCCGGGAAATACGAACGCAATTGCCATAAGACCTTATGCCCTCACCCGGAAAACGCGCCGTAAGACACCGCGAGGTCGATCCTGTCAAGTTGCGGGTCACCGGAGTGCCCGGCATTCGCGGTAACGAAGCGACAACTGCCGCTGGGTAAGATCGCGTGAAATCGGGAGACCGGGCTCATGGGCGAATTCGCACTGGCGACGGACGCCGACCTGGCGCGGGCGCGGCGCGATCATGCGTTCCGCCAGCAGCTGCTCGCCCAGAACCTCGACCACCTGCTGGCCGAGCTCAACAAGCTGCGCAAGCTCAACGCCGGGACCGATCCGTTGCACGCCGCGCAGATCCGCGAGGGGGTGCGGCTCGCCGTCAAGCTGGCCGAGATCCTGAACGCGCTGGCCAAGACCGGGGCGCCCGAGGGCGCCCAGGCCGCCTCCTAGAGCGGTTGGGTACCGGTTCGCGTGAAGAAAACGCGTTTCCGGCCTTGATTCCATCAAAGCTGGACAGGCGCTCGAACCCGCGGGCGATCCCGTCCCAAGTCTTGCATTTCCACGGGAAAACCGTATAACCCCGGCTCCGCTCGATCCCGGCCGGGAGCTGAACGGACGGCCGTCGCCGTGGCAGGTCCACGGTTCCGGCAGGACCGATGGTCCGGCGTCCCGTGTTCCCGCCTTCCTAGACTTTCGAGCCTTTCCCGAAGGGCACGAAGGGCTTAGCGCCGGGCGAGACGATCGAGGATGAACCGGAAAGGCAGTCCCATGCCGCTCTACGAGCACGTCTATCTTGCGCGCCAGGACCTCTCGGCGCAGCAGGTCGAGGACCTTACCAACCAATACAAGGCCGTCATCGAGCAGATGGGCGGCCAGGTCCGCAAGACCGAATACTGGGGCGTGAAGTCCCTCTCCTTCCGCATTCGCAAGAACCGCAAGGCGCATTTCACGCTGCTCAACATCGAGGCGCCGGCGGCCGCGGTGAGCGAAGTCGAACGCCAGGAGCGCATCAACGAGGACGTGCTGCGCGCCCTCACCGTGCGCGTGGAAGAGCTCGAGGCGGAGCCTTCGGCGATGATGCGCAAATCCGATCGCGACCGGGATCGTGACGATCGGCGCGGCGAGCGGATAGATCGTGGCGATCGCCGGCGTGACCGCGACGGACCGCGCGGCCGCGATGAAGCCGAAATCGCCGAGCCGACGGAGGAGTGAGCATCATGAGCTTTGCCCAGGTTCCGGCGCGCCGCCCGTTCTTCCGCCGTCGCAAGACCTGTCCGTTCTCCGGCGCGAACGCGCCGAAGATCGACTACAAGGATGTGAAGCTGCTGCAGCGCTATATTTCCGAGCGCGGCAAGATCGTGCCGAGCCGCATCACCGCGGTGTCGGCCAAGAAGCAGCGCGAGCTCGCCCGCGCCATCAAGCGCGCGCGCTTCCTCGGACTGCTGCCCTACGTGATCCGCTGAACGGACGCGGCCATGCCGTGCGGCGGATGACCACCGCACGTCGACGTGCATCGACGAGGCGCCGCGGTTCGCGGCGCCGATGGTTGGGACGGGCGACGATCCGTCTCTAACCGCTGACGAAGCGGGACAGCTCGAGATGGTGCAGATTCTGCTGATCGGATTGGGCGCGGGCGCCGCGACGGCGCTGCTGTTCGCCTCGGTCGCGTCCGGGTCGCTCGTCTCGATCCTGTTGTTCTATCTGTCGCCGCTGCCGATCCTGATCGCCGGGCTGGGCTGGAGCCATTGGGCGGCGCTGGTCGGCGCCGTCGTATCGGCGGCAAGCCTCTCGGTCGCGTTCGGCCTGTTGTTCTTCGTCGCGGTCCTGCTGAGCGTCGGATTGCCGGCGTGGTGGCTCTCCTATCTGGCGCTCCTGGCCCGGCCGGCCGCGCTGCCTTCGCCGCATGATCTCGAGTGGTACCCGGTCGGGCGGCTTGTCGTCTGGGCGGCGGGGCTCGGCGCGCTGGTGGTCGTCTCGGCCATTCCGCACTTCGGTCTCGACATCGACAGTTTTCAAGCCGGACTGAAACGCGCCTTCGAGCGCATCATGCGGATTGAAACAAGTGCGCCGGCCGGCTCGCCCGTCGAGGTGCCGGGCGTGAGCGATCCGGAGCGGCTGGTCCGCTTTCTCGTGCTCGTGGTTCCGCCGGCCGCGGCCGTCGTGTCCACCCTCACGCAGATCCTCAACCTGTGGCTCGCCGCCCGCATCGTCAACGTCTCCGGACGGCTCAAGCGGCCGTGGCCCGACCTGTCGCAGATGACGTTCCCGACGTTCACACCGGGTCTCGTCGGCCTCTCGATCGCCGGCTCGCTGCTCCCGGGGCTCGCAGGCGTCGTGTGCGGCATCTTCTCGGCGAGCCTTCTGATCGCCTACGCCCTGCTCGGGTTCGCTGTGCTGCACGCGATCACGCGCGGGCGGGCAAGCCGCGGCGTCGTGCTCGCCGCCGCCTATTCGGTCGTGTTCGTCTTCGGGTGGCCGATCCTCGCCGCCACCCTTCTCGGCCTCGCCGATGCGGCGTTCGACCTGCGCGGGCGCCTTGCGAACAAGGCCGCGCCGCCGCGCTGAAGAAATTTGCCCCATGCGAAGATCAACACGAACAGCATCAATGGAGAAACCGTCATGGAAGTGATCTTGCTGGAACGCGTGGCCAAGCTCGGTCAGATGGGTGATGTCGTCCGCGTGAAGGACGGGTTTGCCCGCAATTATCTGTTGCCGAAGGGCAAGGCGCTGCGCGCCACGAAGGACAACAAGGCGCGCTTCGAAGGCATGAAGGCCCAGCTCGAGGCGCGCAACCTCGAGATGCGCGGCGAGGCCGAGAAGGTCGCGGCCAAGCTCGACGGCCAGAGCTTCGTCGTGCTGCGCCAGGCGTCCGAAACCGGGCAGCTCTACGGCTCGGTGTCCCCGCGCGACCTCGTCGCCGTGCTCAGCGAGGCCGGCTTCAGTCTGAACCGCAACCAGATCGCCCTCAACGCGCCGATCAAGTCGATCGGCCTGCACAAGGTCCCGGTCGCGCTCCATCCCGAGGTCGAAGTCACGATCACCGTCAATGTCGCACGCAGCGCCGAGGAAGCCGAACGTCTCGCGCGCGGCGAGGACGTCACGGTGCGCCGCGAAGAGGCCGAGGAGGAGGCCGAGGCCGCCCGCGCCGCCGCCGAGGCGTTCTTCGAGAATCCGCAGGCGAGCGGGCTCGGCGGCGAGCCGCAGACGGAAGCCGAGGCGCCGAAGACGGCATAGAGCGTTTTCGCGCGAAGTGAGTATCGGTTCGCGTGAAGAAAACGCGTCAGAGCAAGGCCACGGAGCCTCGGCTTTGGTTCCATCAAGGCCGGAAAGGCTCAGTTCGCCGGGCTGGGCTTGTCCTCGCGCTCCGGCGTGGCGGCGGGCTCGGCAGCCGTCGCGGGGCCTTGCGGCGATCCCGTGGGCGCCGTGTTGACCGCCGCTGACGGCGCGGCGGTCGTCTCATTCGCCGGGGCGGGCGCCGCCGCACCGGATCCCGGATCGCTCGCCGTCGCCGCGCCCGAATCCGCCGCGGGCGTCGTTGTCCCGGGGGCGGGCTCGATTGATGCGGCGGCCGGCCGCGGCGCGGCGGGAGCGGACTCGCTGGCCGCCGCCGAAACGGGCGCGTTCGCCGGCTCGACCGCGGGCGGGGCTTTCGCCTGTTCCGCCGAGGTGGCGTAGCCGCGCAGTTTGGCTTCCTCGTCCACCGCTCTGGCGCCATTGCCGCCGGGCGACGCGGATTCCTTGCGGCTGGTGCGGCTTACCGGGTGCGCCGGCTTGCCCGGCTCGCGTTCGGCGGCACGCGGCCGCCGCGCCTT
>CAZIGW010000140.1:0-3772 GCA_964538565.1 uncultured Hyphomicrobiales bacterium | reverse complement strand
CGCGCGCGAGCCGGCGCGCCTGGTTGTCCTCGTTTTCGACAATCAGATGGACCTCGCGGCCGCTCGTACGCGCGCGCACACGCTCCGCCAGCTCGTCCAGAATGTGCACACGACTGTCGTCGAGGATCGCATGGACGGCATCGAGGCGCAGCCCATCGAAGTGATAGTCCTCCATCCAGTACAGCGCGTTCTCCACGAACATCTCGCGAACGGGTGCGCTGTCGGCGCCGTCGAAGTTGATCGCCGCGCCCCAGGGCGTGTGATGGCGGTTGGTGAAGAACTGCGGCGCGTAGCGTCCGAGATAGTTGCCCTCCGGGCCGAAGTGGTTGTACACGACATCGAGCAGCACCATGAGCCCGTGCCGATGTGCCGCATCGACCAGCGCCTGCAGCTCCTCGGGCCGACCGTAAGCAGACTCCGGTGCGAACGGCAGCACGCCGTCGTATCCCCAGTTGCGCGCACCCGCGAAGTCCCCGATGGGCATCAGCTCGATCGCAGTCACGCCGAGCGCCGCAAGATGCGGCAGCTTCTCTTGCGCTCCGGCGAAGGTTCCAGCGGGTGTGAAGGTGCCGACGTGCAGCTCGTAGAGGACGGCCTCGTTCCACGGCCGTCCGCGCCAGCTCGCGTCGGTCCACGCGAAACGATGCGTGTCGATGACCTCGCTGGGACCACCTACATCCTCGGGCTGGAAGCGTGACGCGGGGTCCGGCACACGCGTGCCGTCCGGAAGAACGAACCAGTATCGCGAGCCGACGCCCGCACGGTTCGTCGTTAGCTCGTGCCAGCCGCCTTCCACTGCGAGCATCCCGAGCGGCTCGCGCTCACCGTCGAGGAACACACTGGCGCGCTCGAGCGCAGGTGCCCATAGCCGGAATCGCGTTCCGTTCGCGAGCGGCAGGGCGCCCCATTGCGGGTGCTCCGTGACGCCGCGCTCCGGCTGCACTCCCGGTTCGCCGTTGCGGCTTTGCATGCTCGTGTCTCGCCTCCGTGCGTGTCGTTGTGCACGCGAAGGAGCGGGCAGCAATGCGAATGCCTGGGAGCCCGGCCTGCGGAGCGCGAACCTGGCTTGGGTCAAACGGGCGAGCCTGCATCGCAGACGACGCCTTCGTGCGGACGCAACTCGAGCTTCCCACCCGTGCAGACATCGCTGCGGTCCAGGTAAGTGGACACGAGGACGTGTGTGGCGTGCTCGAGCGGAACGGACTGAGCCTCATCGCCGACGTTCAGCGCGACCCAGACCTTCTTCGCGCCGTAACGACGCGCGTACCTCACCGCGTTGCCCACTGAGCGCGCGGGCTCAAACGAGCCGGCGCTGAGCTCGAGGCGCTCGCGCCTGAGCCGAATGAGCTTTCGATAGAGCGCGAGCATCGAACGCGGCTCATTCCGCTGCACGCTCACGTTGAGCTCGGCCACGTCATCGCCGACCGGCAACCATGGCGTGCCGGACGTGAACCCGGCGTGACGCGTGCCGTCCCAGCGCATCGGCGCGCGCTCCGGATCGCGATTCAAGCCGTATCCCGGCACGAGCCGCTCGAAGGGGTCCTGCACCTGATGCGGAGCCACCGGCACGTCGCGCATTCCGATCTCGTCACCGGCGAACAGAATCGGCGTCCCGGGCAGCGTGAAGAGCAACATCGCCGCCACGCGCGCGCGAGCGGGACCGATGCGGCTCGCGATGCGGGACTTGTCGTGGCCGCCCACGATCCAATCGGGCCAGGACGCATCCGGCAGCGCCGACAGGTATTCGTCGAGCGTCGCCGCCAGAGAATCCACGTCCCAGCGGGTGTCGAGCAGCGCATAGTTCAGCGGGAGGTGAAAGATCGGGCGGCCTCGCCACGAGTAGAAGCGCCAGATGCGCTCGGTCGCGCCTTGCACTTCGCCGAGCAGAACGCGGTCGGGGAATTCGTCGACGACGGCGCGCAGATCTACGAGATAGCCGCGCGTTTCGTTGCGATCATCGGTGAAGGTTCGTTTCAGCCGTTCCGGCGGCGGCAGGCTGGGATCCCAATCGGGGTGCGGAGGATCGTTGCGCAAGAGCGCGTCCTCCGCGAGAACCGCGCTCGCGTCGACCCGGAAGCCGTCCACGCCGCGCTTCAGCCAGAAGCGCAGCACGTCCGCCATGGCGTGCCGCACTTCGGGATTGCGCCAGTTCAGGTCCGGCTGTTCCTTGAGAAACGCGTGGTAGTAGTACTGGCCGGTGCGCTCGTCGCAGGTCCACGCGCTGCCGCCGAAGCGGCTCAGCCAGTTGTTGGGCGGCCCGCCGTCCGGAGCGGGATCGTGCCAGACGTACCAGTCGCGCTTGGCATTGCGGCGTGCAGAGCGGCTCTCGACAAACCACGGATGCTGATCCGACGTGTGATTCGGAACGAAGTCCATAATGAGGCGGATGCCGCGCTCGTGCAGGGCCATGATCAGCCGATCGAGATCGCTCATCGTTCCGAAGAGCGGATCGACGCCGAGGTAGTCGGCGATGTCGTAGCCGAAATCACGCATGGGAGAGGGTTGCACGGGTGAGAGCCATACCGCGTCCACGCCCAGCTCGCTGAGATGGTCCAGTCGCGAGAGCACGCCGGGAAGATCGCCGATGCCGTCGCCGTTCGAGTCCTGAAAAGAGCGGGGATAGATCTGATAGATCACCGCGCGTTGCCACCAGGCGAGATCCGCGGGTTGCGGGTCGAACACGCTACGCATTGGCGTAAGCGGTGATCGCCGGCTGCGCGATCGCGGGTTGCGAGCGTTGGAGCTCGCAGGCGCCATCCGTGAGCGCGCCGCCCGGTCGGCGCGTCGAAATGCAGTTGAGGTCATGAACACGCATCACCCGCAGCTCAGCAACTCGGATGCCACGCTCCGCCGAGGTGCGGCGAAAACGCGCAGCCCGTGCGGGTATGAAGCGTGCGAGCAACGCGTGCCGCTTCTCACATCGCCGAGGGACTGGGTATGAAGCTTCAGATGCTGGGGACTGTGCTTGCGATCACGCTGTGCGCACCGGCACTCGCACAGACCCCGAATGAACGGCCGTTCGGATTCCACGTCGGAGCCGGCTTCAGCGCGACCACGGGCACCGCGGACCGATATCTCGACGACGGCTGGATCGTGAGCGGCGGCGTCGACTGGCACCCGAATCCCGATTTGCCGCTGACGCTCTCCCTCGATGCTCACTACAGCGACTACGACGCGACGAACGAGCTGATCAATCTCGGGACGGTCGCGACGCGGACGCGCATCGACGACGGCGACGGCAGCACGCTCGGCGCCGATGTCAACGCGACATACGGCGTGCCTCTCGGCTCGCGGCTGCGCGGCTACATCGTTGCGGGCGCCGGCATCGATCGTCGCCGCATCGAGCTCACGCAGACCGTGCTGTTCAATGGTTTCGTCTGCGATCCCTTCTGGGGGTTCTGCGGCATCGGCGCGGTGCCCGGCGATGTGATCGTGGCGCGGAACTCGACCACGCGCTTCGCCTGGAACGCTGGTCTCGGCCTCGAGCTACCGGTCGGCAACGGCGCCTGGTTCTTCGATGCACGCTTTCGCCGCATCGAGACGACGCGGCCGACCGAATACGTGCCCATTCAGATCGGCTATCGCTTCTGAGCAGCGGCGCATGCTTTGGTCGCGCGCGAAGCGTCAGGGCGCCTCGAGTCCGGGTCAGGGCGCCTCGAGTCCGGACGCCCTGCCGGTGGGCCGGCTACGCGGCCTGGTTGCGCACTCTCACGAGCTCCGTTCCCGGTGACCAGCTATACGTATTCGAAACGGTCGTCGACGGCGAGCCGTG
>CAZIGW010000139.1:0-9202 GCA_964538565.1 uncultured Hyphomicrobiales bacterium | reverse complement strand
CCGGCGACGTGCTGGTGGATCGTGTAGGGCGGCACGTAGATGAAGTCGCCGCGCTGCCAGGCGTGGCTCGCCGGCTCGGCCGCCCATTCCCACTCGAACGCGTCGAGGCAGTCGAACTTGAGGTCCCAGTGCAGGTCGTGGCCGGAGCCCTCCGCCACGAAGATCACCTCTTCCCACATGTGGCGGTGCTTGCCCGAGCGCTCCCCGGCCTTGAGGAACTGCATGTAGGCCTCCACGCAGCACTCGCGCGTGTCGAGCTTGCGGTGCACCAGGTGCTTGATCAGCCCGTCGGCCGAACGCTCGAACGGCATGTCGGCCGCCTTCACCACGTTGGGGCGCTTCTCGTAGGCGCGGCGGAATTCCTGCGAGGCGGCGACGTCCTCGGCGCGGAACGTGCAGGTCTTGTCGCCGATGTGCGCCACGTCGCGCTCGTCGAGTACCTTGGTCATTCGTCCTGTCCTTCCAGCTCCGTTGCTGTGCTGCCTGTCCCGACGCCTAGAGGTCGTTCGGCGGCCGGAAGTCCTCGTGGCCGGGCAGCGCTTCCGTGGGCGGATAGGACACGATCTTCTGGAACAGGAGGTGCATGAACAGGAACAGCGGCTTGGCCTTGAACACCAGCAGGATCGCCTCGTTGTCGGGATCGTCGTTGAAGTGCTGGTGCACGCAGCCGTTCTCGACGATCATCACGTCGCCCGCCTGCCAGTCGATGCGGCGGCCGTCGTGCACGTCGTGGCCGCGCCCTTTCAGCACGTAGAACACCGCGCTGTTGAGGTGGCCGTGCTTCTGCCCGTAGGCGCCCGGCGCGTAGCACTCGATGTGCGTCTCGATCGACTGCACGATGTTGACCGCCTGCGGGCTGATGATGCTCTTGCCGTAGAGCGTCGGGCCGCCCTTCCAGGGAAAATTGCGCGAGGAGAACACCCGCGGCTGCTCGAGCAGCGACTTGTAGACCTCTCCGTAGGTGCCCTCGAGCTGGCGCACGAACACCCGCTTCTTCGACCAGCGCTCCCACTTGCCTTCCTTGTCTTCGCTCGGCGGCTGGTTGTGGCCCTTCCCGGGCGTGCGCTCGTAAAGTCCCGTCATTGACGCTCCTCGTTCTGCGATGCCGGCCAGCAAATAGGCGCAATTCGCGCGCTTGTCACGCCCGTCGAGCTGGGGCCACCGGGCCCCTGCGACACTGGCGAAGTCCCCGCCGCGTGCAGTCGGTGATACGCTCCGGCCGCGCAAAATGCCGGCAAGACCGGCAAACTGCCGGCGACCGGGACAGAGAGGGAGGATTGACATGCGGACGAGGATTTTCGCCAGCGCGGCCCTGGCGGCGACGCTTGCGATCGCGCTGCCGTCGCTTGCCGGCGCGGAAACGGTGGAGCAGTTCTACAAGGGCAAGACCGTCGAGCTCTATATCGGATACAGCGCCGGCGGCGGCTACGACGTCTATGCGCGCCTCCTCGCTCGCTACATCGGCAAACACATTCCGGGCAACCCGACCGTCGTGCCGAAGAACATGACCGGCGCGGGAAGCCTGCTGCTCGCAAACTGGCTCTACAACGTCGGCCCCAAGGACGGCACCGCGTTCGGCGCCATCGGCCGGGGGACGGCGTTCGATCCAATTTTCGGTCTGAAGGGCTCGCAATACGACGCGACCAAGTTCAACTGGATCGGCAGCATGAACAACGAGGTCAGCGTCTGCGTGTCGTGGTACGATTCCGGCATCAAGACGGTCGAGGATCTGGAGCACAAGGAGTTGGTGGTCGGCGGCACCGGCAAGTCCGCCGATACGGACCAGTTTCCTCGCCTGATGAACGGCGTGCTCGGCACGAAAATGCGGGTCATCAGCGGATATCCGGGCGGAAACGACGTCGGACTGGCGATGGAACGCGGCGAGGTCAAAGGACGCTGCGGCTGGTCATGGTCGAGCGTCAAGTCGACACATCAGAAATGGCTCGACGAGAAGAAGATCAACATCCTGGTGCAGCTCGCGCTTTCCAAGCATCCCGACCTGCCGAACGTACCGCTCGTGGTGGACCTCGCGAAGAATGATGAACAGCGGCAGATCCTCAGGCTGTTCTTCGCCCGCCAGGTGATGGGCCGGCCGTTCCTCGCGCCTCCGGGAGTTCCGGCCGACCGCGTCGCCGCGCTGCGCAAGGCCTTCATGGACGCCCTGACCGACAAGGATCTGGTGGCGGATGCCGAGAAGGCAAAGCTCGAAATCAACCCGGTCTCCGGAGACGACGTGCAGAAGCTGGTGGAGGAGTCGTACGCGACGCCGAAAGCCGTCTCGGAGAAGGCGGCGAAACTGCTCAACTAGCCCGCAGTGCACGGCGCGCGGCGCAACCGAAACGCGGCGGGACCGAGGGGGCCCGCCGCCAGGCCCTCCGGCACCGCGCGGGCCTCGTCGGATCGCTCGCCCGGAGGGCCCGCGCCCGATGTGTTCGGGCGCGTTCTTCGCTATCATGGCGGTCATGAGCGATGTCGAGACCGATGCCGGCGGTTCGCCTTTTTGGCGGTTCTCGCTGGGATTCTATCGCCGACCGCAGGTCGCCCCGGCGTGCCTCGAACTGCAGGACGCGTTCGGGGTCGACGTCAACCTGCTGCTCTTTCTGCTGTGGCTGGCGACGGAGCGCCGGCTGCTCTCGGCCGAGGGTGTGCGCGGCATCGACGCGCGGATCCGCCACTGGCGCGAGACGGCCGTCTTGCCTTTGCGGGTGATTCGCCGGGCCCTCAAGGGCGGCGCTCCCCCGATCGACGCAACGACCACGGAGCTGTTCCGGACGCGGGTCAAGGCGGTGGAGCTCGAAGCCGAGCGCCTGGAGCAGGAGGCGCTCTACGCTCTGGCCCTGACGGAGTTCGTCGGCGGCAAGGAACCCCTTAGATCGGCACAGTCGGTGCAGGAGGCGGCCCGCGCCAATGTGGCGGCCTATCAGGCGGTCGTCGGGCGAGAGTTTCCCGAGACCGCCGTGGACGCTTTGCTGCGCGCGCTTGATTGATCTCCTCGGCGCGATTTCACCCGTGCCCGGGCAAGCGAGGCGAGTGGGTGAAGAGCGGCATCCCCACGCAACGACTGATCGTCGGGATCTCCGGCGCCTCCGGGGTGATCTACGGCGTGCGCGCGCTCGAGTTGCTGCGCAACAGCGGGGTCGAAACGCATCTCGTCATGAGCCGGTCGGCTGAAATGACGCTCGGCAACGAGACGGAGCTGAAATCGAAGGACGTCCGCGCGCTCGCCTCGGTCAATCATGCGGTCACCGACATCGGCGCGTCGATTTCCTCCGGCTCGTTTCAGACGATGGGCATGATCGTCGTGCCGTGCTCGATTCGCACCATGAGCGAGATCGCGTCCGGAACGACGAGCTCGCTGCTCACGCGCGCGGCCGACGTTGTGCTCAAGGAGCGCCGCAGGCTCGTGCTTGCGGTGCGCGAGACGCCGCTGCACGGCGGGCATCTGCGCACCATGGTGACGCTGTCGGACATGGGGGCGATCGTCGCCCCCATCGTGCCGGCCTTCTACAACCGGCCGCAGACCGTGGACGACGTCATCAACCACACGGTCGGCCGCCTGTTCGACCTGCTCGGCATCGCGACCGAGGTCGTGCGGCGCCGGGAGAAAAGCCCGGTGAAGCCGTGACGGCCGAGCCTACGCTCCCGGTTCGTTGGCGTCCGGGAAGAAGAGCTGCTGGCCGCCGATCTTGTAGCCGGCGATCACCTTCTGGCCCTCCGGCGAGATCAGCCAATCGATGAACGTCTGGCCGAGCTCCTTCTTCACGTTCGGGTGCTTCTGCGGATTGACCAGGATCACGCCGTACTGGTTGAACAGCCGCTTGTCGCCTTCGACGGAGATCACGAGGTCGCCGCGGTTCTTGAAGGAAATCCACGTGCCGCGGTCGGACAGGGTGTAGGCGTTCATCGCCGAGGCGGTGTTGAGCGCCGCGCCCATCCCCTGGCCGATGTCGCGGTACCACGGGCCCTTGTCCTTGGCGATGTCGATGCCGGCCTGCTTCCACAGCGCAAGCTCTGCCTGATTGGTGCCCGAGCGGTCGCCGCGCGAGACGAACGGCGCCTGCTTGGCCTTGATCGCCTTGAGCGCCGCCACGATGTCCTTGGTGCCGCCGACGCCGGCCGGATCGCTCTTCGGACCGACCAGGACGAAGTCGTTGTACATCACCGGAAAGCGCTTCACGCCGGAGCCTTCGGCGACGAACTTCTCTTCCGCCGGACGGGCGTGCACGAACACGACGTCGGCGTCGCCGCGCCGGCCGGTGTCGAGCGCCTGGCCGGTTCCCTGCGCGATCACCTTCACGGTAATGCCGGTTTTCTGCTTGAAGATCGGCAGCAGATATCCGAACAGGCCCGAGTCCTGCGTCGACGTAGTCGAGGCGACCACGATCGACTTGTCCTGCGCGTGCGCGGGCAGGGCGAAACCGGCCGCGAGCGCGGCGAGCATCGCGAGGGCAAAACGGCGCGTTTTCATCGGTCTCCTCCGGGATCAGAGATCTATGGGATCACATGACGAGATCGCCGCGCAGGAAGGCGTCGGCTTGCGGCGTCACCGGCGAGGTGAAGAAGCGGTCGGCAGGCGCGTGCTCGACCAGGCGGCCGCCGACCAGAAAGACGACGTCGCCCGCGAGCCGTCGCGCCTGGCCGAGGTCGTGCGTGGTCATCACGATCTTGACGCCGTTCGCCGCGACGGCGCGAACGATGTCCTCGACCGACTTTGTCCCCTGCGGATCGAGGCTCGCGGTCGGCTCGTCGAGAAAGAGGATCTCCGGATCGCGCGCCAGTGCCCGGGCGAGGGCGAGCCGCTGCTGCTCGCCGCCCGACAGCCGTCGCGCCGGGCGGCGGGCAAGGTCCGCAAGCCCGACCTGGGCGAGAAGCTCGATCGCACGGCCTGACCGCTGCGCGCGGGGCACGTCGGCGGCCGCGAGCGCATACGTGATGTTGGCGAGGCTCGAGCGGCGCAGCATCACGGGCCGCTGGAAGACGAGCGCGCGGCGGCGGATATCGGCCTCGGCGCGCGCCCCCCAGGTGATGCGTCCGGCCGTAGGCGCCATCAGCCCCATGGCAAGGCGCAGCAATGTGGTCTTGCCTGCCCCGTTCGGACCGAGGAGAATTGTCGGTGCGCCGGCCGTCAGCCGAAGCGAGACGCGATCGAGCACGGTCGCGTCGCGGACGGCGACCGTCACGTCCTCGAACACAATGGGAAGGTCGCTGACGGTGGCCCGCATTTCCCTATCCCGCACGCAGTTCGCCGACACGCCGCACGCCCCACGCCGCCGCATTGACGGCGATGATCACCGCGATGAGCACGAGCCCGAGACCCATCGCGAGCGGCAGGTCGCCCTTGGAGGTCTCGAGCGCGATCGTCGTCGTCATCGTCCGGGTGAAGCCGTTGATGTTGCCGCCCACGATCATCACCGTGCCGACTTCCGCCGCCGCCCGGCCGAAGCCCGCGAGCAGCGTCGTCACCAAGCTGAAGCGCGCGTCCCACAGGAGCGTGGCAATCCCGGCGAGCGGCCCCACGTGCAGCGCCTTGAGCTCGTCACGGTATTCGGTCCACATGTCTTCGATGGTCTGGCGCGTGAGCGCGGCGATGATCGGTGCGACCAGTACCGTCTGGGCGATCACCATCGCCTGCGGGGTGAACAGAAGGCCGAGGAATCCGAGCGGCCCGGAGCGGGACAACAGCAGGAAGACGGCGAGCCCGACGATCACCGGCGGCAGGCCCATGAAGGCGTTGAGGATGACGACGAGCGGCGTTCGTCCAGGGAAGCGGAGGAGCGCCAGAAGAGCGCCAAGCGGCAGGCCCACGATGGCGGCGATGGCGGTTGCCGCGAGGCTGACGGCGAGCGACAGCAGGACGATCGCGTAGAGGCCGGGATCGCCTCCCAGAACCAGCCCGAGCGCGGACGTGCCTTCCGTCATGACCATACTTCCTTTACCGGATGCTGGCAGCTTTTCCGACATCGATCAAATCTGTAAAGTGTGCAAACAGGCGCAGTTAGGATCATGGAACTTCTGACGACGGTCGAGGCTGCACGCTACCTGCGTCTCAAGGAGCGCAAGCTCTACGAACTGGTGGCGGAAGGGACGATCCCGTGCACGAAGGTCACGGGGCGCTGGCTTTTCCCCAGGGGGGAACTCGACCGTTGGCTGTCCGCCAGTCTGACGCGGCCCGAGGGGCTGGTCCCGGCGGAGCCCCCGCCGATCGTCGGGGGCAGCCACGACCCATTGCTCGAATGGGCCCTGCGCGAGAGCGGTGCGACGCTCGCAACTCTGCCTGAGGGCAGCGAACGCGGGCTGGAGCGGCTCATCGCCGGCGAGGTGGTGGCGGCCGCCATCCACCTTCATCCGCTCGAAGGCGATGCGGACGCCAACATCGACGCGGTCCGCTCGACCGGCGCGCTGCATGACGCGGTGCTGATCGCATTCGCGCGCCGCGAGCAGGGTCTGCTGGTGGCTCCCGGCAATCCGCTGAACCTCACGTCGGTGACCGACGTGGTCGATCGCCGCGCCCGCCTCGCGATGCGCCCGAAAGGCGCAGGCGCGCAGCTTCTCCTGCTCGGCATGCTGCGCCGTGCCGGCATCAAGCACGAGCAGCTCGTGCTCGGCCCGGTCTGCCCGACCGGCAACGACATCGGGCAGGCCGTTCGGGCCGGGCGGGCCGACTGCGGCGTCGCCACCCGGTCAGTCGCCCAAACCGCGAATCTCGATTTCGTGCCGTTCGCGTGGGAGCGGTTTGATCTCCTGCTGCGCCAACGCGACTATTTCCGCCCGCCGCTGCAGGCCCTGTTCAAGTTCCTGCGCATGCCGGCATTCGCCGCGCGCGCCAGGGAGTTCGGGGGCTACGACCTGACCGACACGGGCTTCGTGCGCTACGCGCCGTGACCGCCTTGTTCGATTCCCGCGCCCCGTCCCGCCTGCGTCGAGAACGCGGGCGGGACCCCGGCCTGGCCGTGATTGCCGGCGACCCTATTTCTTCAGCGGCGCCGGAATCCGGATCAGCTCGGCGAGCTGCTCCTTGGTGAGCGGCTCGGGCACGTATTTGAACGTGACGGCGTCGGTCATCAGGCCGTCGAGCCCGGTGACCTTGTCGGGAACGATCAGGCTCTTGGGAAAGAACTGGTCGCGCACCTGCCGCGCCACGTCGAGCGAGACGCCGGCGAAGGCCGCGTAGGCCTTGAGTCCGTCTTCGCCGTACATCCAGTCGACCGTTTCCCGATAGCCCTAAACGTAGCGCGCGAAGACGTTCGGCCGGTCCTCGAGCTTGTCGGCGGTCGTGATCAGCACCCGGATGGTCTGGTCGCGCGCCGAGGCGAGGTCGGATCCGTGCGCGATGATGCGGATCTGCTTCTTGTTGATCTGCTCGATGCCGAACGGCGGCGACGACCAGCCGACGTCGACCTGACCCGACATCACCTGGGTGAGCGTGGCGGAGGGGCTGCCGGTCGCCACCGGCTTGCCACTCGTGCCGTATTGCTTGAGGAAGCCGAGCACCATCGTGTGCGTCGACGCGCCGGTCGTCGAATAGGCGATGGTCTTGCCGTCGGTGTCCTTCATGCTGTGAATGGATGAATCGGCGCGCGCGTACCAGAAATCGGCGCTGCCGGTCGCCTGGGCGGCGACGATGCGGACGGGCGCGCCTTTCTTGTAGGCCGAGAACGCGCCGAGCGTGCCGACGAGGCCGATGTCGGCGCTGCGCGAGAGCACGGCCTGCTGACTTTCGCCGGCGCCCTGCGTGTAGAGGATATCGAGCACGAGGTCGTACTTCTTGAAGATGCCCGCCCTCTGGCCGAGTTCGGAAACGGCGGTGTCCCAGTTTCCTCGCTGCCCGATGGCCAGCGTCAGCTTGTCTTCAGCCGAGGCGGAGGCGAGCCCCAGGCCAAGCAGAATTGCAGTCCCCAGGGCAACCCGCACGTGACGCAACAGACGCATGGCTCGTTTCTCCCGTCCAATCGTGCAGTCGAAGCTCGTCGACCGCTCGTTTCCTTGTCCTGGGCAGATCGAAAGCCGGGGATTGACGTCCTGGATCAGGGTCCGGCGACCGTGTCGCGGGCGCGCAGCCGCGTCGGCCGTCCGGGCGGCAGGCCAACTGGACAGAGCGGTGTCGGCACGGGCGTCTTGCTGAACTGCGGTCGTCCCTCCCTCTCGGCAATGTCCACCCACGTCAACCATTCGGCATCATCGCGCTCCGGGTGGTCCTCGCGGAAGTGACTGAGGCGCGACTCGGTGCGATAGAGTGACGCGCCGAGGATCATGCGGGCCGCGAGCAGCATGGCCTCGGTCTCCTTGATCCGCACCAGTTCGTGAACGTGCGGGGCGGCGATCGCCGCGAAATCCTGCGCCAGCGCCTCGACGCGCGCGAGCGCCCGCTGCAGGCGGTCGGCCTGCTTCAGGATGCCGATGTCGTGCGCGAACATCACCTGTTGCAGGTCGCGCAGGATGCGGTCGGACTGCGCTTCGGACTTCTCGTCGAGCGGCGTGAGGGTCTGTGCGTGCGCCGACCAGATCTCGCCGGCGTCGAGCGACGGCGGCGGCAGGCGATCGAGATCCTCGACGGCGCTGCGCCCGGCGATCCAGCCGTTGCCGACGCACAGGCCGATGTGGAATCCGGCAAAGTGATTGGCGCAGCCGGCCTGCGCCAGCCCGGCGGCCAGGAGCCCGGGCACGTCGGAACGGCAGTCCACGCCGGTGCGGATCGCCATCTTGGTCATCTGGTTCTGCGCGTAGTAGGGCGTCTTGCCGAACATGTCGGTGCGCGCTTCCTTGCCGAGTTTGCGGAAGAAGTAGTCCATCCATTTGACCTTGCTCTGGATGAAGTACTCGCGCGTGCTCTCCGGTACCGCGGACATGTCGAGATAGATCGGCGCATTGCCCTTCGTCTTTTCCAGCGCCATGGCGCGGGCGATGCGCGGCACGTCGGCCTCGTCGCCCCAGTCGGGTTCGTAGGCGCGCATGAACGCCTCGCCCTGCGAATTGACGAAGTGGGCGCCCTCCTGGATCGCGAACGTGATACCCTCGAAGTAGAACTTGGGCGTGCCGGGTCGCACGTAGCTGAATTCCGCGTTGCGCAGCGTCGCGCCCGCCCGATAGGCAAGCAACGTCCCGGTGCCGGTGATGTCGCGCACGAAGCCGGAGCGGAACGTGATGGCGTTGGTCGACACGATGGTCGCGCGCGCCGTGATGACGTGAAACTCGCCGCTGCGGC
>CAZIGW010000138.1:0-7620 GCA_964538565.1 uncultured Hyphomicrobiales bacterium | reverse complement strand
GAGCCGACGCCGCCCTTGTTATTGGCGGTGGTGGCGCCGGTGCCGGCGCCGGCGGTGCCGAGCTTGAATTCTCCGGCAGCGCTCGCCGCGGCGGCGTAGCCGAGTTCGCGGTAGGGCGGGTAGCGGCCCCAGGCCTTGTCGCCGCCGTTGAGCAGATCGAACAGGATCGCGCCCGGAACGATCGGCACGCGCACCCCGCCGACCGCGTAGCCGCGCCCGTGCTCCGCAAGCCACGCCTGCACGCCGGAGGCGGCGTCGAGCCCGAAGGCGGAACCGCCCGAGAAGGTGATGGCGTCGATCCGGTCGACCGTCATCGCCGGATCGAGCAGGTCGGTTTCGCGCGTACCCGGTCCGCCACCGCGCACGTCGACGCCGGCGACCACCGGCGCGTCGAA
Organism: uncultured Hyphomicrobiales bacterium; assembly: GCA_964538565.1. Taxonomy (GTDB): domain Bacteria; phylum Pseudomonadota; class Alphaproteobacteria; order Rhizobiales; family Xanthobacteraceae; genus CAYVBN01. The sequence continues at coordinate 7,225 of CAZIGW010000138.1, read as the reverse complement.
GACCACGACCGTCACGCCCGAACCGAGCGCCGCGTCGTGCGCCTGCCCGACACGCAGGCCGGAGACGTCGGTCAGGCGGTTGGCGCGTGGGCTCACGGCGTTCCTCGTCGATCCGATCCGGCAAAGCGCATTTCGCGTGTTCCAGATCGTGCGCTACCGGAAACGATTTCGCCGCAGGCGTCAATCCGCCGCCCGGCATGGCCGCGGCGCGGGACCAAGCGGCCGCCGCAAGAATGACGTTTTCCGCGTCGATCACGCGACATCACATCGCCGGCAATCGGCGCAGCCGCGCTTGCGTCCTCGGCGCGATCGTCGCATGAAGCGCGCGTGCCGAGCCTGATCGTCGCCCGGTCGCGCGTTTCCGGCAAGCCGCAGGAGGACCATGGCCGCCGACGTCACCATCGCCGCCGCGCTGCTCGCGGGCCTGCTCAGCTTCCTGTCGCCGTGCGTCCTGCCGCTGGTGCCGCCCTATCTGATCTATCTCGCCGGCGCGTCGCTGGAGAGGCTGGCCGACGCCGAGCCGGAACCGCAGGTCCGCCTCGACACGGTGCTGGCCGCGTTCCTGTTCGTGCTCGGCTTCTCGACCGTGTTCGTCGCATTCGGGGCGAGCGCGAGCGCGATCGGGGAACTGGTGCGCATCTATTCGGGGGAACTGGCGACCGTCGCCGGCATCGTGATCATCGTGATGGGCCTGCATTTCCTTGGCCTCACCCGCTTCGCCCTGTTGATGCACGAGAAGCGCGCGCCTATCCCGAGGCCGGTCGGGCTGTGGGGCGCCTACGTGATGGGGCTCGCCTTTGCGTTCGGCTGGACGCCGTGCATCGGGCCGATTCTGGCGGCAATCCTCGCGGTCGCGGCATCGAAGGAAACGGTCGGCAAGGGCGCCGGGCTGCTCGCCGTCTACTCGGCCGGCCTCGGCATTCCGTTCCTGATCGCGGCCTTCGCGGTCGAGCCGGCCGCGGCCTTCATCGCCCGGTTCCGCAAGCACCTGGCGATGGTCGAGAAGGTGATGGGTGGCCTTCTGGTGCTCACCGGCGTCGCGTTCCTGACCGGCTTCGTCACCGAGGCGAGCTTCTGGCTGCTCGAGCTGTTTCCCGGTCTCGGCAAGATCGGGTGAGTTGGCCGTGTCGGGCCGGTCGGCCGCGGGCGCAACCCGCCGCTTTCCGTCAGACGTGCAGCGATGCGGCGGATGACGCTCCGCTCCCCGCCCGACGCGCTGCGACTCGTTCCCCGGACGCGGTGCAGCGCGCGGAATTGTGCACGCACCGAGGACGTGCGCGTCGGCGCGCGGTGCGCCCGGGGCACGAGGCGGAGCGAGGCGTCGCTACGTCCCGTCGCCGCTCGAGATTTCCGTGTAGTTGCCCGATTTGTCCCAGCGATAGACGGCCCAGCCGAGCGCCGTCATGTCGCCCTTCTTGTCGAAGGCGCGCTGGCCGAGCACCGTGTCCCAGGTGCCGGCCTTCATGACGGCCGCCACCTTGTGCGGATCGGTGGTGCCCGCCTTGGCGGCCGCCTGGGACCAGATCTGGAAGGCCGCGTAGGTGTAGATCGTATAGCCTTCCGGGTCGATGCCCCTGGCCTGGAACTTCTTCACCACGGCGGCGGCGGTCGGCCGCTTGCGCGGATCGGGCCCGAAGGTGAACAGCACGCCCTCCGCGTCCGGGCCGGTGATCGAGGCGAACTCCTTGTCGGCCATGGCGTCGCCCGCCATCAGCACGGTTTTCAGTCCCTGGGCGCGCATCTGCCGCAGGATCAGGCCGGCTTCCTGGTGATAGCCGCCGACGAACACGAGATCGATGGCGTTGCGCTTGAGCCGCGACACGAGCGCGGTGAAATCCTTGTCGCCCTTGTTGTAGGCCTCGTACAGCTTCTCCTGGACGCCCAGCCGGTTCAGCGCCGCCTTGGTCTCGTCGGCGAGACCTTTTCCGTAGGTGGTCTTGTCGTTGACGATGGCGATGTTCTTGCCCTTGAAATTCTTGGCGATGTAGCCGGCGACGAACGCGCCCTGCTGATCGTCGCGGCCGCAGATGCGGAACGTGTTCCACAGCCCGCGGTCGGTGAAGGTCGGATTGGTCGAGGCCGGCGTGATCTGCAGCACGTTGCCGTCGGCGTAGGCGTCGGAGGCCGGGATCGACGACGAGGAGCAGTAGTGTCCGGCGACGAACGCCACCTGCATGCCGGCGAGCTTCTCCGCCACCGAGCGCGCCTGCTTGGGATCGCAGGCGTCGTCGCCCACTTCGAGCCTGAGCTTCTTGCCGAGCACGCCGCCGGCCGCGTTGAGATCGGCGACCGCCTGTTCGGCGCCGTTTCGCATCTGCCGGCCGAAGGTGGCCTCGCCCCCGGTCATCGGCCCGGCGACCGCGACCGGAATGTCCTGGGCGGATGCGCGCGCGGCGAAGACGAGGCTCGAGAGCGCGAGCGCCGCGAGCGTAAGGCCGGCGCCGAACGCCGATCCGGCAAGCCGCAGCTTGGTCATGGGGAATCTCCCTCGGTGAGGTGTCGCCGAACTGTCGGTTCCGGCGGGGCGATTGCCGCCGACGTTCGTCGCCCGCCATTTTGGCGGGATTTTGCCGGAAGTCACGCCCAAAGGGTCAGCGGTCGTGGTCCGCCGCCGGGCGCTCCCGCCAGCTCAGCAGGCCGTTGCGCTCGTAGAGCCAGGCATATTGCGTCACCATCTGGCTCGCCCGCGTCAACCGCCAGGAAAAACAGCCGAGCAGCATCGCGACCGAGGTGTCGATCGCGTAGCCGGCCGCGGAGAGAAGGGTCGCGTCGAACAGCGCGAAATGGATGAAGCGGATGCCGGCGCCGAGCAGCAGCATGTAGAGCAGCATTTGCCACAGCGGCCGCCAGGTGCGTGCGACCGCCTGGCCGGCGAGCCAGGCCGCGCCTCCGCCGATGACCAGCGTCACCAGCAGGGTCTGCAGCAGATTTTCGTCGCCGTAAAGCGTTTCCATGCCGATTGCCTTAGCATGATCCCGAAAAGTGGGCCCCGGTTTTCGGACAAGATCATGCTCGAAGCAACGAAGCATGATCCCGAAAAGTGGGCCCCGGTTTTCGGACAAGATCATGCTCGAAGCAACGAAGCATGATTCCCAGGAGTGGATGTCGGTTCTCCGGGCAGGATCAACCTCATCGATGTCGGCCGCCTTCCAGATAGGCGGCGCGGATCTCCGGCCGGGCGAGCAGCTCGCGGCCGCTGCCCGACAGCGTAATCTGTCCATTCACCATCACGTAGCCGCGATGGGCGAGCTTGAGCGCGTGAAACGCGTTCTGCTCGACGAGAAAGACGGTCAGCTTCTGTTCCGCGTTGAGCGTCCGGATCGCGCCGAAGATCTGCTTGACGAGGAGCGGCGCGAGGCCGAGCGAGGGCTCGTCGAGGAGGAGCAGGCGCGGCCGGCCCATGAGCGCGCGGCCGATCGCCAGCATCTGCTGTTCGCCGCCCGAAAGCGTGCCGCCGCGCTGCGACAGGCGTTCGCCGAGCCGGGGAAAGAGCGCGAGCACGCGTTCGAGGTCCTGCGCGAAATGCGCCGGATCGACGCCGGTCGCGCCCAGCTGCAGGTTTTCCAGCACGCTCATGCGCGCAAAGATGCGTCGGCCCTCCGGGGCCTGGGCGATGCGCAGGCGGGCGATCTCGTGCGTCGGCAGCGCGGTGATGTCGCGGCCCGCGAACGAGACGGTGCCTTCCTGCGCGCGCGGGCTGCCGAAGAGCGTCATCATCAGGGTGGACTTTCCGGCGCCGTTGGCGCCGATCAGCGCGACGATCTCGCCTTCGTGCACATCGAGATCGATCCCCTTCAGGGCCAGGATCTTGCCGTAGGCGGCCTTGAGACCGCGCACGCGCAGGAGCGGCGGGACCGGATCGGGGGCTGCTGTGGCGGTCGCGCTCACAGGCCGGCCTCCGCTTCCGCGGTCTCGACCTCTTCGTCCTCGACGCCCAGATAGGCCGCGATCACCTTCGGATCGTTGCGCACCTGCGCCGGCGGCCCGTCGGAAATCTTCTCGCCGTAGTCGAGGACGACGATGTGATCGGAAATTTCCATCACCACCGACATGTCGTGCTCGATGAGGAGGATCGAGGTGCCGTGCTGCGCGCGGATGAAGAGCAGAAGCTCGTTGAGCTCGGCGCTCTCGCGCGCGTTGAGGCCGGCCGCCGGCTCGTCGAGGCAGAGCAGGACCGGATCGGTGCACATGGCGCGCACGATCTCGAGCCGGCGCTGGTCGCCGTAGGGCAGTTCGCCGGCCGGATCGTCGGCGCGCGCGACGAGCCCGATGCGGTCGAGCCAGTAGCTCGCGCGCTCGATCGCTTCGGCCTGCCGGCGCCGATAGGGACCGACCCCGAAGAGGCCCGCGAAGGTGAAGCCGGAGGCGCGCATCAGCGGGTTGTGGTGGGCCACCAGGAGGTTTTCCAGAAGCGTCATGCCGGGGAACAACCGGATGTTCTGGAAGGTGCGGGCGACGCGCGCGAGCTTGGCGATGCGGAAGTCGAGCAGGCGCTCGAGCAGGAACGTGGTGCCATCGGGGTGGGTCAGCCGGATCATGCCGGCGGTCGGCCTGTAGAAGCCGGTGATGCAGTTGAAGACGGTCGTCTTGCCGGCGCCGTTCGGCCCGATCAGGGCCGTGATGTGGCCGCGCCGGGCGCGGAACGACAGGTCGTTGACGGCGAGGAGGCCGCCGAACCGCATGGTCAGATGATCGACCGCGAGGATCGCCCCGTCGTCCGTCATCCGCGGCCCTCCTGCACCGGCGGGGCGGCGGACGCCTTGCGCCCCTTGAGGAACACGGAAGGGGTGCGCGTCGCCACCAGCCCGCGCGGACGCCAGATCATGATTGCCACCATGGCGCAGCCGAACACCAGCATGCGGTACTGCTCGAACTCGCGGAACAGTTCGAAGCCGCCGAGCATGGCGAGCGCGGCGACCGCGATGCCGAGCTGGGATCCCATGCCACCGAGCACCACGATGGCGAGGATCAGCGCGGACTCGCCGAAGGTGAAGGATTCCGGGCTGATGAAGCCCTGGCGCGTGGCGAAGAAGGAGCCGGCGAAGCCGCCGAACATCGCCCCGATGGCGAAGGCGGTGAGCTTTGTGTTGGTCGTGTTGATGCCGAGCGAACGGCAGGCGATCTCGTCCTCACGCAGCGCCTCCCAGGCGCGTCCGATCGGCAGCCGACGCAGGCGCAGGGTGACGAAATTGGTGACGAGCGCGAGCGCCAGGATCAGATAGTACAGGAAGACCACGCGGTGCGTCGGCGAGTAGGGAATCCCGAACGTCGCCGCGAAGCCGCCGTCGCCGGCGACGAACGGGATGCCGAAGAACGACGGCCGCGGAATGCTCGGAATGCCGTTCGGTCCGCCGGTGACGCTCTGCCAGTTGAGCAGCACGAGGCGGATGATCTCGCCGAACGCCATGGTGACGATCGCAAGATAGTCGCCGCGCAGCCGCAGCACCGGAAAGCCGAGCAGGACGCCCCAGAACGAGGCCAGGATGCCGGCGAGCGGCAGGCAGATCCAGAACGACAGGCCGAAGTTCTGCGCCAGCAACGCGTACGAATAGGCGCCGACCGCGTAGAAGGCGACGTAGCCGAGGTCGAGCAGCCCGGCGAGCCCGACCACGATGTTGAGGCCCCAGCCGAGCATCACGTAGGTGAGAACGAGGATGCCGAGGTCGAGCAGATAGCGGTTGTTGTAGAACAGGAACGGCACCGCGAGCGCAAAAACGAGAAGGCCGGGCCTGGCGAGCGCGACCGTCACGGCGAAGCCGCGCCGCGCAGATCCGGGAATGAGCGCGCCCAGACGCGCGGGCCAGCCGGCCTGGGCGAGCAGCGCGCGCAGGAACGCGCCGACGAACACGGCCCCGACCAGGGCAAGGAGTTCGGCAAATCGCGTGTCGACGACGAGCGCGCCGGTCGGCCCCTGTTCGGTGCGGATGCCGATCATCAGCGAGAACAGGCCGAACGCGACCGCGGCCGAGAGCAGCGCGCTCTTCAACGCAACCGGCAGATCGAACGAGATTGACGCGGTGCGCGAGACCATCGAGGACACGTGGGGCCCGAGCGCTCACACCTTCTCGATCTCGGGCCGGCCGAGAATTCCCGTCGGCAGGAAGATCAAGACGATGACGAGGATCGAGAAGGCGGCGACGTCCTTGTATTCGATCGAGAAGTAGGCGGACCAGAAGGTCTCGATGAGGCCGATCAGCATGCCGCCGAGCATCGCGCCGGGAAGCGAGCCGATGCCGCCGAGCACGGCGGCCGTGAAGGCCTTCACCCCGGCGACGAATCCGATGAAGAAGTCGATGACGCCATAGTAGAGAAGGTACATGATGCCGGCGACGGCGGCGAGGGCGGCGCCGAGCACGAAGGTGAGCGAGATCGTGCGGTCGACGTCGACGCCGAGGAGCGCCGTCATGCGGATGTCCTGCTCGCAGGCGCGCATGTCGCGCCCGAGCCGCGTGCGCGCCACGATCCAGGAGAACGCCGCCATCAGCACGAATGTGACGACGACGACGATCATCTGCACGTCCGAGAGCTGCACCGAGAAGCCGTCGCCCGAGAACAGCGTGTGCGTTCCCTCGATCAGCGGCGGCAGCGGCTTCACGCGCGCGCCCTGCGCCACCTGGACGTAGTTCTGCAGCACGATGGACATGCCGATCGCCGAGATCAGCGGAGCGAGCCGGAACGACCGGCGCAGCGGCCGGTAGGCGATCCGCTCGACGGTCCAGCCGTAGAGCGCGGTCAGCGCCATGGCGATCAAGAGGACGAAGAAGAGCGCGAGCGGCACGGCGGTCAGGCCGATCGTGACGAGCACCAGGAAGGCGATCAGCGCCACGAACGCGCCCACCATGAAGATGTCGCCGTGGGCGAAGTTGATCATGCCGATGATGCCGTACACCATCGTGTAGCCGACGGCGATGAGCCCGTAGATCGAGCCGAGCGTCACGCCGTTGATGAGCTGCTGGACGAAGTATTCCATGCGCCCGCCGCGCCTCTGCGAGGCTCCCCTGCGTTGCCGGTCGCCGCGCCACCCGCAGCACGCTGCTGCTCTCGCGGACGGCACTCGGGCTTGTCTTAACAGGGCGTCCGGAAGGCGGCAACGGCGCAGCGCGCAGGCGCAAGGTCGCAGACACGCACGGCCGGCGCCACAAGCGGAGCGCCCCCCGCCGCCCCCTACAAAGGGGGGATGCGGGTAGGCAGGGCACCCCCCCCCAAGCCCAAATAAGAAGCCAAA
>CAZIGW010000137.1:0-5118 GCA_964538565.1 uncultured Hyphomicrobiales bacterium | reverse complement strand
TCTCGCCCGGCACGCAAACGGAGATGTGCGTGTGAATGAGGTCGGTGATCCCGAGCCAGTCGAAGAGCCGATACGCAATGGCGAGCTCGACTCGCACGCGCTGCTCGTCGGGTGACCACGGGCCCGCGGCCTGCGTGCCAGGGGAGGAAGGCATGATGTTGGTCATGTTGGCAGTCCGGCCCGTCGCCTCACAGCTCGAGCTTCTCACCCTGCTGGACGCGCCGTAACAGCGCCATCGCACTGAGCGCATGCGGCAGCCCCGCGTACGGAATCGTCTGCAAGATGATCTCCTTCAGCTCGTCATCGGAAATGCCGACGTGATGCGCATGCTTGAAGTGAATGGCGACACCGTGTGCGCCGATCGCAATCAGGATCGCGATGCAGATGAGCTCCCGATCGCGCAACGAGAGTCCAGGACGCGCCCAGATCGTTCCGAAGTTCGCTTCCGAGATGATGCGCCACAGATCCTCGTCGAGCTCGCGAACGCCCTCGTTCCGCCCCCATCCGAGCTGTTCGACGATGGCGAGGCCCGCCTTCTCGCGCTCGGTCGGAGAATCGTCCATCCCCGGCGCTCCTAGAAATCGTACCGGGCCCGCACGCCGTACATGCGCGGTGCCTGTAGATTGATCCCTACGACGCCGTTCACGGCATACGCCGTATTCGGCGTCACGTTCGAGATCGTCGCCTCGTCGGTCAGATTGTCCACATAGGCCTTCACCGTGAACCGATCGTTCGGGGTGACGTAGCTCAGCCCGAGATCGACGCGCGTCGTGTCGTACGTCAGGGTCTCGGGGATGTAGGCAACGTCCCCCTGGAACTTGGCCTCGTAGCGCGCGCGAGCCTCGCCGATCAGGCGGCCGCCGTTCGGCAGCGGTATCGTCTGTTCCACGCTGCCGACGAGCGTCCAGCGCGGCGAGCGCAGGGGCGTGTTGCCTGCGCAATCGACCGTGAACTGCCCACCGCCGGCGGGCGATACGCGGCACGTCGACGTTGCCGGCGGCGGCGCCACGGTCTGGTAGGAAAACGCGTCGTACTTCGCTTCGAGATGCTGGACCTGCGCGCCGAAGCGGGTGTTCGGCGTGGCGAGGAAGTCCGCCTCGAGCTCGACACCCCCGGCGTGCGACTTGCCGGCGTTCTCGGTGACGAGAACGGCCGAGGGACCGATCAGCTTCACGAACGACACCTGCTGATCGCGATACTCGAGATAGAACGCTTCCGCGTTGAGCTGCAGGCGATTGTCGAGGAAGCGGTTCTTCGAGCCGAGCGCATAGGCAGTGACCGTTTCCGGCTCGTAGGACTGCGCATCCGGCGGACCATAAAAGAAGCCGCCGGCCTTGAATCCGGTGCTCACGTTGGCATAGAGCAAGCTGCGAGGCGCGATGTCGTACTCGACGCCCGCCTTCCAGTTGACCTTGTGCCAGTTGCGGGACGCGACGACCGTGTTGGTCAGCGTGCCGATGGGCTCATCGGGAATGACGGGATCCGGCCCGACCGTGTTGTTCAGCGTGTAGCGGCGGCTGTCGCTGCTCTTCTCTTCGTAGGTGTAGCGCAGCCCGCCGGTCACGCGGAACGTATCGGTCAGCCCGTAACTGAGCTGCGTGAAGAGCGCCCCGGTCCACCCGTCGAGGTTCGTACGTTGATCGCTGAAGTTGCGCCGCGAGGCGTTCTCGCCGTTGGCATGCGCATGCATCGCCGTGTCGAGATAGTAGGAACCGAAGACGTACTGGAACGGGCTCGTGCCGGAAGAAGCAAGCCGCAACTCCGCCGAAACCTGTCGCGGGTGCTGATCCTCGATCAGCAGCCAACCCGTGCCACTGCCCTTGTAGCCGTTGTCGGATTTGCGGTAGCCGCCGACGAAGCTCACGGTGCCGAGCGCGGTCTGCCAGTCGATGTTGAGTCCGGCGCCGTAATAGTCGCCGTCCACGTAGGTGTCGTGCGTCTGCGGCGCAAGTCCGAAAGGCACGTACTGGTCCGGCAAATCCGCAACGGACGTGTACTCATCAGCAACGAAACACGCCGTGCCCGGCCGGCCGAGCGAGGCGCAGCTCTTGCGGATCGTCGCGCCCGGACCGCGGCCGCCCTGATGCGCGAAGTCGCCCGTGAACAGGATCGAGAGTCCTTCGGTCGGCGCCCAGAGCAGCGAGCCGCGCACTGCCTGGCCGTCATCGTCGCTCGTGCCATCACTCATGAACCCGTCGCGACGCAGACGCTGCCCGGCCACGCGGAACGCCACGGTATCCGAGAGCGGCACGTTCACCATCGCCTCCATGTTGAAGCGGTCGTAGTTGCCGACGTCGACCGCGGCGTTGGCATCGAAGGTGAACTTCGGCCGGTTGGGAATGATGTTGATCGCGCCGGCGGTCGCGTTGCGTCCGTACAGCGTGCCTTGAGGCCCCTTCAGGATCTCGACGCGCTCGAGATCGTAATAGAGCCCGTGAATCACGGTCGGAGTGGCCAGATAGACGCCGTTCAGGTTCGCCGCGACCGCGGGATCGGCGAAGGCGTTGCCGCTCAGCGAGCTGACCGAGCGGATGGAGAACGTCGTATACGGCCCCGCCGAGGGGTTGATCTGCAGCCCCGCCGTGAGCGTGCTCAGCTCCTCGGTCTGGCTGACCCCGCGGCTCGCGAGGTCCTTGCCGCTCACCGCCGTGATGGCAAGCGCCGCCTTCTGTACGTCTTCCGTGCGGCGCTGTGCCGTGACGACCACAGCCGGCAGGCTGTCGATCTGGGCATCGGTGCTCGCCTCTGCCGCGCTTTGCGCTTCGGCGCCCACGGCACGGCAGGCCTGCAATGCGGCGGCCACGGCCACTGCGATCTTCACCGTCGATTTCATCGCGCCCCCTGGAAGTCGGTTGCTTTTCGCCGCGGCAAAATAGCCGCCGGGGGCGGCCAGGTCTGTCCACGACACAGAGGACACGGGAGCGTTGCGCGATGAGTTAAAACCGGTGCGATGTTGCCTACGGACACGAAGCGCATCGGTCACGCGCCGCCGCCGGCTTCGCAGTCCATTCCCGCGGCCCCGGACTTCACCGCGCCGATCCTCATTCTCACGGGGATTTGTGCGCTCGTGTACTTCCTCGACGGGTTGATTCACTCGATTCTCGGCCCGCTCGCACCGGAAATGGCGCGCGCGCTGCGGCTGAGCACGACCCAGCTCGGACCGATCTTCTCCGCCAATCTCGTCGGTCAGTGCGTCGGGCTCGTCGTGTTCCCGCTGGTCGCGAGCCGCGCCGGGCAGCGGCTCGTCGTGCTCGCGTGCCTCGCGGGGTTCGGCCTCGCGCAAGCCGCGACCGCGCTTGCGGACGGGCCGATCGCGCTATTCGTGTGGCGACTCGTCACCGGCGTCTTTCTGGGCGGATGCCTGCCGAGCTGCCTCGCGCTCGTGACAGCCGCCGCGCCCGCGAAGAGGCGTGGTCTCGCGATCATGATGCTGTTCACCGGCTATGGACTCGGGGCAACCGTCGCCGGGCTGGTGGCCGCCCTCTTTGCAGACCACGGGGGCTGGCGTGCGGCGATGGTCGCCGTGGCCGGCTTGTGCATTCTTACCGCGAGCGTCGCGTGGCGTTGGCTGAGAGAGACGCCGCCCGGAAAGGAGCGCGCCGCGCCACTTCGTGAGTCGGCCGACAAGCCGAACGCCCTTCTCATTCTTTCCCGCCGCTACATCGTGGGGACGGCGATGCTGTGGCTGCTGTTCATCTCGATGCTGACTATCAGCTACTGCCTCAACTCGTGGCTGCCGACTCTGCTGGTGGAAGTGGGCCGCAGCGAGCGGTTCGCCGCCATGTCCATCTCCGTCTTCTCGCTCGGTGGGATCATTGCGGCGCTGGGCGTCGGAGTGCTGATCGATCGGCTGGGTGCGATGCGCACGCTCGTCAGCTTCCTGTCCGTCTCGACCGTGCTGCTCTTCGTGATCGGCCGGGTGCTCGCGTCCGCGTCCGCCGAGATGCTGATGAGCCTGCTCGTCGTGTGCGGATTCTTCATCCTGGGCGCCTACGGCGGGGTGAATGTCGTGCTCGCGAGCTTCTACCCGGAGTCCCTGCGCGCGGTCGGCATTGGCTGGACGAAGAGCGTTGGGCGGATTGGCACGCTCGTGGCGCCCGTCCTGATCGGAGCCGGATTGAGCGCGGGCATCGCCGAAACGACGATCATGTCGCTGTTCGCGGTGCCGGCGCTGCTATCGACCGTATCGCTGCTCGTGATCGCGAGGGTCACGGGCCGCCGCGAATGAGCGCCGGCTACTTCTGCGCCACGATGTGGTGACGCTGCTCGCCGACTCCCTCGACGACACACACACCGACATCGCCAGCCTTCATCCAGCGCTGCGCATTCTGCGTGTCGATGTTCGTTCCCGCCGGCGTCCCCATGGACAGCATGTCCCCGGGATTCAGCGTCAGCACGTTCGAGGCGTAGGACAGCATCTCGTAGATGTTGTACTCCATCTGACTCGTGTTGGCGTCCTGCTTGATCTCGCCGTTCAGCGTGAAGTAGTGGCGAGTGTTCATCGGGTTCGGCAGGAACTCCTTCGGCACGATGAAGGGTCCGATGGGGGCGAAGGTGTCGTGGTTCTTCTGGACGAACCAGTCCGGTCCGCCGCCCATCTTGCGATCGTTGCGCCCGCCGCGATCCGAAACGTCGAACTCGATGGAATAGCCGAAGATGTACCGCGCCGCGTCGGCGGTCGCGACGTTCTTGGCCGGTGCGCCCACGACCACCGCGAACTCGCATTCCCAGTCGATCTGATCGCGCCCTCTGGGGATCACCACGTCATCGTTCGCTCCCACGACGACGCTCGGCGATTTGAGAAAGAGATAGGGGTTGTCGGGACGCTTGTCGTCGGGCGAGCGCTCCCAGAGTCCAGGCGCGGAGCCCACCGGCGCAGGCGCGCGCGCTGCGTTGGCCCCGGCGCTGCCGGGGGGTGGCGCACCTGCGGCCGCCGCAGCGCGCGCGCCCTGCTCGACGATGCCCCGCGCGTGCGCCGGGTAGTTCGCGCCCGCATTGAGGATGACCGCCGGACGCACCGGCGGCCGGATCTCGAGCGCATCGAGGGCATACACATAGCTCGCCGAGCCCAGCTGGGCGCTCGCGTTGGCGGCCGCGAGCTCGCGCAAGCGCGGGCCG
>CAZIGW010000136.1:0-10007 GCA_964538565.1 uncultured Hyphomicrobiales bacterium | reverse complement strand
AGCATCGCCTTGCGGCGATCGCCGAAGCCGGGCGCCTTCACGGCCGCGACCTTGAGGCCGCCGCGCAGCTTGTTGACCACGAGGGTGGCGAGCGCCTCGCCCTCGACGTCCTCGGCGATGATGAGCAGCGGCTTGCCGGTCTGCACCACCGCCTCGAGCAGCGGCAGCATCGCCTGCAGGCCCGAGAGCTTCTTCTCGTGCAGGAGCACGTAGGCATCGTCGAGCTCGGCCACCATCTTCTCGGCGTTGGTGATGAAATAGGGCGAGAGATAGCCGCGGTCGAACTGCATGCCCTCGACGATCTCGACGTCGGTCTCGAGCGCCTTGGCCTCCTCGACCGTGATCACGCCCTCGTTGCCGACCTTCTGCATCGCCTGGGCGATCATCTTGCCGATGGTGTTGTCGCCGTTGGCCGAAATGGTGCCGACCTGCGCGACCTCGGCGGAGGAGCCGACCTTCTTGGCGCGCTTCTCGATGTCCTTGACGACGGCGGCGACCGCGATGTCGATGCCGCGCTTGAGGTCCATGGGGTTCATGCCGGCGGCCACCGCCTTGGCGCCCTCCTTTACGATCGCCTGGGCGAGAACCGTCGCGGTCGTGGTGCCGTCGCCGGCGAGGTCGTTCGTCTTCTGAGCGACCTCGCGCACCATCTGCGCGCCCATGTTCTCGAACTTGTCCTCGAGCTCGATCTCCTTGGCGACGGTGACGCCGTCCTTGGTGATGCGCGGGGCGCCGAACGACTTGTCGAGCACGACGTTGCGGCCCTTGGGGCCGAGCGTGACCTTCACCGCGTTGGCGAGAATGTCGACGCCGCGCAGCATCCGGTCGCGCGCCTCGGTGGAAAATCTGACGTCCTTGGCAGCCATCTCACTCTACTCCTGCAACTCGGTTGGCCTCACTGGGCGATCACGCCCATGATGTCGGATTCCTTCATGATCAGCAGTTCTTCGCCGTCGATCTTCACCTCGGTGCCCGACCACTTGCCGAACAGCACCGTATCGCCGGCCTTCACGTCGAGCGGAACGAGCTTGCCCGCCTCGTCGCGCCCGCCGGGGCCGACGGCCACCACCTTGCCCTGCTGCGGCTTCTCCTTGGCGGTGTCCGGAATGATGATGCCGCCGGCGGTCTTCTCCTCGGCATCGATGCGCTTCACGACCACGCGGTCGTGCAGGGGGCGGAAATTCAGCTTGGCCATGGGCTCCTCATCGGCGCGGTGCGCGCGGCTTGTGACAGAACTGGGCGGCTCGGAAAGGTGCTTGGCACTCATGGTCGGAGAGTGCCAAGGCTGGCGCCGAAATAGGCCCTAAGCGGCGGAGAGTCAAGGGTTTGCGGCGCTTCGCGGCCCCCGGCGCCGCCCGGGCGGGTCTTGGCGTGGTCCAAAGCTGAAGCCTTTCCGGCTTGACGCAATCAAAGCCGGGCTCTCGGTTCTTGCCTCGACGCGTCTTCTCCACGCGCACCGATAATTCACTTGCCGAGGCGCTTCACCGCGCGGTCGTAGTAGGCGAGATCCACGTAGCGTTCGGGGGCGGGCAGATCGGCGGCGGATTTGTGCTCGATCTCGGCGCGCAGCGCCAGCATGTTCTTGAAGCCTTCGACGTTGAACTTCGCGTCCGGCGTGAACCCGAACTGCGGATCGAGGAGCTGTTCGTAGGTCCGCTCCGCCGCGTGCGGCGAGAGCTTCAGCCGCTCGGTGAGGATCGCGACGCACTGGGCCTTGTGCGCCGGATCGCGCACCCAACGCAGCGATTCCACATAGGCGGCGAGATAGCTCTCGAGCGCGGGTCCGTTGTCGCGCGCCCAGGGCCGCAGCACGAACGCCCCGACCGCCTGGTAGGGGCCGAGCAGATCGATCGTGCGCCCGAGGCTGTGGAGACCCTTCTCCTCGGCCTGCACCGTGAACGGCAGGTTGAGGATCCCGCCAGCGTTCGCCTTGTCCTCGATCATCGCCTTGTAGCGGTAGGTCCCGGCGCCGACCGGCTTGATGGTGTAGTCCGCGCCGTCCTTGAGGCCGTACTTGAGCAGGATCTTCTTGGCCTGCAGCGCATAGGCGGTGTCGGGCGCGTCGACCACGACGGTTCGCCCGCGCAGGTCGGCAAAGGATTTCACGTCGGGCTGCACGTAGAATTCGTTCATCCCGCTGTCGCCGCCGGAGACGATGACGACGTCCTTCTTGGCCACCTCGATCATCGCGATGGCGTTGTCGAGCGCCGAATGGGCGACCTCGAACGAGCCCGCGGCGAGCCCCTCGCGCTGCGCCTTGGAGCCGCGCGTGAGCTGCAATTCCATCTTGATCCCGTGCTTGAGGAAGATGCCCTCGGCGAGCCCGGCATAGAGCGGCAGCGCCTTGGCGTTGGGAAAGGCGTTGACCCGCACGGTGACGGGCTCGGCCGCCTGCGCGCCGACGCGCGAAAGGCCCTGGAGCCAGGGCAGGGCCGACAACGCGCTCGCAAGAGCGCCCACCGCGAAGCCGACACCGGCGATGACGACCCGCCGCCCGAAGCCCGATCTCGTCCTGCCCATCGCATTCCCCCCTCTTCACTCTCTGTTGCGAGCAAGCATCGAGCAAGCATAACTCAGGTTCTGGATCCGCCGTAAGCGAAGAGTCCCGACGCCATCGGCGCCGCGGCCGGGGGAACGGACGGGGTGCGGAATCAGCAAAATGCCGCGACCCCCGCGGGACGGACATCCGGGGAGGGTCGCGGCGCTTTCCATCAGCGAGGTCGGATCCGTGCCGCTGGCTCAGCGGCGGGATGCCGGATCAGTACTTGTTGCCGGACCCGCCGGGGCTCGACTGGTTGTTCTGGTTTTCGCCGGCGGGCGCGTTCTCCTGCTTCTTCATCTGCTCGCCCTGGCCGGTGGTCTGCTGTTGCCGTTCGCCCTGGCCGGTCGTCTCCGGGGCGGCGCCGAACTCGGATCCGTTGAGCCCCAGCGCCGCTGCGGTCTGCTGGTCGAGTTCACCCTTTGACGGAAGCTTCTGCGCCTCCTGGAACTTGCGCAGCGCCGACTCGGTCTCGGGACCCCATTTGCCGTCGACCTTGCCGACCTTGAATCCCTTTTCGTCGAGTGCCTGCTGGAGCTGCTTCACCTGGCTCTGGCTCAGGCTGTCGGGCGAGATCGCCTGGCCGCTCGACTGGCTGGACGCCTGGTTCGACGTGCTTTCATTCGCGCCGCTTTGCTCCGACATGCTGCCCTGGTTCGACATGTCGCTCTTGTTCGACGTGTCGCTCTTGTTCGTCATGTTGCCCTGATCCGGCGCCTTGCTCTGTTGAGCGAACGCGGGGAACGAAATGGCGGCGGCGGCAACCGAAGCGAGGATGAGTTTCTTCATGAGCTGTTCTCCTGGGCGGAAGTTCTGATCGGAATGCCCGGCCTGAGGACCGGGCTTTGCTGGGGTAACGCGGCTCCCCCGCAATTCGTTCGCGGGCGTGGAAGCGCTCCGCCCGCGTCGGCCGCCTTGCCCTGGCCTGCGACGTTGTGCCCGCCCGCACGTTCCGTCCGGTGCGATCGGGCGGAAAACGCGCCTTCGGCGCCGAGCGCGGACCGCACGCTTGTTCCGCGCCGGTTCGAATGTCGTTGACACGGGCGGCATGACGCAGCGAATGAAGCGCGGTAATCTGCCGGGGGTCTGGAGACGACTTCCAGCACAGCGCCACGACGTCAGCCACATCGGCGGCAGGCCGGTCCCGCCCGGGTCCGGATCGCTGCCGAACGATGCGCCCGGTCGCGGCCGACGACGAGCACGGGAGGAAGAGCATCATGCGGAGGATCTCGGCATTCGTTCTCGCCGCGGCGGCGGTCCTGGGCGTCTCGGCGGGCTTGCCCCGCGCCTCGCAGGCGGCGGACGCGGTCGATCTCGCCGCCGCCAAGAGTGAAGGCAAGGTGGTCTGGTACACGTCGGCGCCGCTCGTGCAGGCGCAGAAGCTCGCCTCCCTGTTCGAGAGCGAGACCGGCGTGAAGGTCGAACTGTTTCGTTCCGGCGGCACCGCGATTCTGCGCCGATTCATGCAGGAAGCGGAGGCCGGGCAGGCGGCCGCCGACGTGTTGAGCACGGCCGACCCGGCCGCCTCGGCCGCGCTCGCCCGCAAGGGAATGTTCGTCGCCTTCAAGCCGGAAAATTTCGACAAGATCCGCGCCGAGGCCAAGGACCCCGACGGCTACCACATGGCGTACCGCCTCAACATGGTCACGTTCTTCGTGCGAACCGACAGGGTCGCGGCGGCCGATGCCCCGAAGACATGGTCCGATCTCATCGATCCCAAGTACAAGGGCAAGATGCTGCTCACCGATCCCTCATTCACCTCGTTGCAGGTGGCCGTGGTGGGGACGCTTTCGCATATGCGCGGGTGGAGCTACTACGAGGCGCTGCGCAAGAACGACATCATGGTGGTGCAGGGGAATCAGCAGGTGATCGACATGATGAAGCGCGGCGAGCGCGTGATCGCCGCCGGCGCGCTCGATTCCTACGCGGTCCAGGCGCACCGGCAGGGTCATCCGATCGAGAACATCTTTCCGAGCGACGGCACCTTCGCGGTTCCGGGACCGAGCGGGGTCGTCAAGGGGTCGCCGCACCCGAACGCGGCCAAGCTGTTCGCGGCATTCCTGGTCGGCGATACGGCGCAGAAGATCATCGTCGGCGACGGCGCCTTCTCTCCGCGCACCGACATGCCGGCGCCGGCGGGCGCGCCGCAGCTCAAGGACATCAAGCTCATTCCGATCGACTACGATTTCATCGCCAAGGAATCCGCAACGATCAAACGCAAGTTCAACGAGGTGTTCCAGTGAAGCCGGCGCACCGCATTTCGGAGTACGCAAGATGAGGGCCATCAGCCTCGACGAGGCGCTGCAGATCATCGCCGGAACCTTCGCGGCCGCGAAGGAACGCCGGCTGCGTCCGCTGAGCGCCATCGTGCTCGACGCCGGCGGGCGGGTGAAGGCTTTCCAGAAGCAGGATGGCTGCTCGCTGCTGCGCTTCGAGATCGCCTACGGCAAGGCCTACGCGGCGCTCTCGCTCGGGCGCTCCTCGCGGCTCGTGCTGCAGAAATCGCGCGAGAAGCCGATCTTCATGGAAAACCTGCAGAAGCTCGCCGACGGTCCGATGTTCCTCGAGGGCGGCGGACAGCTCGTGCGCGACGCGGCCGGCGAGGTGATCGGAGCCCTCGGCGTCACCGGCGACGTCAACGAGATGGACGACCTCTGCGCGGTCGAGGGCATTCACGCCGCCGGTTTTCGTACCGACTACGATTTCGACGATCCCGAACAGGTCTTCGCCTACAACATCAAGGAGGGGGTCCTGCCGGAGCCCCCGAAACGCTGAGGAAAGCGGCCGCGGCGGAGAAAATCCAACCGCTCGTCCCGCCGAGACTTGCGCCGTGCGCCGCGGCCTCGCAAAGTGCGCGGCTTGAGGAGGACACAGCATGACGTGTTTCGCCCGGTCCCGGCTGTCCGTGCTCTTGCCCGTGGCGACCGCGGGGCTCCTGCTCGCGGGCTGCGCCGGCCAGTTCCCGGGCATGGGCGAACCGCCGCAGCCGGAGCCGAGCGCGCCGGCCACGCCGGCCGGGGTCCCGGCGGCGCCCGCGAGCATTCCGGCCCAGGAACTCGTCGGGCGCTGGGGCTACGCGTCCTACCACCAGGAAGCCGACCGCGCCCGCACCGAGGCGGCGGCGCGCGCCCAGTGCAACCAGCCCTATGTCATCGGCCGTGGTCCGAGCGGGGGCGTGATCATGCATCTTGCAGACTCGGCGCAGCCGAGCGAACTCATCCTCAAGGGCGGCGGCGGCAAGGACTACGTCGGTCCAAAGGACGAGCCGGCCGGCGGCATCCACGATCGCCAGATCGTCTCCTTCGACGGTCGCGTCATGATCCTGCGTTTCGTCGACCCGGAGGTCGCCGGCCGCTACGGGACCGGCGTCTACGTGCGTTGCGGGAGTCCGCGCGCATAGAGGCCTGCCGCCGCATCGGAGGTGCGCATGAGCGTCGTCATCTGGCACAATCCGAAATGCTCCACGTCCCGCAAGGTGCTGGAGATGATCGAAGCCGCCGGAATCGCGCCGAAGGTCGTCGAATACGTCAAGACGCCGCCGAGTGCCGCGGAGATCAGGGCCGTGCTCGCGGAAATGCGGATGAAGCCGCGCGACCTGCTGCGCCGGCGCGGCACGCCCTATGACGAACTCGGACTCGACGATCCGAATCTGAGCGACGCGGCGCTGATTGCGGCGATGGCCGAGCATCCGATCCTGATCGAGCGTCCCGTGGTTCGCACCCGCAAGGGCACGAGACTCTGCCGGCCGGCCGAACGGGTGCAGGAGATTCTCTGATGGCCGGGAGCGGCGCACGTCTCCTCGCGCAGCCGCTCGCCGCCTGGGAGCGCGACGGCCTCGCGACCGCGCTCGCCAGGGCCGGATTGCCGGTCGACGACGTGCGCGAGAACGGGCCGCTGTTCTGGCGTTTCGAGCGCGAGGACGTCCCGGTCGGCTTCGGCGGCCTGGAGATTCACGACGAAGACGCTCTGCTGCGCTCGGTGGTCACCGTGCCGCCGTTGCGCAACCGCGGGCACGGGCGGGCCATCGTGGACGTGCTCGAAACGGAGGCGCGCGCCCACGGCTGTCGCGCGCTCTATCTGTTGACGACCACGGCGCACGAATTCTTCGAGAGGCTCGGCTACACGCTGTGCGACCGCGGCGCGGTGCCGGATGCGATCGCCGCGTCGCGCATGTTTTCCCTGACGTGTCCGCAATCGGCAGCCGTCATGGTCAAACGGCTTTGATCGCCTCGTTCCCCACCTTGGCGCGCAACCCCCGGACGAGTGCGCGCCCGCAGGCCGACGCGAGCGATGCCGGGCCTGCGTGACGCCTTCGTCGGGCCTTGGCGGGCGGTGCCGGTGCTCGGCACGACGCAGATCCTCGCCTGGGGCGCGCTGTTCTATCCTCCGGTCCTGACGGTTCCCCTCATTGCCGACGAGCGCGGCTGGTCCAAGACCTTCGCGATGGGGGGCTTTTCCGCGGGGCTGCTCGTCGCGGGCCTGGTGTCGCCGACGGTCGGCGGGCTGATCGACCGTTATGGTGGCCATCGTGTGATGCCGGTCGGGTCGCTCCTCGGTGCGCTCGGATTGCTCGGGCTGGTGCTCGCAACGGAGCCGGTCTTCTATCTGCTGGCCTGGCTGGTGACCGGCGTGGCGATGGCGGCTTCGCTTTACGATCCGGCGTTCGCCACGCTCGGGCGCATCTTCGGCGCCACCGCGCGCCGGCCGATCACGCTCGTGACTTTCGCGGGCGGTTTTGCTTCGACGGTGAGCTGGCCCAGCACGCATTTCCTGATCGACGCGATCGGCTGGCGCGGCGCCTACCTGGTCTACGCCGGGATCATGGTGCTGCTTGCCGCGCCGCTGCATGCCTTCGGGCTGCCGAGGACGCGCGCCGAAATCGACATCAGGCCGAAGGATCCCTCCGTCCCGTCGCCGGCGGCGTTGACACCCCGGGGAAAGGCCTTCGTGCTGGTGGCGACCGCCTTCGCGGCCTATGCCTTCGTGCCCTCCGGCCTCGCGGCGCACATGCTGGCGATCTTCGGCCGCTTCGGCATCGACAGCGGCACGGTGGTGCTGATCGGCGCGCTGTTCGGCCCTTCGCAGGTGGCGGCGCGGCTGTGCGAGTTCGTCTTTGCGCGCAACGTGCATCCCTTGTGGGTCGCCCGCTTCTCGATCGGCGCGCTGGTGCTCGCGTTCGTGCTGCTGTGGGTAGCCGGCGTCTCGGCCGCGACCGCGGCGGCTTTCGCCGTGATGTTCGGCGGCGCCAACGGGCTCGCGACGATCGCGCGCGGGACCCTGCCGCTCGCCCTGTTCGGCCCGAGCGGCTATGGCCGGCTCGTCGGGCGGATCGCCGGGCCGTTCCTGCTGATCCAGGCGGCCGCTCCCCTCGTCATCGCCTTCGTGGTGGACAATGCCTCGGACGCCGCCGCGCTGGGGCTGATCGGGACCTTCGCGCTCGTTTCTCTGGCGTGTTTCGCGGCGATCCGGCGCCCGCGAAGCGCGTGAGGGCGAGACGAACGGGCGCCCGGTCGGGACGCGCCGTCCTCAACGGGACGCTGGCCGCCGGTCAGGCGAACAGCGCGTCGATCTCGTCCTGCGAGGCATGGCCGAGATCGCCTTCGAGCCGAGGACCGTTGAGCAGCTTGGCGTCGCCGTCGCGCTCCTTCATGGCTTCCAGTTCGATGTCCTTGAACGAATCGATGCCGCCCCAGATCTCCATCATCCGGATGATGTGTTCTTCGATGAACTTCAGGGTCGCCACCACCTTGGTAATGCGCTGGCCGGTGAGATCCTGGAAGTTGCACGCCTCGAAGATGTGGATGACGTGCTCCTGCGTATCCTGCACGAGCTGGAGGTCCTGGCTGTCCTTGAGGCGCGCGATCAGGGTCTGCGCCGCCTGGTCGATGTCCTCGGCGGCGGCGAGAATCTGGTCGGTCGCTTTCTCGGTGCCGCCGACGATGGCGTCGAGTTCGTGCGTCACCCGCGCCATCTCCGGGCCTTCGAATCCGGTGACGTGCAGCGTGGCGATCTCGCGCTTGGTCTTGTTGATCGCGTCGTAGATGAGATCGAGCTCCGCCTTGAGCTGCTGCGCCTCGGCGATCTGCGCCTTGTAGGAATCGATCATCTGCTGCGTGATCTGCTCGCTCGGCTTCATGAGCGCGCGCAGGGCCTTGAGCTCCGCCAGAATCTCCTGATGGGACGGCGCGACGTCGACCTGCCTGCCGATCCGTCCCGCACGGCTGCGTGGGTCGACTTCCTCGATGCGGAAGGTTCTGCGTTGCGCAAGCATCCTGTGCCCCTGGCCCATTCTGTGGGGCGGATGCTAGGGGGCGAGATTTAACGCGCGGTTCACGGTTGGGCGCGGCGCGCGTGGCAATGTCGGCGCCGCGAGCGACGCGCGGCCGTTTCATCAAATTTAAACCATGAATTGATGAACAAAACATCGAATGAATATCGATAACAAACTCCGAACGGATGTTTACCGTTCGGTTCGGATTTTGCCTTGTACTCCGGGCGAACGGCCGCCGTCCGGGGCGGCGCGCAGACGATCGAGTTGCGAGTACGTCCATGCAACGCATTCTCCTCCCAGCGCTCATCTTCGGTGCCGGTCTCGCCGGCGCGGCCTCGGCATCCGCCGGTCCGCTGTCGCTCGCGCCCGAGCAGTACGCCGGGACCGCCGGGCGCCATGCCCAGGTCCAGGACACCCCGGTGCAATACGTCGCCGCGCAGCGCTCGGACCTCGGCGGCGGCTTCATCGAATTTCTGTTCGGCGGCCTGGGTGGACGGTCGTCGCCGTCCGGAGGCTACGGATCCTCCGGGCCGGCGCAGGGCGCGCCCTACGTCGACCCTCAGGACCGCTACGGCCGTCTTGCGCCCGGCGAGGAAGCCGAGCCGGCGTTGCCCGGTCCGATGGACCCGAAATTCGAACGCCAGGAGGTTGCCTACACCGGTAGCGAGCCTCCGGGGACCATCATCATCGATACGCCGCACCGGTTCCTTTATCTGGTCGAACCGGGCGGCCGCGCATTGCGCTACGGCATCGGCGTCGGCCGCCCTGGGTTCACCTGGGCGGGCGTGCACCGGATCACCGCCAAGCGCGAGTGGCCCGACTGGACGCCCCCGGAGCAGATGCTGCGCCGCCGCCCCGATCTGCCGCGCCACATGGCGGGCGGGCCGGACAATCCGCTCGGCGCGCGCGCCATGTATCTGGGCTCGACGCTCTATCGCATTCACGGCTCCAACGAACCGTGGACCATCGGGCACGCCGTGTCCTCGGGCTGCATCCGTCTGCGCAACGAGGACGTGATCGACCTCTACAACCGCGTGAAGGTCGGCACCAAGGTGGTGGTGCTCTAGGTGTGGAGTCTCAACAGGTTGTCCTCGGTCAGATCGAGGCGGCTGATGGGAACCTTATCACCGATGCCGGCGTGAGGTCTGTGCCAATTGTAGCGATGCAGCCAGGGAATGAGTTCGGCCTTGCGCTGGC
>CAZIGW010000135.1:0-12521 GCA_964538565.1 uncultured Hyphomicrobiales bacterium | reverse complement strand
TCGACGAGCTGGCGGCGTCGATCCGCGAACGCGGCATCATTCAGCCGATCGTCGTGCGCTCCGTGCGCGGCGCGCCCGACTCCTACGAGATCATCGCCGGCGAACGGCGCTGGCGTGCGGCGCAGCGCGCCGGCACACACGACGTGCCGATTGCCGTGCTCGAGGTGAGCGACAGCGAGGCGCTCGAACTCGCCATCATCGAGAACGTGCAGCGCGCCGATCTCAATCCGCTCGAAGAGGCCTCCGGCTATCAATCGCTCGCGGACGAATTCGGTTACAGCCAGGAGGACATCGCCAGGACGGTCGGCAAGAGCCGCAGCCACGTGGCGAACACGTTGCGTCTGCTGAAGCTTCCCGATTCGGTCAAGGCCTACATCAACGCCGGCAAGCTGACCGCCGGGCATGCGCGCGCGCTGCTCGGTCAACCGGATCCCGAAGCCACCGCGCGCGAAATCGTCGAACGTGGCCTGAACGTCCGGCAGGTCGAGGCGATCGCCCAGGATCGCGCCGCCGAAGCCGGCAAGGCGACCAGGACCCGCGCACGCGGCGGCAAGGACGCCGACACGGCCGCGCTCGAGAAGCAACTCACCGATGCGCTCGGACTCGTCGTGAACATCGATCACCGCGGCCGCGGCGGCGTGCTGCACATCCGCTATCGCAGCCTCGATCAGCTCGACCACGTGATCCAGCGGCTCACCGGCTCGAAGTGAGCGACGCGGTCGCGCCGCTCCTCGGCGGGAGCCGCTAGTCCTTCCGTCGCGCCGCGACCGCGATGAGCAGGAGCACGCGCTGCGCCACGGCGTCGGCGAGCGCCGGCCGCCGTCGCGTCTCGAGGGCCGCTTCGGCAAGCTGGGCCATCGCCCGCTCGAGCCGCGACGCCGTCCAGGCGGCGAGCGCGGCGTCGACCATCGGCTTGCGGCGGAAATGGACCGCGGCGAGCGGGCCCATCGCGTCGCGCGCGGAGGCGCCGGCTTCGATCGCCGCGCGCGCGCGATGAAGTTGAGAGACGTGACGCAGGGCGGCGCCGACGATCGCGTTGGCCGGCGTCCCGCCGGCCCGCGTCTTGGCGAACTGCAATTCGACGTCACGCGGCCGCCCGGCGAACGCCGCGTCGACGATCGCATCGAGCGCCAGCGCGGACGCGTCGGCGACGATCGCGAGCACGTCGTCGATCTCCACGCGCCCGCGCCCGTGGGCGTAGAGCGCGAGCTTGCGGATCTCGTTGCGCGAGGCCTGCCGATCGCCCCCGATCAATGAAACGAGCAAACCGCGCGCCTCGGACGCGATGGTGAGACCGGCCGCGCGCATTTCACCGTCGACGAGGCGCGCGAGCTCGCGCTCGCCGTCGGCGTAGCAGGGGATGACCGCGACCGAGTCGGCACGTTCGCACACGACACGCAGCGGCGCGCCGCGTTTGAGGTCGCCGGCCTCGATCACCACCAGGCAGTCGGCGGACGGCGGCGCGGCGACCAGGATCTCCACCGCAGGTGCGATATTGCGCGAACCGGCCTTGACCCACACGGCGCGCCGTCCGCCGAAGAGCGGGACCGTGTGCGCTTCTTCCACCAGCCGCTGCGGCTCGTCGGCGAGGGCGTCGGCCTCGATGCGGGCGAGGGCGAACGGATCGTGCGGATTTTCGACGGCCGCGCGCACCAGCGCTTCGACGCGCTCATGCACCAGCCCGGCATCCGGCCCGAACACCAGCAGAATGCGGCGCGCCGGATCGGGTCGGGCCATGAACGCCTCGACCTCGGACGCCTTGAGCGCCACCATGGGATGAATTCCCGCCTCTAGCGCATGATCCGGCGAGATCGAATCGGCTCGCCGCTCGGATCATGCGTCCGGTCGTCGAACGAGAGCGCGATCCTGCGCAAGCCGGTTTCCACGTCTGCGGATCCGCTCTACGTCCCGGCGAGGAAATACGACGCGAGCCGCGAGCGGATGTTGTCGGCGATGACCTGGGCGGCGCGGTTCTCCGCGTCCCGCAAGGCGCGCTGACGCGCGAATCGCTGCTCCTGGCCGGGAATATCATAGGAAACTCGCGCGAAGGTTTCGTCCTTGAGCACGGGCTTTCCGGTCTTGAGGTCGACCAGCTCGTATGTCGCATTGATGCCGTAGTTCTCGACGTCGGGCCGCGCGGTGTTCACGTCGACGATCACCGACAGCTGGGTCGACGCCATGCGGATGTTCAACCGGTAGGCCGGAGGGCCTTCGGCGCCGCCGCCGGTCAGGCCGAACAGGAGGTCGTTGCGCAGTTGCACCGCGATGCGCGCTTCGGGCGATCCGTTGGGCGCCGCGATCTGCGCCACGTCGACGCTCTTCATCGCCGATTGGACGCCGGGTCCGCCCGAGACCGTTCGCTCGCCATAGAGCGGCTGGAAGCACGCCGCGGTCAGCGCCGCGACCGCGACAGCGGCGACCAGACGGAGAGGGCGCCCGATCGCCGCGAGGCCGATGCGGTCGCTTCCGGGACGCGGCCTCGCCGCTTCGGAAGAACGTTGGGGTGTCCCGAGCTCACGCCACCACATTGACGATCCTCTGCGGCACGACGATCACCTTTTTCGGCGCCTTGCCTTCGAGTGCGCGCTGCACCGCCTCGAGCGCCAGGACGGCCGCCTCAATATCGACGTTCCGGGCGTCACGCGCAACCGTCACGTCGGCCCGCTTCTTGCCGTTCACCTGGACCGGCAGGGTGATGGTGTCCTCGACAAGCAGGTCCTGTTCGGCCGCCGGCCAGCGCGCGTCGGCGACGAGCGTCGTGTGACCGAGCGCCGCCCAGCACGCTTCGGCGAGATGCGGCATCATCGGGTGAAACAACTGCACGAGAATTTCGGCGCTTTCGCGGATGGCCCAGGCGAGATCCGGCGTCCGTTCCTTTGTCGCAAGCGCAAGCTGCAGGCTGTTGGCCAGTTCGTAGATCTGCGCCACGCAGACGTTGAACCGAAGCCGCTCGATGTTCTCCGTCACCTTGGCGAGCGCGCCGTGCGTGGCCTTGCGTAACGCAAGCCCTGGTGGCGTGAACTCCGCCGGTCGTGCCGATCGGTCGGGCGCAGCCTGGGCGGCCTCGTTGATCAATCGCCACAGCCGCTGAACGAATCGCCAGGCGCCCTGCGCGCCCTCCTCGGTCCAGATCACGTCGCGCTCGGGCGGCGAGTCGGACAGCATGAACCAGCGCGCGGTGTCGGCGCCGGCCGTACCGGTGATCTCGTCGAGCCCCACCGTGTTGCGCTTCGACTTGGACATCTTCTCGATCGCACCGATCTCGAGCGGCTCCCCGGTCGAGGCGAGCACCGCGCGCCGCGTGTTGCCGTCGGCTTCGATGCGGACTTCGCCGGGTTCGACGTAGGAGCCGTCCGCCCGGCGATAGGTCTCGTGCACCACCATGCCCTGGGTGAACAGGCCGGCGAACGGCTCGTCCAGTCCGAGATGTCCGGTCCGACGCATCGCGCGCGTGAAGAAGCGGCTGTAGAGCAGATGCAGCACCGCGTGCTCGATGCCGCCGACATACTGGTCGACCGGCAGCCAGGCGTCGGCCACGCGCGCATCGGTCGGGGCGTTCGCGAGCCACGGATCGGTATAGCGCGCGAAGTACCAGGACGAATCGACGAACGTGTCCATCGTGTCGGTCTCGCGCTGCGCCGGGCCGCCGCACGACGGGCAGCGCACGTGTTTCCAGGTCGGATGGCGCTCGAGCGGATTGCCGGGCCGGTCGAAGGTGACGTCGAGGGGAAGCGTCACCGGCAGATCGGCATCGGGAACCGGCACCACCCCGCAGGCCTCGCAGTGAATGACCGGGATCGGACATCCCCAGTAGCGCTGTCGCGAGATGCCCCAGTCGCGCAGGCGGAAATTGATCTGCCGCCGCGCAACCGGACGGTTGCCGCGCGTCGCCGTTTCCAGGCGGTGCGCGACCTCTTCTTTCGCCTCGGCGATCGTCATCCCGTCGAGAAAGCGCGAGTTGATCATCCGTCCGTCGCCGTCATAGGCGGTGTCGGTGATCACGAATGTCGCCGGATCCTGGCCCTCCGGGCAGACGACCGGCACGTTGCCGAGTCCATAGGCGTTGGCGAATTCGAGGTCGCGCTGGTCGTGCGCCGGGCAACCGAAAATGGCGCCGGTCCCGTACTCCATCAGGATGAAGTTCGCGACATAGACCGGAAGCGTCCAGGCGGGATCGAACGGGTGCACCGCCCTGATCCCGGTGTCGAAGCCCTTCTTCTCCGCCTTCTCGATCAGCTCCTGCGCAGTGCCGGTGCGCTTGCACTCGGCAATGAATTCCGCGAGCGCCGGATTTCTGCTCGCCGCCGCCGTCGCCAGCGGATGATCGGGCGCGATCGCCATGAACTTGGCGCCGAATAGCGTGTCGGGACGCGTGGTGAAGATGTCGAGTTCGCCCTCGCCGTTCGGCGTCGTCGCGGCATCGAGCGCGAAGCGCACCAGCAGGCCCTCCGAGCGGCCAATCCAGTTGCGCTGCATCAGCCGCACCTTCTCGGGCCAGCGCTCGAGCGTGTCGAGCGCGGACAGAAGCTCGTCGGCGAATGCCGTCACCTTGAAGAACCACTGTGTCAGTTCGCGCTGCTCGACCAGCGCGCCCGAGCGCCAGCCGCGCCCTTCGATCACCTGCTCGTTGGCGAGCACCGTCTGGTCGACCGGATCCCAGTTCACCTTCGATTGCTTGCGCTCGACCAGGCCCGCCTTCAGGAAGTCGAGAAAGAGCTTCTGCTGGTGCTTGTAGTAGGACGGATCGCAGGTCGCGATCTCGCGCGTCCAGTCGATCGACAGGCCCATGAGCTTGAGCTGCGCGCGCATGGTGTCGATGTTGGCCTCGGTCCACACCTTGGGGTGGATCTTGCTCGCCATGGCGGCGTTCTCGGCCGGAAGCCCAAAGGCGTCCCAGCCCATCGGATGCAGGACGTTGAACCCGCACGCACGCTTGTAGCGGGCGATCACGTCGCCGATGGTGTAGTTGCGCACATGGCCGACATGGAGACGCCCGGACGGGTAGGGGAACATCTCCAGCACGTAGTATTTCGGCCGCGGATCGTCGTTGCGGGCGACGAAAACCTGTCGCTCTTCCCAGATCCGCTGCCAGCGTGCCTCGGCCTCGCGGGCGTTGTAACGCTCGATAGTCATGGAGTTTTGTCGGTCCGCTGAATGACCCGGCGACTAGGACATGAAATCGAACGACGGGTCAACCGGCCGCGCGGACGGCCCGTCCGGCCGGAAAGTTCCGGCGGATGAGGTGCATCGCCCGGCCCGATAGGCTACGTAGCGGGCCGCGCCGCCGGAATCGAGAGCCTCCGGCGAACGCGCCATTCGCACCGGGTCACCTGGCATGACGAACGATCAACCGCACGCACGAATGTCCGATCCTGTCGCCGGGTTGAAGGCGGTGCGCGCGGCGATCGCGACCGCCTGCCGGGACTGCGGACGCGATCCCGCCTCGGTGACGCTGGTCGCGGTCACCAAGACGTTCGGGCCGGCGGCGATCGAGCCGGTCATCGGCGCGGGACAGAGGATTTTCGGCGAGAACCGCGTGCAGGAGGCGAAGGCGAAGTGGCCGGACTTCAAGGCGCGCTATCCCGGTCTCGAGCTCCACCTCGTGGGCGCATTGCAGTCCAACAAGGCGAAGGAAGCCCTGCAGCTCTTCGACGCCATCCATTCGCTCGACCGTCCGAGCCTGTGCGCGGCGATCGCCAAGGAGGTGCAGAAACAGGGGCGACAGCCGCGGCTGTTCGTCGAGGTCAACACGGGGGCCGAACCGCAGAAGGCCGGTGTCCTCCCGGAAAACGCCGACGATTTCCTGCGCGCCTGCCGTGAGACCTACGGGCTCACCGTTGACGGGCTCATGTGCGTGCCGCCGGTCGACGAGCCGCCCGGTCCGCACTTCGCGCTCACCGCCAAGATCGCGGCCCGCAACGGTCTGAAGCTGCTGTCGATGGGCATGAGCGGCGACTTCCCGACCGCCATCCGGCTCGGCGCGACCCATGTTCGAATCGGCACGGCCATCTTCGGGGCCCGCTGAAGCCGGGCGCCGCGACCGGTTCTATTCTACCAGCAACACGCTTCGGCGATCGAGCCGGCCCAGCAGCCAGCGCAGTCGCGGCGCCGCCAGCGCGATACAGCCGGCGGTTGGCCGCAGGCCCGGCCGCGCCACATGGATGAAGACCGCGCTTCCGCGGTTGATCGTGCGGGGCCGCGTGTTGTGATCGATCTCGATGACCAGGTCGTAGAGGTGATCGTCGCGCCACAGGCGATCGCCGTCGGCAGCGGACAGGCGCACCGGCCGATTGTAGCGCCGGTCGGCAGGATCTTCGCACCAGCCGTCGTGCGGTCCGATCCGCCGGACCGGAAGCCGGGTCCGTGGCCGCAATCCCCGCTCGGCCCGCCACCAGACGCGAAGCGGACGAAAGCGGCCGCGCGGCGTTGCCCCATCCCCTTCGCGCTTGTCGGCGCGGATTCCACCGCGGCCGAGCGCCACCTCGATTCGCAGGGGCCCGGCCAAAAGCCACCCCCGGGTCCGGTCGCCCGGCCTGGACCGCACCCTGATCACGGCGAAAGACATTCGGCGCATGGCTTGTCTATACTTGACTCGACGACAGGCGGAGGGCGTGAGGCCCCGGACGTGGCCGCTTGCCCTTTCGCCCTCGAATGCTCTACTTCCCGCCCGATGTACAGCCGCGAGCCGCAGAGGCCGACAGCCATGCCCAATGCCCGCAAGATTCTGATCGTTGACGACGACACGGAATTGCGTGACGCCCTCGTGGAACAGCTTTCGCTGCACGAAGAGTTCGAAGCCGTCGCGGTCGACACCGGCACCAAGGGAGTGCAATCGGCGAAGTCCGGCCAGATCGATCTCGTCATCATGGACGTGGGCTTGCCCGACATCGACGGGCGCGAGGCCGTGCGCATCCTGCGCAAGAACGGCTTCAAGGCGCCGATCATCATGCTGACCGGCCACGATACCGATTCGGACACCATTCTGGGTCTCGAGTCGGGCGCGAACGACTACGTGGCCAAGCCGTTTCGCTTCGCCGTGCTGCTCGCGCGCATCCGCGCGCAGCTGCGCCAGCACGAGGCGAGCGAGGATGCGGTCTTCGCCATCGGGCCGTACACGTTCCGGCCGAGCTCGAAGCTTCTGATCAATCCGAAGGGCAACAAGGTCCGGCTCACCGAGAAGGAAACCGCGATCCTGCGCTATCTGTATCGGGCCGGACAGCGTCCGGTCTCGCGCGAGGTCCTTCTGCAGGAAGTGTGGGGCTACAATTCCGGCGTGACGACGCACACCCTCGAGACGCACATTTATCGTCTGCGGCAGAAGGTCGAAAGAGATGCGGCGAGTCCGGCAATTCTGGTGACGGAAGCCGGAGGATACAAGCTGGTGCCGTGAGCACGGCGCTGATGACCATCGAGGACGATATCGACTTGCTCGAACAGGTACCGACCCTCGCGCTGCTGGGACGTCCGGCATTGCGCATCCTGGCGATCGGGGCCGAGAGCCGGTACGTCCATCGGGGCGAGGTGCTGTTTCACTACGGCGAGCAGGCCGACGCCGGCTACGTGGTTCAGAAGGGGTCGTTCAGCCTCGACGCGCGGGAAGCCGACGAGACCGGCCGCGAGCTGACCGTCGGACCGCGGACGCTGATCGGGGAGCTTGCGCTGCTCACCGAGACGATGCGGCCGGCCACCGCCACGGCGCTCGAACCCTCGACCGTGGTCCGCATCTCGCGCAGCCTCTTTCTCAAGATGCTCGACGGATTTCCCGAGGCCGCGCGACGGCTGCGCGACCATCTCGCGGCGCGGAGCGAGCAGATGACCAAGGAAATGCGCGCCATCCGCAAGGCGCTCGACGTCTCCGACCGGGCTCGTTAGAAAATTTTCCGGCGAGCCGAATGGCGGTTCGCAAGCAGAAAATGCGACCAAGTACCCCCGGGTCGGTTCCAAGCCCTCCGGCGGCTGCGGACGTCGCGATCGCGGACCCCGACCGAGTCTAGATCTCGAAACTGGCGGTGACCGGCACGTGGTCGGACGGGCGCGCCCAGCCGCGCGCTTCGCGCGCGATCTTCATGCCGCTGAAACGGTCGGCGAAGGCGGGGCTGACCCAGATATGATCGAGCCGCCGGCCCTTGTCGGCTGCCGCCCAGTCGGGCGCCCGATAGCTCCACCACGTGTAGAGCTTGGTCGGCTCGGGAACCACGGTTCGCACGACGTCGACCCAGTCGCCTGCGCGCTGCACCGCCGAGAGCTTCTCGGTCTCGATCGGCGTATGCGAAACGACGTCCAGCAGGCGCTTGTGGCTCCAGACGTCGTGCTCGAGCGGCGCAACGTTGAGATCGCCGACGAGGATCGCACGTTCGCTCCGGCCCGGTCGCAGCTCGGGTGCGCTCCGCATCTCGTCGAGGAACGCGAGCTTATGGGCGAACTTCTCGTTGACGGCGGGATCGGGCTCGTCGCCGCCGGCCGGGACGTAGAAATTGTGCAGCTTCACCGGATCGCGCAGCCCGGCCCGCTCGCCGATGGTGACGACGACATGGCGGCAATCCGCCTTGTCGCAGAAGTTGCGGATCGTGACGGCATCGAACGGAATCCGCGAGACCACGGCAACGCCGTGATAGCCCTTCTGCCCATTGAGCGCGACGTGCTCGTAGCCGAGCCGCTTGAATCGCTTGAGCGGGAACTTGTCGTCCGGGCACTTCGTTTCCTGCAGGCACAGGACGTCCGGGCGCGTGGCCTTGATGAACTTGGCGACGAGATCGATGCGCAGGCGCACCGAATTGATGTTCCAGGTCGACAGGGTGAAGCGCATTGCGACGGCGGGATCGGGAGCAGCCGGCGACGCGCCGTCGCCGACCTTGGGTGCGCGACAGGCGCGGGAACGCGGCCCTACTGGATGTTGCGTTCGTAGTTGATCTTGAACAGGCTCGGATCGGGCTTCTTGGTCGTGTCGAGATTGTAGACCGCGACCGTGGTGTCGTAACCCTGCGGATCCGTCACCGTCCACTGCTTCAACTGGAAATCCTTGGCGCCGAACATCAGCATCAGGCGGTGGGTGCCGACCAGCGCCTGCTTCTCCTCGATCACCAGGGTGACGAAGACGTCGTCGGCCGAGACCGACACGAGGTTGGTGTCCTTGAGCAGGTTGATCTTGTCGGCCAGCAGGAAGCGCAGCGGCGTCTGCGAGAGCGGATAGAGATCCTGGGTCGCAAGCTTGCGGTCGCGCACCACGACCGACTGTCCGTCGGCGATCACGTCGATCGGACTCGGCGGATTGTATTCGAAGCGCACGCGCCCCGGCTTCTGCAGATAGAACTGGCCGTCCGTGCGGCTGCCGTCAGGTCCGACCTGCACGAAATCGCCCACCATGGTCTGCACGCTGGAGAGATAGGTGCTGACGCGATCGATCAGGGCGCGCTGCGTGGCGTCGAACGCGGTCGCCTCGCCGGCGTGCGCGGCGTTGCCCGGCGCGGGCTTCGGGGTTGGCATTGCGCCGCCCATCGCGGGACCGGCGGCGACGCTCGAGGTGTTGCCGCCGGCCGGCGCCGGTTCGCGCGCGGTCGCGGCCGACGGGGAGGCCGGTGCGTTCGGAATCGCCGCCGGTGGTCTCAGCGCGTCCATGACCGACGGCGCCGCGGCGGGCCCGGCTTTCGGCTGGGGCGCCGGCGTGGGCAGGGGAACGCTTTGCGCCGTCGCCGCCGGTGCCGAAGCCACGAGACTCCACAAGAACGCGCCGACGATCACGGCCAGGCTCGCTGCCCGCATTTTGATCTCCTTGTTCCGGTCGCCCACGAAGTGAGGTGCTAGTGATGCCATATGGCGATTTCGCGGCTCGATGCCGCTTTTCGCCGCGGAATTGCCAACAAGGTTACTCGTTTTCTCCGACCAGGATCTCGCGTTTTCCGGCGTGATTGGCCTGGCCGACGATTCCTTCCTCTTCCATCCGCTCCATGATGGAGGCGGCGCGATTGTAGCCGATCTGCAGCCGGCGCTGGATGTAGCTCGTCGAGGCCTTGCGATCCCGAATCACGATCTGCACCGCCTGCTGATAGAGATCGCCGCCCTCCGACGACCCCATCGCGGTCGAATCGAACACGGCATTGCCGTCCTCGTCTTCGGCATCATCGGCCGTCACCGCCTCGAGGTACTGCGGAACCCCCTGCGCCTTCAGGTGGCGGACGACCTTCTCGACCTCTTCGTCCGACACGAACGGGCCATGGACGCGGCTGATGCGCCCGCCACCCGCCATGTACAGCATGTCGCCCTGGCCGAGAAGTTGTTCTGCGCCCTGCTCGCCCAGAATTGTCCGGCTGTCGATCTTCGATGTCACCTGGAACGAGATCCGGGTCGGGAAATTGGCCTTGATGGTGCCGGTGATGACGTCGACCGACGGCCGTTGCGTGGCGAGGATCACGTGCAGGCCGGCGGCGCGCGCCATCTGCGCCAGGCGCTGGATGGCGCCTTCGATGTCCTTGCCGGCCACCATCATCAGGTCCGCCATCTCGTCGACGATCACCACCACGTAGGGGAGGATGTCGAGCTCGAGTTCCTCCTTTTCGTAGATGGCTTCGCCCGATTCCTTGTCGTAGCCGGTGTGGATGGTGCGGGTCAGGGTTTCGCCGCGCGCCTTCGCCTCGGCGACGCGCGCGTTGTAGCCGTCGATGTTGCGCACGCCGAGCTTCGACATCTTCTTGTAGCGCTCTTCCATCTCGCGCACCGCCCACTTGAGGGCGACCACCGCCTTCTTCGGGTCGGTGACGACCGGCGTGAGCAGATGCGGGATGCCGTCGTAGACGGAGAGTTCGAGCATCTTGGGATCGACCATGATGATGCGGCACTGGTCCGGCGTGAGCCGGTACACGAGGCTCAGGATCATGGTGTTGATGGCGACCGACTTGCCCGACCCGGTCGTGCCGGCGATCAGCAGGTGCGGCATGCGCGCGAGATCGACGATCACGGCCTCGCCGCCGATGTTCTTGCCGAGGCAGAGCGGGAGCTTGGCGGTCGAACCGTTGTAGTCCTCGGACGCCAGCAGTTCGCGCAGGCAGACCTTCTCGCGCGTCGGATTCGGCAGCTCGATGCCGATGGCGTTGCGGCCGGAGACGACCGCGACGCGGGCCGACACCGCGCTCATCGAGCGGGCGATGTCGTCGGCCAGCCCGATGACGCGGGACGACTTGATTCCCGGCGCCGGCTCCAGCTCGTAGAGCGTCACCACCGGGCCAGGACGCGCGTTGATGATCTCGCCGCGCACCCCGAAGTCCTCGAGCACGTTCTCGAGCGCGGTCGCGTTCTCCTGGATCATCTCCTGGCTCAGGGTGGAACGGTCGCTCGCGCGCGGCGCGGCAAGCAGGGTGAGTGGCGGCAGGGTGTAGCCGTTGGCGGCTTTTCTCCCCTGCGGACGCGCGGCCTGTCGTGCCGGCTTGCGCGTCACCGGCTCCTCGTCGTCTTCCTCGTCCTCCTCGTCGTCGCCCTCTTCCTCTTCCTCCTCTTCGTCCTCGCTCTCCTCGTCGGAGTCGTGCGAAGTCCGCACGTCGAAGCGCGGCTCGGCGCGGCGCAGGGACTTCTGCTGTGACGAACGCGCGAGCGCCGTCCGGTTCGTCCACAGGAAGACGAGTACACGAATGAAGCGCGCCTTCAGGGCGAGGAAGCCGTGCACGAGCCCGCCGATCACGAGGGAAACCAATCCGTGCGCTTCGCCGGGGGATTCCTCATCCTCCTCCGCCGTATCCTCCTCATTCTCCTCGTCCCCCTCGGCGGCGCCCGCGAGGCCGTAACCGGCGCCGGCGAGAAGCGCTCCGATGGCGGCCGTGCCGAAAAAAACCGTGACGGCGAAGCGGAAAACGCCGTCGAGCACGCCGCCGGTGAGAGCCGCCGGCACGCGCAGCAGCGCGTCGCCGATCACGCCGCCCAGGCCGGTGGGAAGCGGCCAGGCGGCGGTGCGCGAAAGGCAGGACACGAAAGCGGCGGTGCACAGGGTGCCGAGCAGCCAGAGAAAAATGCGCAGACGCTGCCGGTCGAACCGGCGGTGGGTCAGCAGGCGCCATCCCCAGGCCGCCGGCGGCAGCAGCAGCGCGATCGCCGAGAGCCCGAGCAGCTGCATCAGCAGGTCGGCTGCGATGGCGCCCGGAAACCCGAGCAGGTTGCGGATCGGCGCGCTGGTGGCGTGGCTCAGGCTCGGATCCTTGATCGACCAGGTTGCGAGCGCCGCCGCCGCCGAGGCCGTCAGGGCGATGAGCCCGATGCCGACGATCTCGCGCACGCGCCGCCGGATGGCGGCGCTGAGGTCGTCGGGCAGAAACGCGTCCGCTTCGAAGCTGCGATGAATCGTGGCCACCCCGAATTCTCCGACTCACCCGAGCACGGCGACGATGCGATGCAACGCCTCCGCCGTCGTCTTCTCGTCATGCACCATCGCCACACGAATGAAATCCGCCCCCGGATTGCTTCCGTCGGCCTGCTCGCGCGCGAGATAGCGCCCCGGCACGACGCGCACGCCGGCCTCCGCCCACAGGCGCTTGGTCACG
>CAZIGW010000134.1:0-2653 GCA_964538565.1 uncultured Hyphomicrobiales bacterium | reverse complement strand
CGCTGCGTTGAAGGCCGGCACCAACTGCGGCTCCTGTGTGCCGGAGCTCAGGAAGATCCTGGCCGATCAGCGTGCGGCCGAGACGGCATGACGCGCCCGGAGGCGATATCCGTCGCGAATTTCGCCGGTCACCGCATCCATCTTGGCGTGCTCCTTGGACAACGGCTTTGCACAGGGTCCGGGGCTCGCCATCACGTCCGGCGCGTGCCGCCCGATCCGGAGGGTCCGAACGGGTTCGGTCCCGACCGGCGCCAGGTCCGTCGATCCGGGCGCCCCCGGGTGTGAATGGACGCGGTCTTGCTCTGTGACAACGTGGCGGTCCGATGCCGGCCACAACGCCGCGTTTCCGATTCGCGTGCGGGGCAAAATGTTGTACCTTTTGCCGAGGTTGCCGCTTCACAGGGGGAACCACGGCGCATTCGGCTGCCGTTCAATAACAAAGTGCATAGGGAAGGAACCGGGAGGAAATGATGAAACGTCTGGTGCCAATCCTGCTCTCGTTCGTCTGCCTGGCACTCGCGACGACCGTGGCGAGCGCACAGAGCCGGTACCCGAACAGGCTGGTGAAGATCATCGTCCCGTACGCACCGGGCGGTGCGACCGACATCGTCGCCCGTGTCCTCGGTGACGAGCTCAAGAACAAGCTCGGTCAGACCTTCATGGTCGAGAACAAGCCGGGCGCCTACGGAATCATCGCGATCGAGGAATTGGCGCGGTCCAATCCCGACGGCTACACGCTGATGATCGGCAACGTCTCGACCAACGCCATCACGCCGATCCTCTATCCCAAGAAGATGTCGATCGATTACCGGAAGGCGGTGGTGCCGGTCGTGCGTCTGGTCGACATCCCGGAATTCCTCCTGGTGGGAACCAAGAACTTCACTCCGACGACCGTGAAGGAATTCATCGACTACGCGAAAAAGAATCCCGGAAAGGTCAACTACAGCACCGTCGGTGTCGGAAGCTATCCGCACTACGACATGGCCCTGTTCGCCAAGCGCGCCGGTGATCTCGACATGGTCGCCATTCCCAATAAGGGCGGTGCATCCGGCGTCATCAACGACATGCTGACCGGCAGTTCGCAGGCCTCGTTCCTGAACGTGGCCAGCACGGCCGGAATGATCAAAGCAGGCCAGCTGCGCCCGCTTGCGCTCGTCAATCATGACCGTCTCCCCGAGTATCCGAACGTCCCGACCATGCAGGAGGTCGGATTCCCGGGCGTCGGCACGATCGCCTGGCAAGCGCTGTTCGCTCCGGCCGGGACCCCGAAGGACGTGCTCGAGACGATCCAGAAGGCCATGGTCGAAGCCATGCAGGCGCCGGCCGTGAAGGCCAATTTCGCCAAGCAGAACTTCAACATCGTGCCGACCAAGTCGCTCGACGACGCCAGGAAGTGGCTCGACGGCGAGATGGACACCTGGCGAAAGATCACCACCGAAGTGAAGCTCGACATTCCGGGCTGACCCGGACGGTCGGCAGAACGCGACTTCCGCAACAAGCAATCGCCGCGGGACCGCAAGTCGCGCGGCGATCTGTTCCGGGATGGTGCTGCCGGACGATCGGCGCGGTTCGACAAGCATCGAACGCAGGCCGGCGACGGCGCATCGCAGTTCGAGCGGCGCACGGACCCGCGCTTGCGCATGCAATGCGGAAAGGCACGAGACGCTTTCCGGGGAGGAAAATCATGCGTTTGCTGCGGGCGTTGATCGCGGCCGGGCTGCTCGCGCCGGCTCCGCTCTCCTCCGTTCTCGCCCAGGCCATCATCGACAAGCCGGTCACGATCTATGTCGCCGGGACGGCAGGCGGCGGGATCGACATCTTTGCACGCGTGGTCGGGCGCCATCTGGGAAGCCACATTGCGGGCAATCCTGCGGTGAACGTGCAGGTGATGCCCGGGGCGGGCGGCATTCGCGCTGCGAACTTCATGGCACAACAGGCGCCGAAGGACGGAACGGCGATCGCCGCTTTCGCCGGGGGGCCAATCCTGCAGCCGCTCATCGGTGCGCGTGATCCGGGCTACGACATGAGCCAGTTCACCTGGATCGGCGCCGTCACCAAGGACGTCAGCGTCTGCATGGCCTGGGGGACTTCTCCGTTCAAGACGATCGACGACGTGAAGAAGCAGCAGATGTCGGTTGCGGGCACCGGAGCCGGCTCGGACACGGACCTTTGGCCCCTCGTGCTCAACGACGTGATGGGAACCAAATTCAAGGTCATCACTGGCTATCTCGGCAGCCAGGAGACGATTCTCGCCATCGAGCGCGGGGAGGTGCACGGTCGCTGCGGCTGGAGCCTTTCCTCGCTGAAGTCCACGAAGCCGAACTGGCTCTCGGAGAAGAAGATCAACATCCTGGTGCAGATTGCCGCCGAGAGGAGCCCCGAACTGCCGGACGTGCCGCTGGTGTTCGATCTCGTGAGCAAGCCGGAAGACCGGCAGATGCTTGAATTGCTGTCCGGGCCGATGGGAATGGCCCGGCCATTGGTCGGCCCTCCGGGACTCGATCCGGAAAAAGCCTCCATTCTGCGCCGGGCGTTCGACGCGACCATGAAGGACCCGGCGTTTCTGGCCGATGCCGCAAAGATTCAGGCCGAGGTCGCGCCGACGAGTGGCGAAAAGGTGCAGGCCTTGGTCAGCCGCATCTATCAGACCCCG
>CAZIGW010000133.1:0-11818 GCA_964538565.1 uncultured Hyphomicrobiales bacterium | reverse complement strand
CCCACGCACGTGTTCACCTACCAAGGTCAGCCGATCAAACAGGTGAGCACGCGGGCGTGGTACCTCGCGCTCAAGCGCGCGGGTATCGAAGACTTCCGCTGGCACGATCTGCGCCATACGTGGGCGAGCTGGCACGTGCAGGGCGGCACACCGCTCTTCGCGTTACAGGAGCTCGGCGGTTGGGAGACCGAGAAGATGGTGCGTCGCTATGCGCACCTAGCTGCGGACCATCTGGCGATACATGCCGTGAACACGGAAATTCACGGCACAAATACGGCACAACCAGCGGATTTCTGCGGCACACCCAGATCACAAGTCGTTGTAAAATAAGGGAATTATGGTGGCCAGGGGCGGAATCGAACCACCGACACGCGGATTTTCAGTCCGCTGCTCTACCAACTGAGCTACCTGGCCGTCGGAGGGGGCGCGTATTAGAACTGCGGCATGCGGGAGCGTCAAGCAGAGAGGATGAATAAGCCTTTGATTTACGGGCGCCGGAGGGAGCCGGGCTAGCGGAAGTGAGCTCAGCCGGATCGGGCCGCAAAGGATGTAGCCCGCACGCGCTCCGTCTCCCCCCGCCTACCGCACGCACCTGTCCCGTTGCAGTAACGGGTGCGCAGCAAGCGCGGATTGACGGTGAGCTCTCCGGGATCGCCGTCGATACCACTACGCGCGGTGTCGGAGGCTCTATGGCTGAGATCACAACGAATCAACTGTGCGCAACGTGGAGCGGCAAGGATCGCTGGCTTTCAGATGTAGAGTCGCGCGGGGCCGAACGGTTGGTCGCGCGCTTGACGCGCACCGGCGCGCAGTTCTTCTTCCAGTACTTCGCGTCGCAGGGAGGCAAGCGGTCATTTCCACTCGGACCGTTCGATGCCGAGGGCAGAGCAGGACTAGGTCTCGTGAATGCGCGTGCGCGCAGCGCCGAGCTTGCGGCGCTCTATCGCGCGGGTACGAGTGACATTCACGCGCACTTCGCGCGGCAGCGCGAGATCGAATGCGAGCGCGCTCAAGCCGAATGCGCTCGCCAGGTGCAGGAGCACGCGGAAACCCAAGCCGACGTCGATGCTGAGCGCCATTCGTTGCGCCGATTCTTGACCGCATACGTCGAGTACCCGAAGGGCGCGGGCAAGCCTTCGGCCAAAGAGGTCGCCAACATCTGGAGAGCGCTTCGTAGTAGGAATGACAGGCTTCTGTGTCGGTACGTTCTCACAAATGGCCGATAGGCAAGAGACATTCGAGGCCCGAAGTCATGCGACGCATGTGCAGCACCGTGCCGGGCGTGCACAAACACATCTTCATTCGATTCGAGCGATGGCCCAGCCGATTCGCATTCCGCTGTTGCTTCGCGTGATGAAGCGAGTGATGTTCCTATTGAGTACCCCGTCGCCAATCGCGAAAGCTGCGCGGCGTGCTGTGAAACGAGAAGACGCCCGCCGCCGGAGACTCCCGTGCGGCAGGCGTCGGGCGGCACAGGTCACCTTCCGACCCTAACGTACAACGACCTGTGCCGGCCACCCTCATGTAGGCCCTCCGGACCTGTCGCCTTGCGCAACACTCTCGCGGAGCGGCGCTGCGTTGCGTGCGCGCGCTCTCTCGGCCTTTCGATAAAGATGCAACGTGCCGGTTTTCGGATCGACGCGCACGGCGACATCGAATATCGCCAGCGACCGCGCAAACCCATGCGGGTCATCAATACGATACTGTCCACCTAATGTGTGTCGACCAATCGTCGAGTCGTCGAGAACAAGCTGCGTAGTGTTGTAGCGATTGAAGCGCTCTACGACCTCTTGCACGGAGTTCCCGTTGAGCGTGATGCTTCCGGTGGTCCAGTCAAGCAACTCCGCTCGCTCGCGAGTTGTCGTGGCGCGAATGTCGACGGCAGACATCCCCGCGCGTGGCCAGTACGAGAGCGTGTCGCCGGCAGAAGCTGTCACGCGCGGTGTCGACAAATGAAAAGCGGAGGTCTGCGAAAATGCGATGCGGCCGCGCGTCACGATTACCTTGAGCTCGCCTTCTTCCGTGCGTCGTACATCGAACTCCGTTCCGATCGCTTGAACGACCGAGTCTTCGGCGGTTACCCGGAACGGCCGTCGCGCATCGTGAGCTACGGTAAAGAGCGCTTCGCCGTTGAGCAGCTCTATATCGCGTGCTCCGGAGGCGTACCGAATGCGGACCGCCGAGTCGCGGTTGAGCTTCAGGAGGGAGCCGTCGACGAGTCGCACGCGTCGCATCTCGCCAGGCCCTGTTGAGTAGACGTTGGTGTGAGTGCTCACGTACCAAAAGACGCCGAGCGCGCACACGAGAATGCTTGATACGACGAGTGCCGCCCGCCACCAACCAAGACGCGGCGCTGTGGGTGCAATCGAACGCCACGAGATGTTCGCGTGCAATGGGATCACGTTGTTCAAGTCAGGAGAGCCACGCTCCTTTGCCGCGCTTTCGCGAAGGTCAGCACGGTGAAGCGCTTCTTCCCATCCCTGCGCTGGTATTTCTTTCAACCTGCACTTCAGTCCTGTCTGTTCCAGCAGCTCCGCAACGTGCGTGGAATGGCGCTCAATCCACGCATGAAGGGTTCTCCGAGCACCGAACTTTCCGATTTCTACCTCAACCAAGATCCGTGATGCTTCTTCGATGATTCTCCGACGT
The DNA here is from genome assembly GCA_964538565.1 of uncultured Hyphomicrobiales bacterium. Taxonomy (GTDB): domain Bacteria; phylum Pseudomonadota; class Alphaproteobacteria; order Rhizobiales; family Xanthobacteraceae; genus CAYVBN01. The sequence goes on along the minus strand of CAZIGW010000133.1, from coordinate 9,169 downwards.
TCGTCGCTTGCCATCGATGTGCTCCTCGAAGCCATGCCATCCAGACTGGTGAAATCTCCGTCTCTCCCCCACGGCCAAGCCATGTTGAGGCTCGTTGATCGACGCACGCTACAAGCATCCCATGGCCTGCCGCGCGCGTGCGTCACGACGCGTGCGGCGGCTCTCCACTGGCCGCTACGAGGTCCCTCGTGATAAGCGTACAGTGCGTTGACTGTCGCGCCGGTTATTGCTGTGGTGCGCGACCTTGAATGATGATTTCACCCCCCCGCTGATCAACCACGAGATCGGGCTCTTTAGAAAGGTAGAGCGCAAGCGATCTCGGATCGTCCGCGTCGAACCCGCCCGAATAGTGATGCGTCCCTTCCGGAACGTTCACGAGACGCAGTCGAATGTTCCGGTTGTACCGGTTGAACTCCGAGACGATGTCCTCGAGCGGCGTGCGATCGAATACGAGGCGTCGCTGACGCCAGGCCACCGCGTTGCTGACATTCGCTTTCTCATTGCGTTGAATGTGCCCCGAGCGCTCGATCTGTGCGATCTCGCCCGCCGCCAACGCCGTTTTGGCGGAGATCACTACGGGGTCGATGTTTGAGAGCGGCTCGCGCTCATGGAATTCGTCTCGCGTCGCCGCCACTTCGACACGCCCCTCGAGCACCGCGACCGTCGTACTCCCGTCCGGACGCGCGTACACGTTGAACTGCGTACCGAGCGCGCGCACCGTGGCGTGCCCGGTGTGAACGAGAAACGGCCGGGTTTTGTCATGGGCGACTTTGAAAATAGCTTCGCCGCGCAATAGCACAACATCCCGCCGACTCGCGTCCATTCTGACTTCCATCCGTGAGACGGCATTCAACGTGACCACAGAGCCATCGGAGAGCTGAACGATGCGCTGCTCGCCAATCTGCGTCTCGTACTCGTGGCCCGCGAAGACACCCTGGAAGACTTGCCAGAGTCCGGTCCCAACGGCAGCCAGCACCACGACAGCAGCCCATGCAGCCACCCAGCGCCGCGGCCGACGCGGCGCCCTGAGCGCGGACGGTTCGGCACGCTGCTCCAGCGTCGGAGGCTCGTCATACAGGGCTCGTACTTTCGCGGGCTGCTCCTTCAATAGAGCCTCGATGTCGAAAGCGCCACTGCGCAATGCATCTCTCACCCCAGGGTATTGCCGCGCGATCTCCAGAAACTCCGCCATGTGCCGTGGCGATTCCGCCAGCCACGCGATGACGGCGGGGTACTTCTCGGTTTGCCCGGTGCGGCAGACTTCAAAGCACTCGGCAGCCCGCTGAGGGATTAGGCGATCGATTTGCTCCTGGACGCTCATCGTGAGCCGCCCGTTAAGTAGTCCGGCAGGATTTGGCGCAGCGTTGCACGGGCGTGCATGACATACGTCGCGATCGTCGTCTTTGTAAAGCCGCTGGCCGCGGCAGCCTCCTCGTAGCTCATTCCTTTGCCATCTACGAGCATGATGGCAAGCAGGTGATTCTTGGGAAGCTTGCTGAGCGCATCGACGATATCTCTACGTTCGCCCAACCGGTCAGCCAAGGCTTCCTGCGATTGATCCTCAAGCCCACTTGCGCAATTGTCGGCGAGTTCGGAATCGAAAACGACTGGATTATGTTGCTCATCCCCTAAGCTCTCGCACAGCACGTGTCGGGCAATCCCTAGCAGGTATCCGAGCGGATTTCGGATGACCTCCGGCCTGTCCTTCTTTCGAAGGAAGCGCGCAAAGATCTCTTGCACCAAGTCCGGGACGTCTTGCTTTCGCCGCAGGCGCCTGGACAGATAGCGGGCTACCGCGACCGCGTAACGATCCAGCGCCGCGTCCGGAAGGCCGCTCGCCGCGCCAGATAACTTCGCCTTGGCGTCAGCCATTGTCGCCGCTGCCTCTCCGTCTACTAAGTGCGCGTGAAGCGCCGTTTCGTAGATTTAGTGGTTTGAAATCTATGAAGGCCCGCTTTCGAGACACAATAACATCACAGTGCCAGACATTGGGTTGTCGCGCTGACTAAACCAGACACCTTGCCCATCAGGGGAGCGAGACAATGCGAGCAATCCGAGAGGCGGCCCTCGCCGCCGGCTTCGCCCTGTTCTGTCATGGGGCTCACGCGGCCGATCCTGCACCGATTCGTGTCGCCCTTGTGATCGAGCAGCAGCCGTTGCGCACCGCGCTTGCCACTCTGGCGGATCAAACGGGACTGCAGATCATGCGGCGCGAAGAGGACGCGTCGGCTGATGGACTCATGGCGCCGAGGCTCGTCGGAGAGATGTCGCCGAAAGAAGCGTTAGACAAGTTGCTCGCGAATTCGGGGCTTACTTATCAGTTCTTGAATGAGCGCACCGTTAGGGTTTCCAAAGTGGCGGATGAGACGACCACGCCCGGGCCGCCCAAGGGGAAAGAGGGGAAGATCGAGGAGGGTGAGCGCCCTTTAGCTCTGGCGCGAAGCCGCCCGCGCGAAACAGAAGCGGTGGCGACAAAGGAAACGACAAACAGCCGAGCGCGGGAGAACGCGAACAACCCTAATGCTAGGGAGCAGGTGCTTCAAGAAGTCGTCGTGACCGGAAGCCATATTCGAGGAACGGGGAACCCTGCCGAGTCTGTCGCCGTTTACGATCGTGCCGCTATCGAGCGAAGTGGCTATGCAACGACGCAAGATTTCATTCGCAGTTTGCCCCAAAACTTCAAGGGAGGAAGCAACGGCGCAAGTGAAGACGGGATCCTTACCGGTAAAGGTCTCAACAACATTGGGAATGCCAGCGGCGCAAACCTGAGGGGTCTCGGCAACAGCTCGACGCTCGTGCTGATAGATGGGCATCGTGTCGCTGCATCTATGTTTGGCGGCATTGTCGATCTCGGAATGTTCCCGATCGATGCAGTGGATCGGATCGAGGTTCTCACGGATGGGTCATCTGCCATTTACGGTTCGGATGCGATCGGCGGAGTCTTGAATATCCTGTTGCGCAAGGATTATCAGGGGGCCGAGACCAACATCCGTTTTGACACGCTCAGTCAGGGTGGTGGGGAAACCAAATTCATCGGCCAGACATTCGGACATGCTTGGCAAGGCGGGAACGCGCTGGTCGCTCTGCAGTATCAGGACGCCGATGCGATACATTCAGACGAGCGTTCGTTTACGCAGGCGTTGCCGCGCCCGGTCGATGTCTACCCTTCGAGCACGAAGCGTTCCGGAGTTCTTAGTGCCGAACAGGCGTTCAGCGAGCGGCTTGAAGGTTCCATCGACGCTATCGTGAGTCACGACACGTCGTTTCGGAATTACACGACAGGGGGCTCGCTGCCTGTTTCGCAGGCACTCAGTAACTCGACGGATTTTATTTCTACCGTCGTCGGTACGCGCTGGAAGCTGGCGCAGGGCTGGGAGTTGGACACGAGCGGCCTTTACAGCCAAGTCTACTCGGGAGAGCGTGTGAACTACACGCCGTCGCAGCCCGGCTATGTCAACGGCTCGCCTTATCTGCGCAATCTCACCACCGTCAAGCAATTAGATGTCAAGTTGGATGGCACGTTGTTTCGGTACTCCGGCGGAGAGATCAAGGCCGCGATCGGCGGCTCGTATCGGGGTGAGGCCGCATCTTCGCTGACGCCACACCTCGGGACCGAGAGACCTTCAAGCCGGCACGTGAAATCGGCGTTCGGTGAGCTGTATCTGCCGCTCGTCGGTGCTTCCAATCGGTCGCGGTTCGTACATGATCTAAGCATATCGGTCGCGGTCAGATCGGACACATACACCGATTTTGGACATAGCACGAATCCGAAGATCGGGATCTTCTGGGCCCCTATCGGGCAGCTGGGTTTTCGGGCCGCTTACAGCACGTCGTTTCGAACACCAGATCCCTACGAGCAGATCGCCAAATCCCAGGCAAACACAGTGTTCATTTTCCCGGGGTTCAGTCTGCCCGGCGGAGGCACGGGCAAGACGTTGGTATTCGGCAGCCCGACTCCGCTGGTACCCGAGGACGCGAAGAACTGGAGCGCGGGGCTGGATCTGCGTCCAAGCGTAGTACCCGGGCTCACGGTTTCGCTGGGTTACTACAAGATCGAATTCGACAATCGCATCATCCAAGCTCCGTTCGACATCGCTGCTCTGGTGAAGCCGGAAGTCTATGGCCCTCTTATCGGTCAGTTCGGCAGCGATGCCGAGGTGGCATCGCAGGTTGCGGTGTTGCAGGCACAGGGCTATCGCCTCGTGGACCTCTCGAGCGGACTGGGCAGCACTGCGGGAATTCGCTACTCCTTCCCATTCGGATTGATCAACGCCGCGCACATCCAGACAAGCGGGTTCGATCTCGGAGCGCACTATTCTGGCCAGATTGGTGTGAACACGATTTCTCTGGGGTTGAATGCTGCAAACATTAGGGAACTTGCCACGGGATTCTGCGACGGCTGCGCGACTACCGACTTGTCCAACACTTACGGACAGCCTCTTCGATATCGGGTCCGCGCGGACGGCGGTTGGTCGAACGGCAGTTGGACAATCAACGCGGCGGTCAATTACGCGAACAGCTACGACGACACCAATACGGTTACCACCGGCCGTGTGGGGGCGTTTACCTCCGTCGATACAAACATCCGATATTCACCGGACGCCTGGCAGGGCACGACGCTCAGCCTGAACATCATCAATCTGCTGGACGAGGATCCCCCGAGCACTCAGCCCACAGCGTTGGGCCTTCGCTATGACCCGCAGAATGCTGATCCGAGAGGTCGTGTTGTCGGTTTCCAGGTCCGTCATAAATGGTGAGGGTCCGTTCACATCGAGGGGAAGCACGTCACGTCCTATTTGCGGTGGCCGCCATCATGTTGGTGCGCGAGCCCACGGCCTACGCGGCGAACGTGACCACAGCCAAACGCCCGCTCTTGCCGGCGGACGCCATTCAAACCGTGCGCTTCATGGACGATCCACCCGCCTTGTCCCCAGATGGGAAGACGTTCGTGGCTCGCCTCGTTCATGGAGATGTCGCGCGAAATGGAGTTTGGCTGGAGCTCGTATCGGGCGGGCTTGGGTCCCTAGACGAGGCGGGCCACCTCGCAACCGTTGCGCGCCTCTTTGGTCCGGGGCTCGGGGACAACGATAGCCTGATCGGCCCGGATGTAGATACTAATGCTAGGGCGAACCCGCTGCGTTGGATCGACGACGATCGAGTCGCCTTCCTCTGGAGTGACGCGAAGAACGTGCGGCAAGTGGTTTCGGTGAATGTACGCGACGGGGCAGTCGAATTTCTCACTCACAGCCCATCACAAGTCGCTGACTTCGATGTCGGCCCGAGCGGAACCGTGCTGTACAACGCAATGTTGAAGCGTACCCCTGAGCGCTCGGAGGAGCTGCTGCAGACGGGATTTTCGATTGCTGACAATACGGACGGCATGGCCGTTCTCAGCGGAGTCTTCGACGGGGGTTCTTTCCTCGACTCGTTTTGGAATTCCACTTGGTTCGTGGCCCAAGAAAGGCGGGCGCCTCGCAGGATCGCCCTGGCAGATCGCGTCGTGGATCCCATGTTGCCTTATGGTCGGACTCTAGCCGTGTCCGCAACGGGTCGCTCTGCGATCGTGAGTGGCCCGCCAGGACGGATTCCGTCGGATTGGGACCGCTACACGGATCCGTTCCTGCGCAGAGTCATCGCATTGATCCGTACCGGTCAACTGAATGATCCGGACGGCGCTCCGCAGGACGATGTAGCTCGACGAGCAATTCAATTGTACGTGGTGGATCTCGAACAGGGTACCTCGCATGCGCTGTGGAATGCGATGGCAGGCATCGGACTATCGCGATCGGCTGCATGGTCGCCGGATGAGAAGGCGGTATTGCTCGCGCCAACCTTCCTTCCTGTGAGCGCGCACGACGAGCGCGGATTGGCCGGTACCGCGGCCGCTGTGGTGGATGTGCGAACAAGCGAGTACGCAACGCTTCCAATCAACCTGGCGGGTGTCTGCGTAAAGAGCCTGTCATGGATTGATAGGGAGACCATCGCAATCGAAACGGTCGCGAACGGCAGCTTGCAGCACAGTCGCAGCATCTTCCGGCGGCAGAATGGAGTGTGGACCAAGAAGACGGTGAAGGAGGTGCTGCCGCATGACGAAGGCCGGATTCGGCTGGAGATACGGCAGGACCTGAACACGCCCCCAAAGCTGTACGCGCTGGACACGCGTCGGAATCGACAGCGAGAGCTGTTGGATCCCAACCCTCGACTCAAACAACAGTTTCAGCTGGGTCATGTAGAGAAGATCGAGGGTTCCCTGAAGACAGGTGAGCACTGGGCCGCGCTGGTGTTCTATCCCCCGCAGCACCATGCGGGTGTTCGTTATCCATTGGTCATACAGGCGTCTGGAAGCGAGACCGACTTGCGGGAATTCACACTGTACGGATGGCAGGGTGGCGCGGGACTCGGACCGACCCAGATTGCAGTCTATGCTGCCCAATCGCTCGCCGGCCTGAACATCGTCGTCGCTCAGGTGAGCGCCTCAGTATCATCGGGGACGCAGGAGGGCAGGATACGCACCTCTGTATTTGAGAGTGTCATTGAGAAGCTGGTGTCGTCAGGGCTGGTGGACCGAAGCCGCGTCGGCTTGAGCGGCTTCAGCCGACCGGGTTTCCATGTTGAATACACACTCACCCATTCGTCATTCCCATTCGCTGCCGCGATCACCGCGGACAACTTCGATCCGAGTTACATGCAGGCTGCTCTGACCGGCTGGAACTCCGCTGCAGCTTACACCAACGGCGCGGCGCCCTTCGGGCGGGGTCTACAGGAATGGTTGGCGGAGGCTCCAGGCTTCAACGCTGACAGGGTCCACGCGCCCTTGCTACTGTTTGCGCAGTCATTCGGCGTCCCTGCCGGGATACTCTCCAACTGGGAGCTGTTCAGTCGCCTGCGACATCTAAGGCGGCCGGTGGAGTACTACGTCATGCCTGAGTTATCCGAGCATGGCTCGCACAGTCCGCAAAACCCCAAGCAAGTCTTGGCGATTCAGCAGCGGGCGGTTGACTGGTTCGATTTCTGGCTCAACGCTGATGACGAACTGACAGCTCAGTATCCGCAGTGGCGCCGACTGAGAAAATAACATGAGCTGCGATCTGCCGATCAGGCCACCGCGCGATGACGTTCCGTGCCAACCCAATGTCGCGCCCAAAGCTCAGCATCCAGATGGCACATCAACTCCCCCTCCGGAAAATCTGCTTTCTGAAGTCCTGTAGAAAGCGCTGTTTCCACGGCTGAGCGCTTCAGCAGTCCTTCTTTCATCAGAACGCCATCCAGTAAGGTTTCGCGCAGAAAGGTGAGATTGTTCTGAATCAGTTGCCTCAGGTACTGAGGTGCACGATCTTTCCACAAGCGGCTGAGCAACGCCGCCGGCACGCGTCCCGCAAACGCGCGTCGCGCCAATCCGCGATCCCTGCCACCCTCAATCTGCACATACGTCGGAATGCGCAACAACAGCTCCACAACGGGCTGGGAGTACATGGGCTCGACCCGAACGGGGCCGGTCACCTGGGGATCAACGAACAAATCGTAGAATGTAGGTGTCCTCGTCAAGTCGCCGAGCTGCCGGACGATGTTCAGCGGCAGCCGCTCGTGTGCGCTGAACCATGGATGGGGCTCATCTTCCGTCGCCGCCATGAGCGGAGCTCTGTCGCTCACGAGTTTGCAGGCCCCCCACATCAACGCACGCGAGGTGACATCAGCGTACCCAAACAGCCAACTCCGCAGGCCGACCTGCAAGATCTGGAGAATGGACTCGTCTCGGCAGAGCGATGCGTCGCGCGCGACCCGCAGTACGCCTGGGCGAAGACCGTGATACTGGAGATATTGCTCGACGCAGTGTGCGACTGAAATCGTGCCGAGCCCCGCATCGCCGCCGTCACCGGTGAGCACAGCGGTGGCGCGACGCTCCGCAGCGCATCTGCGCTCCAATGGGGCGGTGAGGAGGTCATGCATAGCCCATTGGGGTTGTACGGAGGGCTGTTGCTCCAACAAGGCGTCCAGGCGAACCGCGGCTGGGTTGAACTGCCAGTCGAGTTGCTCGCAGCCGATGTCGCGCGAGGCGATATGTGCCCATCTGCGAGCGTCGGCCCGTCCTCCCGGAGTGTAAAACGTGCAAGCGGTAATTCGCGGGGCCTCGGACGCGTTCTTCAAACAAGCCAAAATGATCGATGAATCAAGACCGCCTGATAAGCGTACCAAGATGCTTTCGTGACAGCTCGCGAGGGTTTGCGTGCAGCTTATGATGGTACCGCGCATGGCGTTTGCCGCATGCTGGCGGTCCTCGATGAGCGCATTGGTATCAGCGCAAAAACTGGTAGGGGTCCAGTAGAGAGTTCGTGCCGGAGGATTGCGTCCATCGAGCTCCAGGCACTCGCCGCGATGGACTTCCGTGACTTCATTAAGGCTTGTGGCGCCGCTTGGTAATGACCTTCCGAGAATATGGTGGGCCAGGCGGTGCCAATTCACCGTAAAATCCAATATGCCGAGCCCGACGCAGTCCGCAATACACGAGAACGCGAGAGTCAAGCCGCAGTAGGCCACGGTGAAGCAGGGAAGCGCGCCGGTGGGATCCTTGATGACCCACTTCTGACCCGCGCCGCCATCCAGAACACCAACATAGTTGCCCCAGTAGTCGGTCATCAAGCAGCGCCCGTGGCTGCGAATAATCTCAGCCGAACGGCGCGCATCGAGAGCGGCTCTTCGGGCGGGTGACGGGTCTTCCGGATCGGCGTTGCGCTCGAAGAGGCAACCGAGGACCACGCCCTGCTGATCGCACAAAGGCGTTGCTCGCAGAAAACCGCCGGAAGCTTCCGTGCAGAACACTCTCAGTCCCGCGTTGTCGAGCACCCGCTGCCAGTGCTTGCCCCCGTCGACAAGCCGACGTGAAATGAGCGCCGCGGCCTCAGTCTGCTTGTGGCTCCTTGAATCCCAGAGCAGGGCCATGTATCGAAACATAGGCGTCTCCGCCAGCACTTATACAGCCAGTATCGGTGTGAACTCCCATACTTGATCCGGGCCGCAGTCGAACACGGTGTTGGCGTGTTGCACCCAACTGTGGGCTCCCCAGGGCCTAGCCTTTACACCGATGACCCAGGTTGGAAAGACCTGATACCGCGCGAGGAATTGAATCAACGTCAGGGCGTGAAGCAGGCAATGCCCCCGAGCGCTGAATGCG
>CAZIGW010000132.1:0-3228 GCA_964538565.1 uncultured Hyphomicrobiales bacterium | reverse complement strand
CGAAATGTTTCCGCGCCTGCGCGAACGCCGCCGCAGCCGCGGCACTGATCTCTCCGGCGGCGAGCAGCAGATGCTGGCAATGGCGCGGGCGCTCGTCCGCGGGCCTAAGCTGCTGCTGCTGGATGAACCCTTCGAAGGACTCGCGCCGATCATCGTTCGCGACCTGCTCGCGACCTGCCGCACGCTGGCGGAGGCCGGACAGACGATCGTGGTGGTCGAGCAGAACGTCACCGCGGCCATGACCCTCGCCGACCGCGTGTACGTCATCAACAACGGCCACATCGTCGAATCGATCGCCGCGCAGGCGGTGCGCGAGCAGCCCGACGTGCTGCACCGTCACCTGGGGGTGTAGATCGCGGGCGCATTTGCGAGGCACGTCGCGCCGGCCTGGGCGGGATGACGTGTCTTCGAATCGCCGTCCCGCTGCAACTTCCTGATTTGAGCGCGATCTGTTCCGAAAACGGGTATCCGCCTTTCGGGATCTTGCGCTATTCCGCCGCCGCCCGGAAATTCGCCCGCCGTTCGAAATCCGCCAGGCAGCGTTCGAGACCGTCGCCTTCCGGATCGACCAGCGCCGCCGTGCGCGCGCTGATCAGCGCGTCCACCCCGGGCGCGAGCGGGATGCTCCCGGCCAGCACCGGGGCAATGATGCGCTCTTCGATCGCCGCGTAGCTCGCCAGCCCGCGCTTGTGCGTCTCGCCATACCCTTTGACGAGACGGGCGCACTCGGCGACCTCGGCGGCGAACTCCGGCGACATGCTCGCGGCACGCACGATCAAGCCCAGCCAGGACTCGATCGCCCGTTGCTCCTCCTGGTAGCGGAAGCCGTGCGGCCGCCACCGGCGCAGCCTGGCAAGCAGCCAGAACCGCAGATAGCCGCTGATCGATGTGCTCTTGATCTCCATGCCCCAGTAGACGCGCCCGAGCCAGCCGCGCCGCTGCGCGACCGACAGGACGCGGCGGGCGAGCCAGGCCGGCAGCAGCTGGCACATTTCCTCGATGCCGGGCTTGAGGAACTCGACGAGCGTGAAGGGTTCGTCGGCGCCGATGCGCAGCTCCTCGGCGATCCGCCGCATGCGGGCGGGATCGATCTTGGCCTGGGCGACGCGGATGACGTCCTCGAACGACATGCGCACCGCGAGGTGCCGCGCGGCCTTGCCGAGCAGACGGCCCTCGAGGCCGGCCCGTGCGTCGATCTCGCGGATCGGCGCCAGGCGCTCGACATAGAGCCTGGCATAGGCCAGGTCCTGGTAGGCGGCGAGGCGGCGAACCCCCTCGATCATGATTTCGCGCGCGCCGGACGGCGCAACCGCCGCGATGTCGAGTTCGAGGTTTTCAAGACTCCGGGCCGGGGGCCGCCGGCGTCTGCGGCCGCCGGGCGCCGGCGGCTGCCCAGGGCTCGTCGTCGCTTCGAGACCGGCGCGGAAACCGCGCAGGTTGCTCTCCATCGCCTTGCCGCCGCCGCGGATGGCCGCCTCGAAGGTGGCCGCGGGAATCGGCAGCGCGCCGCTCCCGGCGAGCGCGCCGAGCATCACCGCATTGATCATCGACCCGGATCGCGCCGCCGCCGCTTCCATGTCGAACAAGACGCTCTGGCGGGCGTTTTCGCCGACCGCGTGACGCAGATGCTCGGGATCCCGGCGGCCATCGCCGCCGGCGGCCTTTTCTCCGATCGTGTAGAAGCGGCTCGTGGAGGCGATCACCACGGTGCGGTCGGGCGTGACGAAGCCGGCGGCGAGCGCGCGCGAGGCCTCCATCAGCTCGCTCGCGAGCAGGATGTCGATGTCGCCGATCCCGGGCGTGAGCGCGAAGACCGGGCGTCGCCCGCCGAGTTCTGAGCGCCGCATCGGAATGATCTCGATGTAGTAGGTGGTCGCCCCGGTCCGCTGTGCCACCCCCGGAATCGAGGTCGACTGCACCGGAAAATCGAGCGCGGCCGCTGCCGCGATGATCCAGTTGGTCAGCACGCCGCCACCCTCGCCGCCCAGGGCGGCGATCAGCAAGGTGATCGGGCGCGACGGCGCGTTCATGCGGCGGCCTCGCCCGGCGCGAACCAGCCCGTGACCATGCGGCGCAGGCGGAACAGCAGCCGGTCCCGCATGGTCGGATTGCGGATGATCTCGGCGCGGTAGAACGAGGGGCACAGCACGGCCGCATGCGCCACCTCGCCGCACAGACCGCAGCCGACGCAGCTCTCGATCACGGTCGCCACCGGATCCTCGCGCAGCGGGTCGGGATTGGGCTTCACCGTCAGGGACGGGCAGCCGGACAGCCGGATGCAGGAATGGTCGCCGGTGCAGATCTCGTCGTCGACGCCGTAGCGGGTGCGCACGACGCGTTCACCGCGCGCGAGCCGGCCCGTCTCCTCGGCCTTGACGCGGCGCTGACGGGCGAGCTGGCATTCGCCGTCCGCGATGATGACCTTGAGGCCGCGCTCGGCGGTGCGCATCGCCTCCTTCAGCGTCCTCATCATGGTGGCGACGCTGTACGTTCGGACCTTGCGCATCCACCGCACGCCCATCGCGCGCAGCGTCGTCTCGATGTCCATCGCGGGCGCGCCGCCAAGGCGGCTCGCCTTGCTGGACGGCATGTACTGCAGACCCGTCGCCGACGTGTAGCCGTTCTGCATGACGATCAGCACGCCGTCGCCCTGGTTGAACAGATTGCTGGCAACCCCGGTGATGAGACCGTTGTGCCAGAATCCGCCATCGCCCATCACGGCGATCGGCCGCTTCGCCATGTTGGGTCCGACGGCCGCCGCACTGGCCAGGCTCATGCCGTAGCCGAGAATCGAATTGCCCATGCTGAACGGCGCGAAGGTCGCGAACGAGTGGCAGCCGATGTCGGCGCTGATGTGGATGGGTCCGAGCTCGCGCTGGGCGAGCTTGATGGCGCTGAACACCGGACGCTCGGGGCATCCCGTGCAGAACGTCGGCGGGCGCGCCGGCAACTCGCCGACGCGCGCGGCGGCGGCCGGCTTGCGCGCGAGGATCGCGTCGGCACGCTGCGCGACCGGGTCGAGATCGAGCCCCTGCGGACGCGCCTCGCGAAGAAAACTGGCGAGCCCGCTGATCAGCGCCTCCGACGCGTATTCGCCGGCGACCGGCAGCGGGCCCTTGCCGAGCACGCGCGTCTGCAGGTCGGCCCGGCGCAGTTCCACGTTCACCTGCTGCTCGATGTAGTCGGGAGTGCCCTCCTCGACCACCAGCACCGCGCGCTTGCCGGCGC
>CAZIGW010000131.1:0-14305 GCA_964538565.1 uncultured Hyphomicrobiales bacterium | reverse complement strand
AGATCAGGGACCGGGTCGAGGCGCGCTGGCGCGACGACGAAGTCGCCGCGCGGCTCGCGACGAAGGCGAGCGACATGGTCGATAAGCTCAAGAGCGGATCGACGCTCGCCGACCTCGCGAAAGCCGGCCAGCTCAAGGTTCAGACCGAAACCGGCGTGAAGCGCAGCGGCTCGAAGACGCTGTCGCCCGCCGTCGTCGCGGCCGCCTTCCGCACCCCCAGCGGCGGCGCCGGCAGCGCGGACGGCAAGGATTCCACGCAGCGCGTCGTGTTCCGGGTGACCGAGGTCAAGGATCCGGCGTTCGACGCCAAGTCGGCGCAGGCCAAGGAGATCGAAGACACGCTGCGCCGCTCGATCGCCGACGAACTCTTCATCCAGTACATCGGGCAGCTCGAAAACGAACTCGGCACCACCGTCAATCAGAGCGCCCTGGCCCAGGCCGTCGGCGGCGGCAACACCCCGGACTACTGAGTCAGCAATGCAGATCGAGCCGTCGGCGAGCGCCTTCGTCGCCAACTATGAAAGCGGCAAGGCGCAAGTGGTCTGGACGACTCTCGTCGCCGATCTCGAGACGCCGGTCTCGGCTTTTCTCAAGGTGGCGTCGCGGCCGATGAGCTTCCTGCTCGAGTCGGTCGAAGGCGGCGCCGTGCGCGGACGCTACTCGATCATCGGGCTCGAGCCCGACATCGTCTGGCGTGCCAACGGGACGCGCGCCGAGATCAACCGTTCGCCGCGGGCGAAGCCGGACGCGTTCGCGGCGTGCGCCGAACCGCCGCTCGCCGCCTTGCGCACGCTGCTGGCCGAAAGCCGCGTCGCGCTGCCCGACGGCCTGCCGCCGATGGCGGCCGGCGTGTTCGGCTACCTCGGCTACGACACCGTGCGGCTGATGGAAGACCTGCCGCCGCCCGGCCCCGATCCGATCGGCATTCCGGACGCCATCCTGGTGCGGCCGACGATCGTCATCGTGTTCGACGCCGTGAAAGACGCGATCACGGTGGTGACGCCGGTGCGGCCGTCGGCCGGAACCTCGGCCCAGGTCGCGCTCAAGCGCGCCGTCGAACGATTGGCCGAGGTGGTGGAGAGCCTCGACCGGCCGCTGCGCAAGGAAGAAGCGCCGAGCATCGACGGGCCGCTGACCGTCGAGACCGTGTCGAACACGACGCCGGCCGAATTCCACCAGATGGTGCGCAAGGCCAAGGAATACATCGCGGCCGGCGACATCTTCCAGGTCGTACTCTCGCAGCGCTTCGAGGCGCCGTTCACCTTGCCGCCGTTCGCGCTCTACCGGGCGCTGCGCCGGGTCAATCCGGCGCCCTTCCTGTTCTATCTCGACTACGGGGCTTTCGCGGTCGCCGGGTCGAGCCCGGAGATCCTCGTGCGCGTGCGCGGCGACGTCGTCACCGTGCGGCCGATCGCCGGCACGCGGCCGCGCGGCCCCACTCCGCACGAGGACGCCGCCCTGGAAGCCGAATTGCTCGCCGATCCGAAGGAGCGCGCGGAGCACCTGATGCTGCTCGATCTCGGCCGCAACGACGTCGGCCGCGTCGCCGCGATCGGCACCGTCAACGTCACCGACCAGTTCTTCATCGAGCGCTACAGCCAGGTGATGCACATCGTCTCGAACGTCGAAGGCAGGCTCGACCCGCGCCACGACGTGCTCGATGCGCTCGCGGCGGGATTTCCCGCCGGCACCGTCTCGGGCGCCCCGAAGGTGCGCGCCATGGAAATCATCTACGAAATGGAGAAGGAGAAGCGCGGCCTCTACGCCGGCTGTGTCGGCTACTTCTCGGCCGCCGGGGAGATGGACACCTGCATCGTGCTGCGCACCGCGCTGGTGAAGGACGGCCGCATGTACGTCCAGGCCGGCGCCGGCATCGTCGCGGATTCCGACCCGGAGTTCGAGCAGCAGGAGTGCATCAACAAGGCCAAGGCGCTGTTCCGCGCCGCCGAGGAGGCCCGCCGCTTCGCCAGCGCCGGCAAGCGCGGCCAGTGAGCTCGCCTTGACCCCCGCGCGGGCGGCGTCTAGAGCATGAAGGCGAAAAGGGAGTTCCGGTTTTCCGACAAGATCGCGCTTAGATCAAAGAGATAGAGCGGGCGGGCTGGAGCGCGGCGGCGGTTCGCGGAGGGCCTGTACCGCTTTAAAATCCCCGACGTCCGCGAGAAACGGCCGCCATGATCGTGCTGATCGACAACTACGACAGCTTCACCTTCAACCTGGTCCACTATCTCGGCGGGTTGGGGGCGGAGGTCGCCGTCCATCGCAACGACAAGATCACGGTGCGCGACGTGATCGCGGCCGATCCGGAGGCGATCGTGCTGTCGCCCGGTCCGTGCACGCCGAACGAGGCGGGCATCTGCCTCGAACTCGTCGCTCAGGCCGCGCGTTCGATCCCGATCCTCGGCGTCTGTCTCGGCCATCAGGCGATCGGGCAGGCGTTCGGCGGCCGGGTGGTGCGCGCGCCGGCGCCGGTCCACGGCAAGCTCTCGGAAATGCGGCACCAGGGCGCCGGGATCTTCCGCGGCATCAACGGCCCGTTCAAGGCGACGCGCTACCACTCGCTGGTGATCGATCGCGCCAGCATGCCGGGCGATCTCGCGGTGACGGCGGAGACCGACGACCGTCTGGTCATGGGCCTGCAGCACAGCACGCTGCCGGTGCACGGCATCCAGTTCCATCCGGAGAGCATCGCGTCCGAGCACGGTCATCTCATGCTCAAGAACTTTCTCGATCTCGCCGCCGAGTGGAACGCGGCGAAAGGACGGGCAGCGAACCGCGGGCGGCTGCGTCGGGCGCACTGAGGGGGAGACACATGGTCGAACTGAAGGCGCTGCTCGGCAAGGTCGCAACCGGCGCAGCGCTCAGCCGCGAGGAGGCCGCCGAAGCCTTCGATCGCATGATGTCGGGCGAAGCGACGCCCTCGCAGATGGGCGGCCTGCTCATGGCGCTGCGCGTGCGCGGCGAGACCATCGACGAGATCACCGGGGCGGTGACGGCGATGCGCGCCAAGATGCTGCGGGTCGCGGCGCCGGCCGACGCCATCGACATCGTCGGCACCGGAGGCGACGCGTCGGGCTCCTACAACATCTCGACCTGCGCCGCCTTCATCGTGGCCGGCGCCGGCGTTCCGATCGCCAAGCACGGCAACCGCGCCCTCTCCTCGCGCTCGGGCGCCGCCGACGTCCTCACCGCGCTCGGCGTCAACATCGAGCTCGGGCCCGAGGCCATCGCGAACTGCATCGAGCAGGCCGGCATCGGCTTCATGTTCGCGCCGGCCCATCATCCGGCAATGAAGCACGTCGGGCCGACGCGCGTCGAACTCGGCACGCGCACGATCTTCAACCTGCTTGGACCGCTCTCCAATCCGGCCGGGGTCAAGCGGCAGATGGTCGGCGTCTTCTCCAAGCAATGGGTCGAGCCGCTCGCGCATGTGCTGCGCAACCTCGGCTGCGAACGCGCGCTCGTCGTGCACGGGTCCGACGGGCTCGACGAAATCACCACGTCGGGACCGACCTTGGTCGCGGCCCTCGCGGACAACAAGGTGACGACCTCCGAGATCAGCCCGGAGGATGTCGGATTCCGGAAGGTGCGGCCGGAGGACCTGCGCGGCGGGGACGCCGATGCGAATGCCAAGGCCCTGATCGACGTGCTCAAGGGCAAGAAGTGTCCTTACCGCGACGTCGCCATCCTCAATGCGGCGGCGGCCCTCGTCGTCGCCGGGCGGGCGCAGGACCTGCCGGAGGCCGTGGCGCTCGCGACCAGGTCGATCGACACCGGCGAGGCCGAAGGCCGGCTCGACCGGCTGATCGCCGTTTCCAACGCGTGATCCCATGGGTGACATTCTCACCAGGATCGAGTCCTACAAGCGCGCGGAGATCGCCGAGGCGAAGCGCGCCCGCCCGCCAGCCGAGGTCGAGGCGGCGGCCAGATCGGCCGCTCCGCCGCGCGGTTTTCTCGCCGCGATCGCGCGCCGGCATGCGCGCGGGGACTACGCGCTGATCGCAGAAATCAAGAAGGCGAGCCCCTCGAAGGGCCTGATCCGCGCCGATTTCGATCCGCCGGCGCTGGCGCGCGCCTACGAAGCCGGTGGCGCCGCGTGCCTGTCGGTGCTGACCGACGCTCCGTCGTTCCAGGGCGCGCCGCAGTACCTGATGGCGGCGCGCGCCGCGACCTCGTTGCCGGTGCTGCGCAAGGATTTCCTCTACGAGCCCTACCAGGTGGCGGAGGCGCGCGCCTGGGGCGCCGACTGCAATCTCATCATCATGGCGGCGGTCGACGACGCGACCGCACGCGCGCTCGAGGACGCCGCCTTCGCGTACGGCATGGACGTGCTCGTCGAGGTGCACAACGAGGCCGAACTCGCGCGCGCGCTGCGCCTGCGCTCGCGGCTCATCGGCATCAACAACCGCAACCTCAGGACCTTCGAGACGACGCTCGCGACCAGTGAACGCCTCGCCGCCATGGTGCCGCCCGATCGCATCGTGGTCGGCGAAAGCGGGCTGTTCGAGCCGGCCGACCTCGCCCGCCTCGCCCGGGCCGGGATCTCGACCTTCCTGATCGGCGAGAGCCTGATGCGCCCGGCCGACGTCGCGGCCGCGCCGCGCGCGCTCATCGCGCGCGACGACCGTGCGCAGGCCTCGGGGTAGATCATGACGCGGCGCGCGCAGCTCACCCATATCGGCGGCAGCGGCGAGGCCCGCATGGTCGACGTATCGGCGAAGCGGGCGAGCGAGCGCGTCGCCGTCGCCGAGGGCCGCGTCGTGATGCAAGAGGCGACGCTCGACCTCGTGCTCGCCGGCAACGCGAAGAAGGGCGACGTGCTCGGCGCCGCGCGCATCGCCGGCATCATGGCGGCGAAGCGCACGCACGAACTGATCCCGCTCTGCCACCCCCTGCCGCTCTCCAAGGTGGAGATCGACATCGCGCCCGACGCTAGGCTGCCCGGCCTCCTCGTGCGCGCCACCGCCAAGGTCACCGGTCAAACCGGCGTCGAGATGGAGGCGCTGACGGCCGTGTCGGTCGCCTGCCTCACCATCTACGACATGGTGAAGGCGGTCGAACGCGGCATGCGCATCGAGGGCGTACGGCTTATCGAGAAGCGCGGGGGCAAATCGGGCCACTACCGCGCGAGGTCCTGAGCATGTCGCTCGTCTCGGTCGCCGACGCGCTTGCCCATGTGCTTGACGGCGTCGCGCCGTTGCCGGTCGAGAGCGTGCCGGTCGCAGAAGCGGATGGACGGGTGCTCGCCGTCGATCTGACCGCACGGCGATCGCAGCCGCCCGCCGACCTCTCCGCCATGGACGGCTATGCGGTGCGCGCGGCCGACGTGGCGCAAGCGCCGGCAAGGCTGAAGATCGTCGGCGAAGTGGCAGCCGGTCGCCCGTTCGGGCAGGCGATCGGCCCCGGCGAGGCGGCGCGGATCTTTACGGGCGGCGTTCTTCCCGAGGGCGCGGACACGGTCGTCATCCAGGAACTGACGAGACGCGAAGACGGCGACGTCGTGGTGCTCAGGCCGACCGCGCCCGGCAAGAACGTCCGCCCGCAGGGGCTCGACTTCAGGGAGGGCGACGTTTGCCTCCGCCGCGGGCGCCGGCTCACCGCCCGCGACCTCGCGCTCGCCGCCGCCATGAACCACCCCAATCTCTCCGTCTACCGTCGCCCGCGTGTGGCGGTGCTGGCGACCGGCGACGAGCTCGTGGCGCCCGGCACGGTGCCCCGACTCGGCCAGATCGTCTACTCCAACGGCTTCGCCCTGACCGGCATCGCGCGCCGCGAAGGCGCCGAGGTCGCCGACCTCGGCATCGTCCCGGACCGGCTCGAGGACACGGTCGCCGCGATCCGGAAGGCGCGCAGCGATCCGGCCCCCGACGTCCTGGTGACGACCGGCGGCGCCTCGGTCGGCGACTACGACCTGGTGCAGCCGGCGTTCGCCGCCGAAGGCATGCGGCTGTCGTTCTGGAAGGTCGCGCTGCGACCGGGACGGCCGCTGATGCACGGGCGGCTCGACGCCATGCAGGTGCTCGGCCTGCCGGGTAATCCGGTCTCGGCCTACGTCTGCTCGGTGCTGTTTCTCGTGCCGCTGCTGCGGCGCCTGTCCGGCCGCGAGGATGTCGTGCCGGGAATCGAATCGGCGGTGCTGGGGTGTGACCTGCCCGCGAACGACGAGCGGGCCGATTACCTGCGGGCGACGCTTGCCCAGGGGCCCGAGGGTATCGCGGTCGCCACGCCGCTGCGTCTGCAGGACAGTTCCCTCCTGAGCGTCCTGTCCAAGGCGGATTGCCTCGTGATCAGAGCACCTTACGCCCCCGAAACAAAAGCCGGCGCGCGCTGCGATATTCTTAAGCTGGAGCGTTAAGCCCGATTTCTCCCGGTCGTTCGACTTGTTCACCCGAAATTAAAGGCTTGCGGAACACATATCGAACAGATAGTGTCCGTTCTTGATTTGTTTCGGAGGCCGCGTCGCCGGGGCCGCCGATCGGCCCGGGAGGTCCCAACAATGCTCACCCGCAAGCAGCTCGAGCTCCTGCGCTTCATTCATGAACGGCTGAAGGAAGCGGGCGTGCCGCCGTCGTTCGACGAGATGAAGGACGCGCTCGACCTGCGCTCGAAATCGGGTATTCATCGGCTGATCACGGCGCTCGAGGAACGCGGCTTCATCCGCCGGCTGCCCAACCGGGCGCGCGCCATCGAGGTCATCAAGCTCCCCGAATCGGTCGGGCACGGCGTGGGGGCAAGCCGCGCGCGCGGCTTTACCCCGAGCGTGATCGAGGGCAATCTCGGCCGCGTCCGCGCCCCCTCGGAGGAGGACGGCGGGCGGCCGATCGCGGTGCCGGTCATGGGCCGCATCGCCGCCGGCACGCCGATCGAGGCGATCCAGAACAAGAGTTCCGTCATCAACATGCCGCCCGACCTGCTGACCGCGGGCGAGCATTTCGCGCTCGAGGTTCGCGGCGACTCGATGATCGAGGCCGGCATCCTCGACGGCGACATCGCGCTCATCAAGCGCACCGAGAGCGCCGACACCGGCGACATCGTGGTGGCGTTGATCGACGACGAGGAAGCGACCCTCAAGCGCTTTCGCCGGCGCGGCGCCTCGATCGCGCTCGAGCCCGCCAACACCTCCTACGAGGTGCGCATTCTTCCGCCCAACCGCGTGCGCATCCAGGGCAAGCTCGTCGGGTTGTTCCGCCGTTACTGAGGCGGACTCCGGTCACGCGCGAGCGGGCTTCCGGGCCGAAGCGGACTTTCGGCCAGGCGCTCGGGAATTGATTCACAGCTCAATCGCCAGGTTCGAGACTTTCAGGGCTTGGCGTGAGATCGCGCGGCGCGGGTCGCGCAGGTGCGGCGCCCGGCCGCGAAGATCTCTCCGCGGCCGGAGCCCACGGCCGGTCGAGACCGCCCGGCCGCGCCGGCACGATCTCCCAACCGTTCCCGGTGCGGCGCAACGCCTGGGCGCCGCCCGCTCGCCAGACCGACCGGTCGATGACATGCGCGGGGCAATCCGGCGGCGCCGTGCGCGGCGACAGCACGAGCGCCGCGCGGCGGCAGTCTTCCGCCAGCGCCTCGGGCGTCAGCGCCACCGAGACGAGGCTGCCGTCCGCGAGCCGCGCCAGGCAACCGGCGTCGTCGCACGCAAAGGCTTCACGCAAGTTCGGATCGTTCGGCAGCCGCGCATCGGCGTCGGCCGCCAGCCATTCGCGCGCGGCGAACGCGTCGCTTCGCACCTTCAAGATGCTCAGCCGCCCGTCGGCGCCGCGCACCGCGAAGGCCTCGCCACCCGGCGCGACCAGCACGTCGGGCTGCGGCGTTCCCAGTGCGAGCGCACAGGCGAGCGCGACCAACGCGCCGCCGGACCAGCGCAACGGCGTCCTGAGCAGGCAGATCACGACAAGGCCGGCCGTGCCCAGAACGAGCGGCCCGGTCCCGAAGGCGTGCACGCGGCCGACGGCGCCGGGAAGGTTCGCCACCCACAACGCCACCCGCGTCATCCAGCCGATGCCGTCGCCCATCACTTGCCACAACGGACCGTCGAAGCCGAACGGCAGCGCGACGAGCGCCAGCAGGCCCGCCGGCATCACCCAGGCGGACACGATCGGCATCGCCAACAGGTTGGCGAGGACGCCGTAAGGGGCCGCGCGATGAAAGTGGTAGGCGGCGTAGGGCGTGGTCGCCAGACCGGCGACCAGCGAGGCGAACACGAGCGTCACGACCTCGCGCACGCCCCAGAGCGCGATGCGCGCGCCGAGCGAGGTGTCTGCGGCGCGCGGACTGAACGGAAGGCCGTGCGCGTAGGCGGCGATCAGCGCCAGCGTCGCAGCGAACGACATCTGGAAGCTCGGATGGACCACGGCCTCCGGCGCCAACAGGAGCACCGCCAGGGCGGCGAGCGCGATGGTGCGCAGCGTCAGTGCCGGCCGGTCGACCATCAGGCCGAGCAGCACGATCGCCGTCATGACGAAGCTGCGCTGCGTGGCGACTTCCGCGCCCGACAGCAGCAGATAGACGAAGGCGGCGACGAGGGCCGCGCCTGCCGCCCATTTCTTGATCGGCCGGCGGGTGGCGAGGCCGCCGGCCAACGCCAGGGCCGCCCGCACGAAGAAGAACACGACGCCGGCGACCACGGCCATGTGGTAGCCGGAGATCGACAGCACGTGCGCGAGGCTCGAGACGTACATGGCGTCGTTGACCGGCGTCGAGATGGCGTCGCGCTTGCCGGTGATGAGCGCCGAGGCGATCGAGCCCGCGTCGCCCGGAACCGCGGCGCGGATGCGCCGGTCGATGCCGTCACGGGCGCCCTCGACAAAGCTCGCGTAGGTGAGCCACAGCCCCGGCGCTCCCGGCGGCGTCTGCGTTCGGATCGTGCCGGTCACGAATCCGATCGCCCCGATGCCCTGGAAATAGAGATCGCGCGCGAAGTCGTAGCCGCCCGGCCGCTGCGGCTGCAGCGGCGGGTTGAGACGTGCCTTGAATTCGACAAAGGCCCCGACCGGGGGCGCCCTGCCCTTGCGCACCGCGACCCGGATGCGGTCGGGTGCATCGGCGAGCCGTCCCTCGATCTTATGGACGCGGACCACGATGCGGTCGCTGCGCTCGCGCTCCTCGCGCACCTCGACGAATCCGCTGACCGTCGCCGACGCGGGCACGCGCAGAACCGGATGGCTGACGATGAGCGTGCGCAGCGTGGCGGTCGCGAACCCGGCCGCCACGGCGGCGAGCGCCACAAGACCCACGAAGGCGACGGCGCTCCGTCGCGCCTCGATCGCCGCGAATACGAGAAGGCAGGTCAGCGCCGGCGCCGCCCACGAGGCCGGCTCGTGACCGGCAGCGAAGTAGAGCGCGACGCCGAGCGCGAAGGCGACCGGCAGCCATGGCAGCAAGCGCCCGGGGCCGGCCTCGACCGCCGCCCACGCCCGGATGCGTGCGGCGATGGGATCGGCGAGATGCGCGAGGCTCGGCGGCCACCTCAAGTCGCGCGGGCGAGCGGCCCCGCCGGGCGGCCATGTCTCGGCCCGGCCCTGCGCGCGGCCTTCCGCGTCGCCCTGCGCCCGGTTGCGTTTGACCATGGCGCCGACCCACGCCCCGCGCTACACCCTCGTCGCTCGCCATGTTACACGAGCGCCGCTCGGCCGGAACACCGGGTCCGGCCCGCCCGATTGCAAGGTTGTTCTGATCTCCGATGACCGAAACGCCCGTCGTCACCCGCTTTGCCCCCTCGCCGACCGGCTTTCTGCATATCGGCGGCGCGCGAACTGCCCTGTTCAACTGGCTCTACGCGCGCGGGCGCAACGGCAAGATGCTGCTGCGCATCGAGGACACCGACCGCGAGCGTTCGACCAAGGCGGCGATCGACGCGATCCTCGACGGCCTCGCCTGGCTCGGCCTCGATTGGGACGGCGAGCCCATCTACCAGTTCTCGCGCGCGGCGCGGCACCGCGAGGTGGCGGAGCAGCTGCTCGCCGCGGGCAAGGCCTACCGTTGCTACGCAAGCCCGCAGGAGCTCGAGGAGATGCGCGAGACGGCGCGGCGCGAGGGCCGGCCGATGCGCTACGACGGTCGCTGGCGGGATCGCGATCCGAGCGAGGCGCCGCCCGGCGTCAAACCGGTGATCCGCCTCAAGGCGCCGACAAGCGGCGAGACGGTGATCGACGATCAGGTGCAGGGCCGCGTGGTGTGGCAGAACGAGAACCTCGACGACCTCGTGCTGCTGCGCTCCGACGGCACCCCGACCTACATGCTGGCCGTCGTCGTCGACGATCACGACATGGGGGTGACGCACATCATCCGCGGCGACGATCACCTCACCAACGGCGCGCGGCAGAAGCAGATCTATGACGCGCTCGGCTGGCCCGTCCCGATCATGGCGCACATCCCGCTCATTCACGGGCCCGACGGATCGAAACTGTCGAAACGTCACGGCGCGCTCGGCGTCGATGCGTACCGGGCGATGGGCTACCTGCCCGCCGCGATGCGCAGCTATCTGGTCCGCCTCGGCTGGAGCCATGGCGATCAGGAGATCTTCTCGACCGAGGAAATGATCGCGTTGTTCGACCTGCCGCAGATCGGGCGCTCGCCGGCGCGGTTCGACTTCGCCAAGCTCGAGAACCTCAACGGCCACTACATGCGCCGCACTCCCGACGCGGACCTTGTCGCCGAAATCGAGCGCCTTCTCCCGCACCTGGCGGGCGGAGAGGAACTTCGCGCCAAGCTCACGCCCGGGATGAAATCCAAGCTCCTCGCCGCCATGCCGGGCTTGAAGGAACGGGCCAAGACGCTGGTCGAACTGATCGACGGAGCACGGTTCCTGTTCGCCGACCGACCGATCGCCATCGACGAGAAAGCGGTTGCCCTGCTCACACCGCAAGCGCGCGTGCTCATCGGGCAGATCACCGGCGATCTCGCCGCGACCGATCCGTGGACCGCCGAAACCACGGAACGCACCGTGCGCGCCTTCGCCGAGCGGACCGGGGCAAAACTCGGCGCGGTCGCCCAGCCGCTGCGGGCCGCGCTCACCGGTCGCACCACCTCGCCCGGGATTTTCGACGTGCTTGCGGTGCTCGGGAAGGCCGAAAGTCTCGCACGGCTTGGCGACCAGGCCTGCTGACCGGCCATCGGCGGCGGGGCCGCCCCTGTTTCGGCGGAATCCAGCCTCGCCGGCTGCGTCAACCGGAAGAAGCTCAAAAATCAATCCCTAACCATGCGTGCGGCCCCTTGCGGCGCGTCTTGCAGCGCACACTTGGATAGGATACCCACACAAGGTCGGACCTCTTTCGTCGCGGGCCGAGGGGGCTCACCGCGGCAGGTTGCTTCCGGCCCGCTCCGGGCCGCAGGGTCCGTCCGACCACACGATCGAGGATGCGATCATGGACGCGACAACGGGCGCCAATACCAAGACCGCCAAGCTCACGGTGAGCGACAAGAGCTGGTCGTTTCCGATCTACGAGGGAACGATCGGGCCGTCTGTCATCGACATTTCCAAACTCTACGGCGAAGCCGGAATGTTCACCTACGACCCGGGCTTCACATCGACCGGGAGCTGCGAGTCGAAGATCACGTACATCGACGGCGACGAAGGCATCCTGCTTTACCGCGGCTACCCGATCGAACAACTGGCCGAGCAGGGTGACTTCCTCGAGACCTGCTACCTGCTGCTCTACGGCGAGCTGCCGACCGCCGCGCAGAAAGCCGATTTCGACTATCGGGTGACGCGTCACACGATGGTCCACGAGCAGATGAGCCGGTTTTTCCAGGGCTTCCGTCGCGACGCCCACCCGATGGCCGTGATGGTCGGCAGCGTCGGCGCCCTCTCGGCGTTCTATCACGACTCCACCGACATCTCCGACCCGCACCAGCGGATGATCGCCTCGATCCGCATGATCGCCAAGATGCCGACGCTCGCCGCAATGGCCTACAAATATTCGGTCGGCCAGCCGTTCATGTACCCGAAGAACGAGCTCGATTTCTCGTCCAACTTCCTGCACATGTGCTTTGCCGTGCCGTGCGAGGACTACAAGCCCAATCCGGTGCTCGCGCGCGCGATGGACCGCATCTTCATCCTGCACGCCGACCACGAGCAGAACGCGTCGACCTCGACGGTGCGGCTCGCGGGCTCGTCGGGCGCCAACCCGTTCGCCTGCATCGCGGCCGGCATCGCCTGCCTTTGGGGCCCGGCGCACGGTGGCGCCAACGAAGCCGCCCTCAAGATGCTCGCCGAGATCGGCACGGTCGACCGCATCCCGGAGTACATCCGGCGTTCGAAGGACAAGAACGATCCGTTCCGCCTGATGGGCTTCGGCCATCGCGTGTACAAGAACTACGATCCGCGCGCGAAGATCATGCAGAAGACCTGCCACGAGGTCCTGAACGAGCTCGGGCACAAGGACGATCCGCTGCTCGAGGTGGCGATGGAGCTCGAGCGCATCGCCTTGCACGACGACTATTTCATCGAGAAGAAGCTCTATCCGAACATCGACTTCTATTCGGGCATCACCCTCAAGGCGATGGGCTTCCCGACGACGATGTTTACCGTCCTGTTCGCGCTCGCCCGCACCGTCGGCTGGATCGCCCAGTGGAAGGAGATGATCGAGGATCCGAACCAGAAGATCGGTCGGCCGCGCCAGCTCTACACGGGCGCCACGCGCCGCGACTACGTGCCGATCTCGCGGCGCAAGTAGTCGCGCAACGCTTCCAACGAACGCGCGGCTCGCGCGGTCGTCCTTCGACTGCGCGCCGGCCTCAGAGCCGCGGCCTTGACGCGCCCGGGCGCGCGGCCACCTCGCCGTAGCTCCACGTCAGATAGGCCCCCGCCCAGGTGAAGCCGCCGCCGAACGCCGCCATCAGCAGGCGATCGCCCGGATTGAGGCGCGCCTCGTAGTCCCACAGGCAGAGCGGGATCGTCGCCGCCGTCGTGTTTCCGTACTTGTGGATCGTCATCATCACACGCTCCATCGGCAGACCCATGCGCTCGGCGGTCGCTTCGATGATGCGCCGGTTGGCCTGGTGCGGGACGAGCCAGTCGACGTCGTCGCCGCTCAGCGCGTTGCGACGCATGAGTTCGGCCGCGACCTCCGCCATGCGGGCAATGGCAAACTTGTAGACGGCCGCTCCCTCCTGATGGACATAGTGCAGTCGCTTCGCGACCGTTTCCGCCGTCGGCGGGAAACGGCTGCCGCCGGCCTTCTGATGCAGATGCGGCATGCCCGAGCCGTCCGAGTGAATCAACGTGTCGACGATGCCGTAGCCGTTCCGCGAGCCCTCGAGCAGAACGGCGCCCGCGCCGTCGCCGAACAATACGCAGGTCGCACGATCGGTGTAGTCGATGATCGCCGACATCTTGTCGGCACCGACGACGATCACCTTGCGACAGGTTCCGTTCTCTATGAACTGCGTCGCGACCGTCAGCGCGTAGACGAAGCCGGAGCATGCGGCCTGCACGTCGAAGCTGCCGATCGTGCCGAGGCCGACCATCTGGCAGACCAGGTTGGCCGTCGAGGGAAATACGAAGTCGGGCGTCGTGGTCGCGCAAATCAGCAGGTCGATGTCGGCCGTCGCGGTTCTCGTCTTCTCCAGCAGTCCGCGCACCGCCTCGGCCGCCATGTGGGACGTGCCGAGTCCTTCTCCCTTGAGGATGCGACGCTCCTTGATCCCGGTGCGCTCGGTGATCCAGGAGTCGCTCGTATCCACCAGTCTGGCGAGTTCGGCGTTGGTCAGCACGCACTCGGGGAGATGACCGTGCACGCCCGTGATGGCAGCACGTCGACCGCCCGATCGACTCCGAGGTCGATTTTTGTTCATGCTGTGCAATCCGATACTCGGGGCAGGCGGTATTGACAACGATCTTGATTCGAATCGGGCCGCTGATCCCCACCTACGAAGCGGCACGAGCCGCCGCCTTCCCGCCCCGATGGGCCATGATACCTTCGCGCGCGGCGGCCAGGACGGCTTCGGCGGCGCGCGTGCTCGGCACGAGGTCGCCGACCCCCAGGATCGCGTCGAGCCGCCCGAAAGCATCGAGCTGCCGCCGGCGCTCCTGCGTGTCGCGGAGCAGCGGCGCCACGGCGGCGGCGAGACGCTCCGGCGTCGCGTCCCGTTGCAGCAGTTCGGGCATGACGTTCTCCCCGAGCACCAAGTTGGCGAGCACGATGGTCGAGACCTTGATGAGCGGACGAACGATCATCTCCTCGATCCGCGACACCCTGTAGGAAACGACGGTCGGCACACGCGCGAGCGCGAGCTCGAGCGTGACCGTCCCGGATGCCGCCAGCGCCGCGCGGGCGGACCGAAAGGCCGCCCATTTCGCCGCCGGGTCGAC
>CAZIGW010000130.1:0-8462 GCA_964538565.1 uncultured Hyphomicrobiales bacterium | reverse complement strand
TCATTCCCTGGCTGCATCGCTACAATTGGCACAGACCTCACGCCGGCATCGGTGATAAGGTTCCCATCAGCCGCCTCGATCTGACCGAGGACAACCTGTTGAGACTCCACATCTAGCCCGACCCGACCATCTTCGCCAGAGCCGCCACGAGGCTCACAGGGTCGCCGTCGATCTTCACCCGTTTGATGCGTCCGCTCGCCCCGGCGACCAGGTGGACCTGCCGCGGGGCGATCCGCAGCGACCGCGCGAGGAGCTGCACGAGCGCGGCATTCGCCTCCCCCTCGCTCGGCGCCGCCCTCACCCGCGCCTTCAGGACCGCACGGCCGTCGGCAAGATGCTCGCGGCCGTCGATCGCGTCGCGGCCGCCCTTGGGCGTGAGCCGCACCGCGACCAGCACACCGTCGGCGAGTGCCGACCACGGGTCGGCCGCAGCCACGGCCGTTCAGAACACGTTGGGCAGGATGTAGAGCGCGATCACGTAGCGAAGAAAGATGATGATCAGAATGAGAATCACCGGCGAGATGTCGATGCCGCCGAGATCGGGCATCGAGCGACGGATCGGCCGCAGCGCCGGCTCGGTGATGCGGTAGAGGAAATCGCCGATCATCGCCACCACCGGGTTGCGCGTGTTGACCACGTTGAAGGCCACGAGCCAGGAGAGGATCGCCGCCGCGATCAGCAGCCAGATGTAGAGCTCGAGGGCGAGATCGATGACGAGGAAAAGCGCGCGCATGGGCGGAATCGTCCCCGGATGAATGCGACGCGAACATGTAGCGGGTTGGGCATGAGGGAACAAGCGCGACCGGACGATTCGTCCCGATGGCCGCGCGGCCGGGGCGCTCGCCTTGACAGCCCAAACCCCGCGCCGTAAATGGCGCCACTCGTTGGACGTCGTGCGACGGGTTATCCACAGCTCGCACGGCCGGCGGGGCCGTAGCTCAGTTGGGAGAGCGCCGCAATCGCACTGCGGAGGTCAGGGGTTCAAATCCCCTCGGCTCCACCAAGCCAAATGATGGAAATTCCCCCGGATCTGCCGCCCAGCCCTGCCCCGGCCGCAACGTCGCCCGCCGGCCCGCCGTCTGCGCGCCACCGCCGCGCGCGGACCGCAAGGGGCTGAGGGAATGAGCGAAACGGCACCCAAATCGCTGCGCCACCACCGTTCGTTCGTCCTCTTCTGGCTGGCGCGCGTCGCCTCCTCGATCGCCCTGCAGATGCAGGCCGTGGCGGTCGGCTGGCAGGTGTACGAGTTGACCGAGCGGCCCCTCGACCTCGGATTCGTCGGGCTCGCCCAGTTCGCACCGGCCGTCGTGCTCATGTTCCTCGCCGGGCACCTCGCCGACCGCTACGACCGCCGCGCCATCATCCGCCTCGCCCAGGCGGCCGAATGCCTGTCGGCCGCGACGCTGAGCATCGCGACGATCTCCGGCTCGATCTCGACGGAACTGATCTTCGCCGCCGTGTTCGTCATCGGCTCGGCGCGTGCATTCGAAGCCCCGACCCTGCAGGCGATCCTGCCGGGCGTGATCCCCGGCCCGCTGCTGCCGCGCGCGATCGCCGCGACCTCCTCCTCGACGCAGACCGCGATGATCGTCGGACCCGCGCTCGGCGGCCTGCTCTACGCGGTCGGGCCGACGGTCGTCTACGGCGTGTGCGCCGGGCTGTTTCTGGCCGCCAACGTCCTTCTCCGCTTCGTCGAGGTCGAACGCGCCGGTTCGCCGCGCGAGCCCGTGACCCTCACGACGGTCTTCGCCGGAATCAGTTTCATTCGCAGGAATCCGCTGGTCCTCGGCGCCATCTCGCTCGACCTGTTCGCGGTGCTTCTCGGTGGATCGACCGCCCTGCTCCCGATCTTCGCACGCGACGTCTTTCACACCGGGCCATGGGGCCTCGGCGTCCTGCGCACGGCGCCCGCCATCGGCGCGCTCACGATGTCGATCGTGCTGGCGCGCTGGCCGCTGCATCGCCGTGTCGGCAAGCTGATGTACACGGCAGTGGCGGTCTTCGGACTCGCCACCGTGGTCTTTGGTCTCTCCACCTCGTTCCTGCTGTCGATGGCCGCCCTGGTGATCATCGGGGCATCGGACAACGTGAGCGTGGTGATCCGTCAATCGCTGGTGACGCTGGAGACGCCCGACCCGATGCGCGGGCGCGTGAGCGCGGTCAACTCGCTGTTCGTCGGCACGTCGAACCAGCTGGGCGAGTTCGAATCCGGTCTCACCGCGGAACTGTTCGGCACGGTGCCATCGGTGCTGATCGGCGGCATCGGCACGCTGCTTGTCGTGGCGCTGTGGACGAGGGCGTTTCCGCGGCTCTATCGGATCGAAGCGCTGGACGGCGCCGGACGCTGAGCTCAACGACGCCTTCCGCCTGGAACCGCTCGACGCACTTCGCCACCGTGTTCGGCGTCGTGTGAAACCGGCGCGCAACGGCCACTCTGCTCAGTGCGCCATCCACGACTTCACGGACCATCGGCTCTCGACCTTTCGGCGTCAGGCGCGCATTCTTGTGAGTGTCCATTCGCTCCCCCGATCGCTGGAGCTTCAGCAACCTCAGCGTTCCCGGTCGGGACCGAATGGACGACCTCCTGAAAGTTCACAGCTAGCGCGAACGCGTCAGGCGATAGCAGGCGGCGAGCTTGCTCGACGGATAAAGATGGCTGTAGCAGACGCCGATCGTATCGGGATCGATCAGCGCGAAGGTGTATTGGCCATCATTGTCGAGGATGATGCCGCCGCGGTTGTCGGGCTGCAAGGCGCCGATGATGGTTTCCCTGATGTTGGCGGCGACCGATTCTCCGGCGAAGCGGTTGTCGTGCTGCTCCTTGATGACGAGCGTGAACTCGATGGCATTGTCGGGAAAGGTCACCCCGGTGCCGGTCACCGGCCGGTACGGCGAGGATCCGATCTGGACCGCATGCGCCGGCCCTTTCCACGTGCCGACCATGCTGACCTGTTGCGAGAGCGCCGGCAGCGGCGTCAAGACCAGTCCGCAGGCAAGACCCAGTGACGGACCCAATGAACGCGATCCTCGAAGCATGACGTTCCCCTGTCTGGCTCGGTTGCGCCGACCGGCGGCATTAGTCCCGAGATCCAAACGCGAGCGAAATTTCCGCAGCCCCTTTTGCTTCAAAGTTGATCGTCATGCCGTCCGCTCGGCGGCCGTCCGACGGCTCTACGGGGCGAGCGGGCCTCAGGCGCCGGGGGCGCATGGCCGACCAAGTGCGCGAGGAAATCGGCGAGCCAGGCGCGGATCGAGAGGTCGTAGACGGGCCGATCTGCGAAGTGCTCGGCGCGCGCCTTGGCGCCCGGCAACGACAGCCGCTCGTGCCCGCGCGTGGTCCAGCGGCACATCATCGCGTGCGTCACCTCGGCGTGAAACTGGATCCCGTAGGCGGCGCCGTCGTAGCGAAACGCCTGCACCTCGAACATCTCGCTCTTCGCCAGAAGCGTCGCGCCGCGCGGCAGGTCGAAACCTTCGCGATGCCATTGGTAGACGCGTTCGGGCCAATGGGCGCAGACCTCGCGGCCGGCTTCGGTCGGTTCGATCGGGTAGTAGCCGATCTCCACCTTTCCTTCGGGGTGAACGGAGACGGAGGCTCCGAGCTGGCGGGCCAGCATTTGCGCCCCCAGGCAGATGCCGAGAAACGGCACCTGCTCGCGCAGCGGCACGGAAATCCAGTCGATCTCGCGCTTGATGAACTCGTCGGGATCGTTCGCGCTCATCGGGCCGCCGAAGATCACCGCCCCGGCGTGATCGCTGAGGGTTTCGGGCAGCGGATCGCCGAACCGCGGCCGTCGGATGTCGAAGGAGTAGCCGAGCGCCTTGAGGTAGTGCCCGACGCGGCCGGGCGTGGACATCTCCTGGTGCAGGACCAGCAGGATCGGCTTCGTCATCGAATCGGTGCGGCCCCCGACGTCATCGCCCTCGCCGCACAGGTAGCTTTGCCGGGCCGTTCCATGCAAGACGGCGCACGGCAGGGCTTCTATGAGGGTTTCGCCGGGCTGCGGTCGAGGCGCCGCACGTGCCGCGCCTCGACCATTCCGAGCAGCACGCTGCGCGGCACGATGCCGGAGAGCGCGGTGACCATCCGGTTGGGCCAGCCGGGCACGACGCGGCGGCGGCCGGCCATCAGGCCGCGGTAGCCCGCGCGGGCGACCTCTTCGGCCGAGCGCGTCATCAGGTCGGCGCGGCCCTCTCCGTGAATTCCCGCGCGCTGCTGGAATTCGGTCGGCACCGGGCCCGGACACAGGACGGTGACGCGGATCCCGCGCGCGGCGAGTTCGCGGTGCAGCGCCTCGCTGAAGGAGACGACGAACGCCTTGCTGGCGTAGTAGACGGCCATGCCCGGCCCGGGCAGAAAGCCGGCCACCGAGGCGACGTTGAGAACCCCGCCCCGGTGCCGCGCCAGATCGTCGACGAACGCGAGCGACAGGTCGACCAGGGTGCGGACGTTGAGGTCGATCATCGAGAGCTGCTCGGAGCGATCGAGCCGCGCCGCCGGGCCGACCAGGCCGAAGCCCGCATTGTTGACCACATACTGCGGGGCGAGGCCGCGCGAGCCGAGCTCATCGCGCAGGGTTGCGCCGGCGCCCTCCACGGCGAGATCGACCGATAGGACGGTCGGTCGGGGCGCGCCGCCGGCCGCGACCTCCTCGGCCAGCCTCAGGAGCTCGCGCTCCCGACGCGCCACCAGCACCAGCTCGTGCCCGTGCTCGGCGAACACGCGCGCGAGCGCCGCGCCGATGCCGGAGGAAGCCCCGGTGATCACCGCGACCGGGCGCCCGGCCGCTGTTTCCGATTCGGAGGACGCGGTCATGTTTCATTCCCGCGGCGGCTGGCGTTCGCCGCGACGCGCTGGCGCAACGCGATGCGCTCGCGCGCCGCGACGCCGAGCAGATCGGCGACGCGCCACAGCACGTTCTCCTCGAACTCGCTCGCCGTGCCGTCCGCATAGACCATCTGCCACATCATTTCGATGACCCGTTGCCGGCCCTCGTCGTCGAGCGTGCGGTTGATCAGGCTCGTGAAGTGATAGAAATCGACGGCCTCGCGATCGGCTGTCGCAGCCGCGTCGATCAGTTCCTCGGTGGCCGCGTCATCGAGGCCGAACCGATCCTTGAGAATGGCGTGCAGCTTGGCGCGGCCCGAGGCCGTGAGGTCGCCATCGAGCGTCGCCACGTGGACCAGAAGGGCGGCGGCGGCAAGCCGGTAGTCGCCCTCCGCGAACTGCGATTGCGGCTTGGTCTCGCCGGTGAGCTCGGCAAAGAATTCCTTGATCTCTCTGAGCATGGGGGGCGCGTCATCACCTTGCATGCAAATAGAACCGCCGCGGACGGCAGCCGCGCGGTCCATCCCGATCGTCCGAGGCCGCCTGCAGTCCTACTGGACAGCCTTGCGGGTCTGGACGCTTTCCTCGAGCAGATCGAGGTTGGCCTTTATATAGGGGTTCTTCGGATCTTTCGCCTGCGCCTCCACGAGCGTGAGGCGGGCGCGCTTGATGTCCCCGCGCAGAAGGTAGGAATAGCCGAGATTGTTGAGGATCTCGGGGCGACGGCCGGCGATGCGTAGCGCCTGGTCATAGGCGCGGTCGGCGAGATCGAAGCGGCGGAGACGATCGTAGGAGGCCGCAAGTCCGACCCAGGCCTCGAGGTCGCGCGGCCCGGCCTCGACGGCGTGCTGGAAGTGTTTCTCCGCGAGCCCGAAGTTGTTCGCCCGGAACTGCTTCTTGCCGAGACTGAGCTCGTCCTTCGGCTCGTCGCCGAGCAGGCCGCCGGGCTCGCCGGACGGAGCCGGCGCCTGCGCCTCCGACGCGTGGGGCACCGAGCCGGTGGTTTCCGTGTCGGCGGCGGGCGCGGCCGTCGAGGCGGTGGCCGCGGAATCGCCGGTGCTGCTTGCAAGTCCGTCCGTCAGGCTGGTGGACGTCGTCTCGCACCCGGTGAGCCACAGAAGGCATGCCGCGGTGACGAAGGCAGCCTGCTTCACGCCAACTCTCATCACGGTGTCCCTGCGCCCGGCGGAGGCTCGCATCGCCTCAACGCCCGCCGCGTTCTGCCGCGCGGGCGCAAGGCGTCCCGGAACCGACGGTACGTTAGGATGGTTAAGAAAGTTTCGCCGCGCGGGCGCTGCGGGCGACAGCGCTTAGTACCCGCCCATCTTCAGACGGACCACGACGGGCAGCAGGATGACCACGAACAGCACCGGAAAAATGCACAGCATCATCGGCACCGAAAGCTTCACCGGCAGGCTGTAGGCCTTCTCCTCGGCCCGCGACAGCCGCTTGTGGCGCATGTCCTCGCTGTAGACGCGCAGCGCGTCGGTGACGCTCGAGCCGAGTTCGATCGACTGCTGGATCAAGGTGGCGAAGGACCGGACCTCCTCCAGCCCAAGCCGCTCGTTCAGGTGCTCGAGAGCGTCGCTCAACGTGCGGC
This sequence comes from uncultured Hyphomicrobiales bacterium, assembly GCA_964538565.1. Classification (GTDB taxonomy): domain Bacteria; phylum Pseudomonadota; class Alphaproteobacteria; order Rhizobiales; family Xanthobacteraceae; genus CAYVBN01. Next base: position 2,034 of record CAZIGW010000130.1, on the reverse strand, counting down.
CGGCGCGGATCTCCAGGTTGGACATGTGAATGTTGGCGCTGAGATTGGGATAGGAATCGCTCAATTCCCGGCTGACCCGTTCGAGCGCAGCCTCCATGCTCAGGCCGGCATCGGCGCACACGACCAGGAGATCCATGAAATCGGGAAACCCGCTGCGATATTCCTGCCGGCGCGCCGAGATCAGGCGATCGAGGTAGAAGGTCGGAGCCAGATAGCCCAGAATGCCCGCGACGCCGACGATGAGCCAAACCATCGTCGCGTTCGCGGAGATCACCAGCGGGGCACCGACGAAAGCGGCGGCCGCCAGCACGACGGCGAGCCCCGCCCGCGCCAGAAAATAGAAGCCGACCGCGCGCGGATCGAAGATGCCGGCCTGCACCAGGCGCTTGCGCAGCATCTTCATGTTGCCGTCGTCGATCGATGAATAGTGGCGGTTGGTATACTCGATCAGGCGTTGTGCGGCCTTGATCCCCGATTCGCGCAGGGACCGGCGTCCGCCCTCGAGCGTTTCCTCGATGTCGCCCGAGATGCCGGCGGCCCGCCGCTTCACGGCGCCGCGCACGCGCACGATCGCCATCACCCCGAAGGCAAGCGAGGCGGAGGCGAGAAAGACGAGCGCGGCCAGGAGAAGGCTTGCGTTCTCGCCAAGAAGCGTGCCGGGATCGGACAGCGCACCCATCCTTCAGATCCTGAAATTCACCATGCGGTACATGATGCAATTGCCGGTGAACATCCACGCGCCCGCGCATGCGAGCACGATCTTCGTCATGTCGTACTTCCACACGCTGGCGTAGAAGTCCGGCGCGACGACCTGGATGATCGCAAACAGGCCGATGGGCAGCGACGACAGGATCAGCGCCGACGCGCGGCCCTCGGCAGCGAGTGCACGGATCTTGCGGCGCATCTTGAAGCGCTCGCGAATGACCTTCGAAAGGTTTTCCAGGATTTCGCCGAGATTGCCGCCGGTCGACGCCTGGATGCCCACCGCGGTGACGAACAGCGGCAGATCGTCCTGTCCGACCCGTTGATACAGGTTGCGCATCGCCGTCTCGAGATCCGCCCCATAGGTGATTTCGTCGGCGACGATGCCGAACTCGCTGCCGATCGGATCGGGCATCTCGCGCGCCACCATGCTGACGGCGATCGGCACCGGATGGCCGGCACGCAGGCTGCGCACGATGATGTCGATGGCGTCGGGGAACTGCGCGCCGAATTTCTTCTGCCGGTGGCCGCGCAGCATGATGAGCGAGCCGTAGGGCAGCACGAGTCCGCCGAACAGCGTCGCAAGCCCTGCCTCGATCAGGCTCCCGCGGACGAAGAGCGTCACGCCGAACAGCACGATCGCACAGACCGCCGCGATGGCCGCGAGGCGATTGAGCCCCATCGACAGGCCGGACTGGAGCACGAGCCGGTTCAGGAACACGATCGGCAAGCGAAAATCTCCGCCGCTCGTCAGCCCGCGCTCGCGGCGCAGCTGCACCAGGATGCTCTGACGGTCCGGCGTATCGTTCAGGAGCGCGAGACGGCGATTGACGCGGTTGCGGTATGAGGTGGCCGAGAAGAAGAGCAGATAGATCGCCTCGCCGAACAGGATCGCCGAGACGGCCGCGAAGGCGTAGACCAGATACAGCGGATTGAGCTCGAACGACATGGCGGCTAAAGTGGTTGAGTGGGGTCGAAATAGCTGCCGGGAATCTTGATGCCCTTGGCGAGGAGATCGCTGAGGAAACGCGGACGGACGCCGGTCGCCACGAAATGGCCCTGGACGGTCCCGTCCTCGAGCGTCGCGGTGCGCACGAACTTGTAGATCTCCTGCATCTGGATGATGTCGCCTTCCATGCCGGTGATCTCGGCGATGCTGGTCACGCGCCGCTTGCCGTCCGACAGGCGCTGGAGCTGAACGATGACGCGGATGGCCGCGGCGATCTGGCCGCGGATGCTCGAAATCGTCATCGGCAGTCCGGCCATGCCGATCATCTGCTCGAGACGCGAGATCGCGTCGCGCGGCGTATTGGCGTGGATCGTCGCCATCGA
>CAZIGW010000129.1:0-9936 GCA_964538565.1 uncultured Hyphomicrobiales bacterium | reverse complement strand
GGGAAGCTGAAGTTGCTGAAGCTTCACGCTTTTCTCGGAGGACCGGATGAACGTGCATAAGAATGCCCGCCTGACGCCGCGTGGTCGAGAGCGAATTGTGCGACAGATCGAGCGCGGGCGGACGCCGGAGGCTGCCGGTCGAGGGTCCGCGGCCATTCCGCCGACGGAAAGGCGGCGCGCGGAATCTTTCAGGCGCCGGCCTGGATTGATTCCGATCGCGACCTGCAGCAAAACCGACGTCCAGCCCCGGCATCATGCTGCGGCTCGCGGTGCGCAGAATGGCCCGTTACGAGGACCTTCCCTATCGTCCGTGTGTCGGCGCGATGGTGTTCAACCGCGCCGGCCACGTTTTCGTCGGCCGGCGCGCCGACGGCCCCGAGCACGTGGACATGACGCACGTCTGGCAGATGCCGCAGGGCGGGCTCGAAGAGGGCGAAGATCCATGGAGCGCGACGCTGCGCGAGCTCCACGAAGAGACCAGCATCCGTTCGGTCGAACGGCTCGGCGAAATCGCGGAGTGGCTCGCCTACGACATTCCGCGCGAGATCGTCGGGCAGGCGTGGGGCGGCCGCTATCGCGGGCAGACGCAGAAATGGTACGCGCTGCGCTTCACCGGCGACGACAGCGAGATCGACATCGCGCATCCGGGCGGCGGGCAGCACAAGCCGGAATTCGTCGCCTGGCGCTGGGAGCCGGCCGCCAATCTGCCGGCGCTGGTGGTGCCGTTCAAACGCGCCGTCTACGAGCGCGTGGTCGCGGAATTCGCCGCCTTCGCGGCGCGGCCGTGAGGCACGACCGCTATTTCTCGAGCGCGGTCGCGAGCGTGCGCAGCTGTTCGAGCCGCTGACGGGCCTTGTCGCGCACCGCCTCGTCGGTGGCGTCGGCGATGTCCTCCTCGGCGTCCTTGATGGCCTGGGCGATCTCGGCGGAATCGACCTCGTCGACCGGAATGGCCTGCTCGGCGAGAACCGTCAGCCCGGAGGCGCCGACCTCGGCGAAGCCGCCGCGCACCACGATGCGCTGCGGCTGGCCCTCGCCGTGAACCGTGAGGACACCCGGCTTCAACGTCGCCACGTAGGGAGCGTGGCCGGCGAACACGCCGAAATCGCCCTCTTCGCCCGGCACGTCGACCTGCGTCACCTGGCCGGAGAACAACAACCTCTCCGGCGACACGAGCTCGAAGTGGAACGTCGGCATGCTGTTTTCCCCTCGCGGTGCGGCCGCGTTACGGCCCGACGACTACGCCGCTTCTGCGGCGAGACGCTTGCCCTTCTCGACCGCTTCCTCGATGGTGCCGACCATGTAGAAGGCGGCCTCCGGCAGGTGGTCGTACTTGCCCTCGCACAGGCCCTTGAAGCCGCGGATCGTGTCGGCGAGCTCGACGAACTTGCCGGGCGCCCCGGTGAACACTTCGGCCACGTGGAAGGGCTGCGAGAGGAAGCGTTCGATCTTGCGCGCGCGCGCCACCGTCAGCTTGTCCTCTTCGGAGAGCTCGTCCATCCCGAGGATCGCGATGATGTCCTGCAGCGCCTTGTAGCGCTGGAGGATCTGCTGCACCTGGCGGGCGCAGTCGTAGTGCTCCTCGCCGACCACGCGCGGGTCGAGCATGCGCGAGGTCGAATCGAGCGGATCGACCGCCGGATAGATGCCCTTCTCGGCGATGCCGCGCGAGAGCACCGTGGTCGCGTCGAGATGCGCGAAGGAGGTCGCCGGCGCCGGGTCGGTCAGGTCGTCGGCCGGCACGTAGATCGCCTGCACGGAGGTCACCGAGCCCTTGGTGGTCGTGGTGATGCGCTCCTGCAGCGCGCCCATGTCGGTCGCGAGCGTGGGCTGGTAGCCCACCGCCGAGGGGATGCGGCCGAGCAGCGCCGACACTTCCGAGCCTGCCTGCGTGAAACGGAAGATGTTGTCGACGAAGAACAGCACGTCCTGGCCCTGGTCGCGGAAGTACTCGGCGACGGTGAGGCCGGTGAGGCCGACGCGCGCGCGCGCGCCGGGCGGCTCGTTCATCTGTCCGTAGACCAGCGCGCACTTCGAGCCGGCGGTCGAGCCGTTGTTCTTGGCCGGGTCCTTGTTGACGCCCGACTCGATGAACTCGTGGTAGAGGTCGTTGCCCTCGCGCGTGCGCTCGCCCACGCCGGCGAACACCGAGTAGCCGCCGTGCGCCTTGGCGATGTTGTTGATGAGCTCCTGAATGAGCACCGTCTTGCCGACGCCGGCGCCGCCGAACAGGCCGATCTTGCCGCCCTTGGCGTAGGGCGCGAGCAGGTCCACCACCTTGATGCCGGTGACGAGAATCTCGGCCTCGGTCGACTGCTCGGTGTAGGCGGGAGCCGGCTGATGGATCGGCCGCCGGGATTCGAACGGCACCGGACCGGCCTCGTCGACCGGATCGCCGACGACGTTCATGATGCGTCCGAGCGTGCCCTCGCCGACCGGAACCGCGATCGGCTCGCCGGTGTCGGTCACCTCCTGGCCGCGCACCAGGCCTTCGGTCGTGTCCATCGCGATCGTGCGCACGGTCGATTCGCCGAGATGCTGGGCGACTTCCAGCACCAGGCGCTGGCCCTGGTTCTTGGTTTCCAGCGCGTTCAGGATCGCCGGCAGGTGGTCGTCGAACTGGACGTCGACGACGGCGCCGATGACCTGCGTGATGCGTCCGACTGTGTTGGCCATGGATCGTCCTCGTTACACGAAAGTGTGGTGCACCCGGGTCACAGCGCCTCGGCGCCGGAGATGATCTCGATCAGTTCCTTGGTGATCATCGCCTGACGCGTGCGGTTGTAGGTGAGTGTCTGCTTGCGGATCATTTCGCCGGCGTTGCGCGTGGCGCTGTCCATCGCGCTCATCTGCGCGCCGTAGAACGAGGCGACGTTCTCGAGCAGCGCGCGGAAGATCTGCACCGAGATGTTGCGCGGCAGGAGCTCGGCCAGAATGTCCTCCTCGTCCGGCTCGTATTCGTAGACGGCGCGCGGCGCGCCGCCGGGCGTTTCGGGAAACACCGCCGGAATGATCTGCTGCGCGGTCGGGATCTGCGCGATCACCGACTTGAAGCGCGAGAAGAACAGCGTGCAGACATCGAACGCGCCGTCGTCGTAGAGCTGCACGATCTTGCGGCCGATCTCGTCGGCGTGCTCGAAATGGATCTGGCGCACCGCGCGCAGATCCACGGCCTCGATGATGTTCTTCTCGAACATCCGGCGCAGCTGCTCGTGGCCCTTGCGGCCGACGCAGAAGAACTTGACTTCCTTGCCCTCGTTCATCAGCGCGATGGCGCGGTCGCGGGCAAGCCGGACGATCGCCGAGTTGAACGGCCCGCACAGGCCGCGCTCCCCGGTGCACACGAGCAGGAGATGCACCTTCGTCGCGCCGGTGCCGGCGAGGAGCTTCGGCGCCCCGGGCAGGTTGCGGACCGTCCCGGCGATGTTGCCGAGCACCTTCTCCATGCCCTCGGCGTAGGGGCGCGAAGCCTCCGCGGACGCCTGCGCACGGCGAAGCTTCGAGGCCGCGACCATCTGCATGGCCTTGGTGATCTTCTGCGTCGCCTTGGTGGCGGCGATGCGGGTGCGCAGTTCCTTGAGGCTGGCCATCTCGGCGGTTCGCTTCCGGGATCGGTCTCGTTAGGAAAAGGTCTTGGCGTACCCGTCGACCACCGCCTTGAGCTTGCCGGCGGTCGCGTCGTCGAGATCCCGCGAGTCGCGGATCGTATCGAGGAGATCGGTGTGCTTGGCGCGCAGGAGCGCCAGCAGGCCCTGCTCGAACGCCTGCACGCGGTTCACCGGGATCGGATCGAGATAGCCGTGCACGCCGGCGTAGATCACGCAGACCTGCTCCTCCATCTTCAGCGGCGAGAACTGCGGCTGCTTGAGAAGCTCGGTCAGGCGCGAGCCGCGGTTGAGCAGGCGCTGCGTCGTCGCGTCGAGGTCGGAGCCGAACTGCGCGAAGGCCGCCATCTCGCGGTACTGGGCGAGTTCGCCCTTGATGCGGCCGGCGACCTTCTTCATCGCCTTGGTCTGCGCCGACGATCCCACGCGCGACACCGAGAGGCCGACGTTCACGGCCGGCCGGATGCCCTGGTAGAATAGGTCGGTCTCGAGGAAGATCTGCCCGTCGGTGATCGAGATGACGTTGGTGGGGATGTAGGCCGACACGTCGTTCGCCTGCGTTTCGATCACCGGCAGCGCGGTGAGGGAGCCGGCGCCGCGCGCGTCGTTCATCTTGGCGGCGCGCTCGAGCAGGCGCGAGTGCAGGTAGAACACGTCGCCCGGATAGGCTTCGCGTCCGGGCGGGCGACGCAGCAACAGCGACATCTGCCGGTAGGCGACGGCCTGCTTCGAAAGGTCGTCGTAGATGATCACGGCGTGCATGCCGTTGTCGCGGAAGTATTCGCCCATCGTGCAGCCGGCGAACGGCGCGAGATACTGCATCGGCGCCGGGTCGGAGGCGGTCGCCGCTACCACGATCGAGTAGTCGAGCGCGCCCTGCTCCTCCAGCACCTTGACGAACTGGGCGACGGTCGAGCGCTTCTGCCCGATCGCCACGTACACGCAGTAGAGCTTGATCTTCTCGTCGCCGGTGGCGTTGAGCGGCTTTTGGTTGAGGATGGTGTCGAGCGCGATCGCGGTCTTGCCGGTCTGGCGGTCGCCGATGATCAGCTCGCGCTGGCCGCGGCCGATCGGGATCAGGGCGTCGATCGCCTTGAGGCCGGTCGCCATCGGCTCGTGCACCGAGCGGCGCGGAATGATGCCGGGCGCCTTCACGTCGACGCGGCGGCGCTCCTTGGCGTCGATCGGGCCCTTGCCGTCGATCGGATTGCCGAGCGCGTCGACCACGCGGCCGAGCAGGCCCTTGCCGACCGGAACGTCGACGATCGCGCGCGTGCGCTTGACCGTCTGGCCTTCCTTGATCTCGCGGTCGTTGCCGAAGATCACGATGCCGACGTTGTCGATCTCGAGATTGAGCGCCATGCCGCGCACGCCGTTCTCGAACTCGACCATTTCGCCCGCCTGGACGTTGTCGAGCCCGTAGGCGCGGGCGATGCCGTCGCCGACGGAGAGCACCTGGCCGACCTCGGAGACCTCGGCCTCCTGGCCGAAATTCTTGATCTGCTCCTTGAGGATGGCGGAGATTTCAGCGGCCCGGATATCCATCAGCCGACCTCTTTCATGGCGTGCTTGATTGACTGGAGTTTGGCGCGCAGCGAGGCGTCGACCATGCGGCTGCCGAGCTTGACCACGAGCCCGCCGATGATCGCCGGATCGACCGTCACGTCGACCTGGACGTCCTTGCCGGTCACCGACTTGAGCGCATCCTTGATCTCGGCGAGATGCGCGTCGTTGAGCGCTTCCGCCACGGTGACCTGCGCCGTCACCTCGCCCTTGTGCCTGGCGACCAGCGCCGCGAAGGCGCGAACCATGTCGCGCGCCGCGAACAGCCGGCGGTTCGAGGCGACCACCTTGAGAAACTTGGCGGCGAGGCCGCCGACGCCGGCCTTGGCCAGGATCGCCGAGATCGCGGCCGTCTGCTGCTCGGAGCTGAACACCGGGCTGCGCAGCAGCCGCGCGAGATCCGCGCTCTGCCCCACCAGCCCGTCGAAGCGGTCGAGGTCGGCCTTGACGGCGTCCACGCTGTCTTCATCGCGTGCGAGTTCGAACAGGGCCGTCGCGTAACGGCCCGCCATTCCCGAAACAATCGGATCTTCGCTCGCCACGTTCTTCTCTTTATGAGACAAACCCGAGGGTTCGGTTCCGTTCCGTGGACCGGTACAAACCCTTGGGTTGCAAGGGAGAATCTGATCACGGGGGCTGCGGAGTGGCCCGCGCCCCGCAAAAATCGAAGGGTTGCTAACACATCGATCCCTGCGGCGCAACACGGCGAAAGTTAGGAAAAGACTCGGGAATTTTCCGATCGGCGAAACCGCCGACGTCTGCGCGCCGGAGCCTGCGTCCACCCGCGCGGGCCGCCGACTTGCGCATCATCCGCCCCTGGTGCAGGGTCGCCGCCCGTTCCCGCCTCCCGTCCAGCGATGACATTCTCCTTCGCCCAAGACCGCAGCCCCTCGGGCAGCCTGTTCCGACGCGTCGTGCTGCTGTGGCTTGCCGGGCTTGCCATGCGGATCTCGATCCTGGCGGTTCCGCCGGTCATTCCGCTGATCCACGACGAACTGCGCATGTCGGAAACCGCCGTCGGCCTGTTGATGGGGCTACCGCTCGTGCTGTTCGCGGTCGCGGCTGTCCCGGGCTCGCTGCTGGTCGCGCGGCTCGGCAATTCCGCCACCCTGATGCTCGGCATGCTGGTGGCGGGGCTGGCGGCGGCGGCGCGCGGCGGCGCCGGCAACGTCGCCATGCTCTACGCAGCGACGATCGTCATGGGGTTCGGGGTCGCCATCACGCAGCCGGCGGTGCCGGCGCTGGTGCGGGAATGGATGCCGGACCGGCTCGGGCTCGGCACCTCAGCCTCGACGAACGGCATGCTGGTCGGGGTGACGCTTCCCTCCGCGCTCACGATTTCCCTCGTGCTGCCGGCGCTCGGCGGCAGCTGGCGGCTCAGCTTCCTGGTCTGGGCGGCGCCCGTACTCGCCACAGCGCTTCTGTTCGGGCTCGCCGGTCCACGCTCGCGCGCACCGGCCAAGACCGCCGCGACCCTGCCGGCCGGCTGGTGGCCCGACTGGAAGAGCCCGCTCACCTGGATGCTCGGTCTCGCCTTCGGGGCGAACAACAGCGTCTATTTCACCACCAACGCCTTCCTGCCCGACTACCTGGCGAGCGCCGGAGAGGCGGACCGCATCGGCGCCGCGCTCGCCTGGCTCAACGGCTCGCAGCTTCTTGCCTCCTTCGTGCTCATTCCGCTCGCCGACCGGGTGCTGCAACGCGGCTGGCCGTATCTGGTGTTCGCGCCGCTCAGCGTGGCGGCGCTGGTGGGCATCCTGCTGCTCAGCGGGCCCTGGGTGGTGGCGGCGGCCGGGATCGTCGGCTTCTCGACCTCCGTGACGTTCGTGATGATCCTGGCGGCACCCCCGATCCTCAGCCCGCGCGGCCAGGTGCATCGCACCGCCGCCGGCATGTTCACCATCGCGTACACGTGTGGCGTCCTCATTCCGACGATCAGCGGCAGCCTGTGGGACGCGAGCGGCCGGCCGTGGACCGCGTTCGTGCCGATCGTGGCGTGCGCGGCCGCGCTGACCGGGCTCGGTGTCGCGCTCAGCCGCTGCCGGCCGGCGGAAGACTGAATCGCACCGAAGCGTGGCGCTGCGACGCGCCCGGACTCACAAGAAGCTCTGCGGATCGACGTCGACCTCGAGCCTGAGGCTGCCCTTCGTCTTCGGCGCGGCGGCGAGCCAGGTGCGCAGATAGGCCGAGAGGTCGAACGCGCGCGGCGCCTTCACCAGCAGGCGGAAGCGATGGCGCCCGCGGATCACCGCGATCGGGGCCTCGGCCGGCCCGAGCACGCGCACGGTCTCCTCGGGCGGGGCGAGCGCGACCAGCCTTCGGCCATAGCCCTCCGCGGTCGGCCGGTCCGCGGCCGAGATCACCAGGCTCGCGAGCCGGCCGAACGGCGGATAGCCGGCGCGCTCGCGCGCCTCGATCTCGCTCGCGTAGAAGGCCTCGCGGTCCTGCGCTATCAGTGCGCGCATCACCGGATGCTCGGGCTGGTGCGTCTGCAGATAGCCGTATCCGCGTCCCTCGGCCCGGCCGGCGCGGCCGGCGACCTGGTGCAGGAGCTGGAACGTTCGCTCGGCGGCGCGCGGATCGCCGTTGCCGAGGCCGAGGTCGGCATCGACGATGCCGACGAGATTGAGCTTGGGGAAATGGTGGCCCTTGGCGACGAGCTGCGTGCCGATCACGAGATCGACCCGCCCTTCCGCGATCTCCTGCAGCTCCTGGCGCATGCGTTCGACCGAGGCGATCAGGTCGCTCGACAGCACCAGCACGCGCGCGCCCGGAAAGAGCGCGGCGACTTCCTCCTCGATCCGCTCGACACCCGGCCCGCAGGCGACGAAGCTTTCCTTCGCGCCGCATTTCGGACAAGTCTCCGGCGGCGGCATCGAGAAACCGCAATGGTGACACACGAACCGGCGCCTGAACCGGTGATCGACGAGCCACGCGTCGCAGTTCGGGCAGGAGAGGCGAAACCCGCAGCCGCGGCACAGCGTCAGCGGCGCGTAGCCGCGGCGGTTGAGAAAGAGCAGCGCCTGTTCGTTCCGCTCGAGCGCGCGCTTCACGGCCTCGGCGAGGCGCGGCGCGATGAAGCGGCCGCGCGGCGGCCCTTCGCGCCGCAGGTCGATGGCCTCGACGATCGGCAGGTGCTGTCCGCCGAAACGCTCCGGCAAATGCAGGCGCTGGTAGCGCCCGCGCCGGGCGTTGACCTCCGTTTCGACCGACGGCGTCGCCGAGACGAGCACGATCGGGATGCCGGCCTCGCGCGCGCGCACAACCGCCATGTCGCGGGCGTGATAGTGCACGCCGTCCTCCTGCTTGTAGACGGGGTCGTGCTCTTCATCGACCACGATGAGCCCGAGATCGCGGTAGGGCAGGAACAGCGCCGAGCGCGCGCCGGTGACGACGCTCACTTCGCCTTCGGCGACCGCGTGCCAGGTGCGGGCGCGCTTGCGCGGGGCGAGCTCGGAATGCCATTCGGCCGGGCGCACGCCGAAGCGCTCGGCGAACCGCTCGAGAAACTGCGTGGTGAGCGCGATCTCCGGCATCAGGATGAGGCTCTGGCGGCCGGCGCGGATCGCCGCGGCGACGGCTTCGAAATAGACCTCGGTCTTGCCCGAGCCGGTGACGCCGTCGAGCAGCGTGACGGAAAAGGCGCTGCGTTCCACGTTCGCCCGCAGGGCATCGGCGGCCTCGCGCTGCGCCGGGGCGAATTCGGGAACCCGGAACGCCGGATCGGGGGGGTGTGCGACCGGCTCCGGCGCCATCGCCAGCGCTTCGAGCGTGCCTTCGTCGACAAGGCCGTCGATGACGCCCGGGCTCACGCCCGCTTCCTCGGCGGCCTCGCGTTTGGCATGCACCAGCTTGTCGGCGAGAACGGCCAGCACCCGCGCGCGCGCCGGCGTGAGGCGCTGCGGCGGCGGGCCGGCGAGCCGCACCCCGACGCGCACCCGCTCCGGTCCGAGGTGCTCGCCCATGCGCAGCGTCATGCGCAGCACCATGCCGCGCGGACAGAGCGTGTACCCCGCCACCCAGTCGACGAACTTGCGCAGTTCGGGCCTGAGCGGCGGCACCTCGAGCTTGTCGGCCACCTCCTTGAGGCGGTTGTCGAGCCGCGGATTCGGGTTCGGATTGTCGGCCCAGACGACGGCCGTCGCCTCACTGGCGCCGAGCGGCACGCGCACGATGTCGCCCGGTGCGAGGTCGGTCCCCTCCGGCACCCGATAGGAGTAGGCCTGGTCGAGGGCGACCGGCACCAGCACATCGACGACGCGTCTGGCCATGGGGTGTCCGGCCGACTCTCCGGGTTCATGAAGGATGAACGAAAGGGTGCGATAACGCGCGGGGTGTCAAGCATGCGGGCCCGGCCGGGCGGGACCGGTTCGCCGGCGCGGCGATGTGCCGGACATCTCGGCGCACGCGCTTGATGGGGTGGCGATCCGGTTTCGCGGTCGCGGACCGGGCCCTTGGGTGAACCGATGCGCGGCAAGTCCGAGCAAGCGATCGATCTGCCGTTTGCGACCGCCGAGGTCGCCGCCGAGGTGGTGCGCTGGCTGCGCCATCTCGGGGCCGAGCGGCGCATGTCGGAGAAGACGCTCGAGGCGTACCGGCGCGACGCGCAGCAGTTCCTCGCCTTCCTGTCGGAGCATCTCGGCGGCCGCGTCACGCTCGGGAGCATCGCCGGCCTCGCGCCCGCCGACGTGCGCGCCTTCATGGCGGCGCGGCGGGCCGAGGGAATCGGCGGGCGTTCGCTGATGCGCCTGCTCGCCGGTGTGCGTTC
>CAZIGW010000128.1:0-5815 GCA_964538565.1 uncultured Hyphomicrobiales bacterium | reverse complement strand
TCGACGCGGGCGGCGGGCTGCGCTACGTCGGCGCCGGCGCGCAGGCCACCTACTACTGGAATCCGCAGTGGACGACGAACGTGTTCGTCGAATACCAGCGCCTGCTTGGCGACGTCGCCGACTCGCCGCTCGTCTCGTTGCACGGCTCGGAGGATCAGGTGACGGCCGGCGTCGGCCTCGCCTATTCGTTCAACTGGGGCGGGTTCTAAGTCCTCACGCGCAGCAGGTGCTCTCACCGCTCAGGCGGAAGTCGAGTGGCATCAAACAATCTTCTTCGTGGAGGCCTGTGGGCTAGGGTTGCTTTAATTCGGCGCTGATTTGCGGATTGTTGAGTTTCGACGTGGACGCTGAACGAGCCAAATTTCAGATTGTGGAGATCGGAATTAAGAAGCTGGGCCCTTTTGGGGAGGTGTTGTAGCACGAACGTAAAGTGATCCCTCATTCCATTGAGAAGCTGAACTGAGCAGAGCTATTGGCGAAGCGTGTCGCTGCAAACCACCTTGTTCGCTTCTTTGTCGAAGCAGTTTAGCTGGGAACCGTAGCCTGCTTCTGTTGCTCCTGTTCGGAGCTTCGAACAGCCGCAGTAATTTGCTTTGCACGCTCCACATCAGCTTTGTCTGCTTCCTCGCCGGCCAGGCTCTTTCGCAATTCTGTCAATAGGCGCTCCTCGATCTCATCAAGCAAATAGTGATAGGTTCCGGGATCGTTGCTGTCGATATACCCACGTTGATGCGGCAGTGCTGCCCTCAATATCTCCCGAACGCCCTCGTCGGTGATATAGCGATCGGCATCTTTTAGTCCGGTTCGTAAGATCGAGTAGCGTGCGTAGGCCCCATATAGTATCGCTTTGTAGGCCGAAAAGTAAGCCCAAGCCAATTCGGAGACGAACGGCTGTTCGTCTCTTGCTGTATTCCTTGGCAAGGCGTCTTGCGCCGGAGCCGTTGCCCCAACTAGTGAGAGGAATTGCTGTATTTTCGGATCCTCGGCATCCTTTGCTACTGCTTTGAAATTCACAACAGCCATGGCCGCAGACAATCCTTTCAACTGAGCGAGATCATTCACTGCAGTCCAAATTTTCTCGACCGCCTCAAAGCGCCTCTTATCTAGCAGGGCCTGTCTGTTGGCCCGGCCGCTAAGAACCGAGTCGCGAAGGGATGAAATCTCTGTCTCTCTCGACCGCAATTCAGCCTTGAATTGCGCCTCGCTCTTCCGAAGCTCAGCCGCCATGCGAGCAAGTTTTTGATCAAACTCGTGTTTAATGCGACCTTCGGTCCATTTCTCGACTATTAACATCCCGATTAAAAAAATGCCCGAAAGGATTGTCGGAAGCCACGTGAGGAACAGATTCGTCGCAGTACTCATGTGCCATCCTGTATTGCGACCGGTCAAAATTCGATTTCGCTGTGGGTAGTCACCGCCCCTCGCGCCGCGCCATGAATGCCAGCCGCTCGAACAGGTGCACGTCCTGCTCGTTTTTGAGCAGCGCTCCGTGTAGCGGCGGGATGAGCTTCTTGGGATCGCGCTCGCGCAGCGTCTCCGGGCCGACGTCCTCGACCATCAGCAGCTTGAGCCAGTCGAGCAACTCCGAGGTCGAGGGCTTCTTCTTCAGGCCCGGCACCTCGCGGATCTCGTAGAACAGCCGCAGCGCCTCGGCGACGAGCCGCTGCTTGATGCCGGGAAAATGCACCTCGACGATCGCCCGCATCGTCTCCGTGTCGGGAAAGCGGATGTAGTGGAAGAAGCAGCGGCGCAGGAAGGCGTCGGGCAGCTCCTTCTCGTTGTTCGACGTGATGATGACGACCGGCCGTCGCCGCGCCCGGATGGTCTCGCCGGTCTCGTAGACGAAGAACTCCATGCGGTCGAGTTCCTGCAGCAGGTCGTTGGGAAACTCGATGTCCGCCTTGTCGATCTCGTCGATCAGCAGCACCGGGCGCTCCTCGCTGGCGAAGGCCTCCCACAGCTTGCCGCGCCTGATGTAGTTGCGGATGTCGTGCACGCGCGCATCGCCGAGCTGGCTGTCGCGCAGGCGCGAGACGGCGTCGTATTCGTAGAGCCCCTGCAGCGCCTTGGTGGTCGACTTCACGTGCCATTCGATCAGCGGCGCGGAAAGCGCTTTGGCGACCTCGAGCGCCAGCACGGTCTTGCCGGTGCCGGGCTCGCCCTTCACCAGCAGCGGGCGCTCGAGCGTGATGGCGGCGTTGACCGCGACCGTGAGATCGTTGGTGGCGACGTAGGAACTGGTGCCTTCGAAACGCATGCGGGCCTCTCGTTTGGCGCGGACCGTAGCGCAGCACGCAGCCGAGGGGAAAGCGGCTCGCCGCCCGCGATCGCGGGCGAGGCGAGGAGGCCCGGACCGGGCAAGATTTGCCGGACCCGGCCGGCCTTGCCGGGCGCGGGCGCCGCGGCGGATATCTTCGATTCAATTAAGTAATTGATATCACGTCATAATTGCTTTGGCACGCGGCTTGCGAGGTCTGCGGCGGCATGCGGCCGCAGGCCCGCCAAATGGCGCGGGAGGCCGACCGACGCGGAGTGGAGAACTGTTATGGGTATTTTCAACGCTCTTTATAACGCAGTGTCGGGCCTGCAGGCCCAATCCTTCGCGTTGCAGAACATCTCGGGCAACATCGCCAACTCGCAGACGACGGCGTTCAAGCGCATCGACACGAGCTTCACCGATCTCGTGCAGGACAACCTGCCGACGCAGCAGCAGGCCGGCAGCGTGCTGGCGAGTTCGAGCCCGACCAACAACGTGCAGGGCGGCATCCAGAATTCGGCAACCAGCACCTTCATGGCGGTCAACGGCGCGGGGTACTTCATCGTCGAGAAGCCCGAGACGTTCACCGACAACCTGCCGGTCTTCAGCGGCGTCAACCTCTACACGCGGCGCGGCGACTTTCAGCTCGACAAGAACGGCTTCCTGGTCAACGGCGCCGGCTACTATCTGATGGGCATCCCGGTAGACAGCACGACCGGCAATCCGGTCGGCAGCGTTCCGCAGGTGCTGCAGTTCAGCAACGGTCTTTTCCCGGCGCAGGCGACGACGCAGATCCAGTACCAGGCGAACCTGCCGGCGACGCCGCGCACGCCGAGCTCGACCACCGGCGTGGTCGGCTCCGACCTGCTCAACCCGGCCCTGTTTCAGGCCAATCCGGTCAACGGCGCGAGCCAGTTCGCGACCATCACGGGCATCAACGCCAATCTGCAGGCGGACAAGAAGGCGCTCGCGCTCGGCACCGTGAGCGGCCTCGCCAACGGCACGCTTCTCTCCACGCTCGGCGTCGCCACCGGCGACGTCATCACGGTCACGACCGGCACCGGGACGGTCAACTTCACGGCCGCCGCGGGCACCACCGTCGGCGACCTGATCACCGCCATCAACGGCGGCACGGCGGGGGTGACGGCTTCGCTCAACGGCAGCGGGCAACTGCAGATCCAGTCGAACAATTTTCTCGACACCGTCACGGTGTCCGACAACGCGACACCGAGCGGCGCGGACATCGCCACGCTCGGCTTCGGCAACGGCAATACGACGGCGACGCCGACCAATCTCCTGACCCAGGGCATCAGCTCCGGCCAGACCTTGACGGTGACGGTCGGGGCGAACCCGCTGCAGACCATCACGTTCGGCAGCGGCCCCGGTCAGGTCGCGACGCTTGCCGGGCTGCAGACGGCGCTCGCCGGCCTGACGAACGTCACCGGGTCGGTCAATTCGAGCGGCGACATCAGCCTGGTCGCGCAGAACACGACCGACACGATCACGGTGGGTGGCACCGTGACGTTGAACAAGTTCGGCATCGTCACGACGACGGCCATTCCTTCGAACGGCACCGTGATCGGCGCGGACCAGACCAACTTCCTCAACGAGTCGGTCTCGGGCGGCTCGATCACCGCGTACGACGGCACCGGCAATCCGGTGAACCTCGTCATCCGCTGGGCGAAGGTCGACGGCACCGAGCTCGGGCCGGGCCACACCGATGCCTGGAACATGTTCTACCAGGTCGACCCGAACGCCACCGGAACGGCGGCGGCATGGATGAACGCCGGCACGACCTTCACGTTCGACACGAACGGCAAGATGAATCCGCCGGTCGGCAGCCTGACGCTCAACAACGTCAACATCAACGGGCTGTCGCTCGGCAACCTGCAGATGGTGTTCGGCGCCAACGGCCTGACGCAGTTCGCCAACACCAGCGGCACCGTGCAGGTCAACCAGATCCAGCAGAACGGCTCGGCCGCCGGCCAGTTGTCGTCGATCTCGGTCGACGACCAGGGCCGCGTCGTCGGCTCCTATACCAACGGCAAGACCGTCCCGCTCGCGGAAGTCTCGCTGGCGAGCTTCAACGGGGAAAACTTCCTCAAGCAGCTCGACGGCGGCGCCTACGCGGCGACCGCGGATTCGGGGCCGCCGCTGCTCAACGCCAGCGGCAAGGTGGTGGGCGCGGCGCTCGAATCCTCGAACACGGACATCGCCGACGAGTTCAGCAAGCTGATCGTCACCCAGCAGGCCTATTCGGCCAACACCCGCATCATCACCACGACGAACCAGATGGTTCAGGATCTCTTGAACGTCATTCGCTGAGTGCCGCGCGCCGGTGACGGGCGGCGCGTCGTGGCGAGGGAGTCGCAACCATGAGCCTGGGCCAGGCACTGTCGGCCGCGATCGCCGGGCTGCGCGTGACGCAGTCGCAACTGGCGATCGTCTCGGGAAACGTGGCCAATGCGCAGACGCCGGGCTACGTCCGCAAGACGCTCGACCAGATGGCGACCGCCGGCGGCGGCTCGGTCAGCGTGCTCGCCACCCAGATCAACCGCGAGCTCGACAAGCTGGTGCAGACGCAGCTGCGCTCGGAGACCGCGGGCAGCGCCTACACGACGACGCTCGACCAGTTCTACCAGCAGATCCAGCAGATCATCGGACAGCCGGGTTCCTCGACGGGCCTCGACACGCTGTTCAACAGCTTCACGACCGCGCTGCAGACGCTGTCCACGAGCCCCGATTCCTATTCGGCGCAAACGGCCGCGCTCAACGCCGCCCAGGTGCTGGCGCAGCAGCTCAACGCGACGACCGACGCTGTGCAGACGCTGCGTGGGGCGGCCGAGCAGGGGCTGTCGACCGACATCCAGCAGGCGAACGACGCGCTCCAGCAGATCGTCAAGCTCAACCGCGAGATCGTGGCGGCGGCCCCGAACGATCCGACCGCGGCGACCCTGATGGACCAGCGCGACCAGTACGTGGACCAGCTCTCCAAGCTCATGGACATCCGCGTGATCGAGGGCGATCACAACCAGATCTCGGTCTACACCGGCAACGGCTTTCAGCTCGCCGACGCGACGGGCGCGACGACCTTGAGCTTCGATCCGCGCGGCACGATCACCGCGAACTCCACCTGGAACAGCGATCCCGACAAGAGCGGCGTCGGCTCGATCAAGGTGTTCAATCCGAACGGCTCGTCCACCGACCTGATCGCGCAGGGCGCCATCCGCTCGGGCGAGATCGCCGCCTATCTCGCCATGCGCGACCAGATCCTGCCGCAGGCGCAGTCGCAGCTCGACGAGTTCGCTGCGCGCATGTCGCAGGCGCTCTCCGACAAGACGACGGACGGAACAGCCGTCGCAGGCCCGCCGGCCGGCTTCGACGTCGACGTCGGCAATCTGCTCCCCGGAAACTCGGTCAAGATCACCTACACGGACACGGCGACCAACACCCAACATGTCGTCACCGTCGTGCGGGTCGACGATCCCTCCGCCCTTCCGCTGCCGGCCACCGCGACCGGCGATCCGAACGACCAGGTGATCGGGGTGAACTTCTCGG
>CAZIGW010000127.1:0-20956 GCA_964538565.1 uncultured Hyphomicrobiales bacterium | reverse complement strand
TAGAGCGTGCTGAGGATCGGATCCGCAACGTCTCCGGCAAATCTCCGCAGTCCGAGCCAGAGCCCGACCGTCACGCCGGCCATGATGGAGATGACGCCCGCCGATGCGAACGCCGCGCCGGTGCTGGCCGCATGTATCCAGAAGGTTTCCGATTCGAGGAGTTGCGAGGCGCGGGCGATGGTCACGGCCGGCGAGGACACGACATTCGGTCCGACGATCCAGTACAACGCCTGCCACGACAGGAGCAGCCCGCCGCAGAGCACAGGAGTGTCGAGCCTGGCCGATTTCATCGCTGGCCAAAACGGCGATGGAGCCGCTTCTCCCAGGCGGACAGCGCGCCGTTGACGACCATGACGGCGGCGAGGAGGAGCAGCAGCATCGCGTACATCGTGGCATTGTCGAAATTGTCGTACGCAAACGCGATGCGCTTGCCGATCCCCGCGGTCGCCAGGATGAACTCGCCGGCGACGATGCCGATCACCGAGTAGATCACGGCCAGCTTGAGCCCCGTCACGAGGTGCGGCGCGGCGGCCGGCAGCTTGATGAGCAGGAGCCGGCGAAGGAAATCGAGCCTCATGATCGCGGCGGTCTTGAGCACGACCGCCGGCACTCGATCGAGGCCGAGCATCGTATTGACGATCATGGCGACAGTGCCGAACATGGCGCCCATGACGATGAGGGCCGTTTGCCCGACACCGAATGCCACGATGAGCAGCGGATAGAAGACGAACGTCGGCACCGCATAATACGCCGACAGCAGCGGCTCGAGCGGACGGCGGATCCGCGGCAAGGCATGCAATCCGGCGCCGATGACGAAACCGCAGGTGACGGACAGCGCGGCCGCCGCGGCGACGTTGAAAGCGGTGAAGGCGATGTCGTGATTGAACCGCCCGGTCAGCAGGAACCGCCACAACGCGCCGACCATTTCGGTCGGCGGAATGATCGTCACGCGATCGAGCGGACCGACCCGGCACAGCAGCTCGATCGCGGTGAAGAATCCGACGACCAGGGCCGCTCTGGCGAAGCCCACGCGCGAGAGGCGCGGACATCGACCAAAGGCGCGGATCTTTCGGCCGAGGTGTTGCACGGCGCTGTCGTCCGCGACACAGCCGGTCAGAGGGGTCCTTGCAGATCTTTCGGCAGGTACTGCTGATCGATCACCGTCTTCCAGTCGACCGGACCGTCGACTTCGCCGGTCAGCTGAAGCCCCTCCGACATCTTGCCGAGCGCTTCCTTGTCGAACCCTCCGGGCGACCACTCTCCCTTGTAGCCGAAATACTTGGGAAAGTACGTCGCCACCGCCTTCGGATCCTGCTGCCAGACCTTGGCGTAGATGCGGATCGCATCGTCATGGTGGGCGTAGATGTCGTCGACGGCGCGACGGTGAATCCTGATCAGTTTGCGGACCGTGTCGGGGTGCTCCTGGGCGAACTTGCGGGTCGTGATGCCGACCAGCCAGGTCATGCGCGGAATGAGATCGGCGAAATGGAAGATCACCCGATAGGCATCGGGCTTGAGCGTCAGGATCGGGTCGATGAGCGGAGCCGCGTCGATGCCGCCGGAATCGAGCAGCGCCAGCCCGCCTCCGAATCCGCCGGTCGAAACCGGCTCGACCTTGCCGGCCATGCCGGCCTCCTTGAGCGCAAGGCGCAGGAGCAGTTCGCTGGTCGATTTCGGATTGGTGAAGCCCGCCTTCTTTCCCTGCAGATCCTGAATCTTCTGGATGCTGCTCCTGGGATTGGCAACGAGCGCGATCTCGCCGATGTGGTCGCTCGCGGTGTTGACGATGACGACGTCGATGCCGGATTTGCGCGCGGCGAGCGCGGCCGACATTGCCACTTCGCCGTATGGCAGATCGCTCGCCAGCATGTTCCGGAGGGTCGTCCCGCCGCCCTTGCCGGAGATGATCTGATCGATCTTCAGGCCTTCTTCGGCGAAATATCCCTTCTCGAGCGCAACGGCCCACGGCAGGGTCGCGGTGACGCGGCCGTACTGGCTCACGGCCAGTTCAGACGCGCGAATGTCGCGCGGCGTACCGAGGGCCAGGGCGGCCAAAAGCAGTGCGGATGCGTAGCGGCCGATGGTCATCCCGTCCCTCCCCGATCGTTGCCGGCTCGTTATGCGCGATTATGTCATGCGGCTCGGCTACGGCAAATGCCGGTCGGCAAGGGCGTTCGTCTTACCCGCGCAAGAAGGCTCCGACGATGGGAAATATCCCATCGCGGTCCTATCGAAAGTGTCTTTCTGAAAGCGCGGAGGCTCGCCTCGGATGAGACCATCGAAGCGAAAGAGGCGTCCCGCGTCTCGATTGGCGGGAGACGCCCGGGGCCGCGGCAAACCTCGTTCGTTCGCCGGAAGGCGATCGCGGCCGGACGGCCGCGAACACCCGTGATCCTGGTCCAGAACTGACGGCTGTCAGGCCGCCATCTGGAGCGGCACTTCCATGGCACTTGCCGCCGGGCCTTGTGCCGCCAGCACGCAAGCCTCGGTGGCAGGCGTTTCGATCGCCGCGGTTTCGCGCCGCAGCTCTCGCAGGATCCTGCGTCGCAGCTTCGGACTTGCCGGCGCAAGTGCCTGCTCGAGCCAGCCGTCGGCAGCCGGTCGATCCGATGCGTCCTGCGAGGTTGCCAGCTCGAGAACGGCCTCGACCAGCCACTCGGTCCATGCCGAATCGCTGCGCGCGACCGTCCCGTCGAGTCCCGCCAGCAGCGCGAGTTCCTCGCGGCTGCCGATTCCGTCCGGCAGCACGTCCCGCTGGATCCGGCGGACATCGCCGAACGTGATCCGGTCCTTCTCGGTCAGCCTCGCGACCATTTCATGCAGATTTGTGTCTGTCATCGTCCTACACCCCGATCTGATGACCGGAGCATTGCGCCTGCCGCCTTTCCTCTCTCCTAATGGGCGCGTGATGCGGGAGCCTCGTTCGCGTTCAGGTAAACGAATTTCGCTTCCCGACGCCGTACCGCAATGCCGCCGGCGCAGCGAGGCATTGCCGCGCCGACGCGCTTCGTCGAGGAGCTCGCTCAAGCCGGCAGCGGTTTTCCCTTGGTCTCGGGCAACAACGGCACGAGGACAAATCCCAGAATGTAGATGAAGGAGAAAGCCACGGCCGTTCGGCCGAAGCCGCCGAGCTGCGCGATGAGCAGTCCGGCGAACAGCGGGCCGAGAAAGGCGACAAACCGGGGCGCGTTGAAGGCGAACGCCATGCCGGTGGCGCGCATCCGCGTCGGGAAAAGCTCAGGCAGCCAGACCGCCAGCCACGAATATTGACCCAGGGTGAAGAAGCCGTTGACGCCGGCAATCAACACCAGCAGGAGCGGGTCCTGCGTCCACATGTAGAGTGCGGGCGTGAGGACAAACGAGGCGGCGAAGAAGATCATCACGATCGGCTTGCGGCCATATCGGTCGGCAAGAAAGCCGAGACCCACGTAGCCGACGATTGCCGCGAAGTTGTAGCTCATGGCGGCGTAGCTCGCCCAGGTCTGCGGCGGCAGCCCGGCCTTGGCGGCGGCCGCCGCCACGAACGGCGGGACCCAGCTCGAGATGCCCCACCAGGCGACGGTCGTTGCCAGAGACATCAGGAAAACCACGATGGCGCGCTTGCGGATGTCCGGCTCGGCGAACAGGTCCGCCAGCGTGAACCGCGTCAGCGCGTGCTCCTCGGAGCCGAGCGTCGCCCCGCTCGACTTGCGTGCGCGCGCCCATTGCCGCTTTTCGTTGGTGTGCTCCCAGCGCTTCGATTCCTCGACGCCGGTCCGCAACCACAGCGCGAAAAATGCGGGGAGGACGCCGATCACATACATGATGCGCCAGGCCCCCGGCCCATAGCCGCTCACGAACAGCCAGGCGATCGAGGCGACGAAGAAGCCGATGCCGAACCCGCTTTGCATCAGGCCGGCCCCGCGACCGCGGGCATGATCGGGCCAGACTTCGGCCGTCATCGAGGCGCCGGTCGACCATTCCGAGCCGATGGCGATCCCGACCAGAAAGCGCAACACCGCGAACGAGACCCAGTCCCAGGCCAGCGCGGAAAGCCCGGTCGTCAGAGAATAACAAACGATGGCCAGAATCATCGTACGCCGCCGGCCGATGTAGTCGGCGAGGATGCCGCCGACGAAGCCGCCGATCCCCCAACCAAGCAACGTGATGGCGATGATCGTGCCGGCGTAGGCGGGAATCTGCGCGTATTGCGAAGGCTCGAGGAACTGGTGGAGCGCGACGCCGACCGTGAGGATCAACGCATAGGTTTCGTATCCGTCGAACATCCAGCCGATGTTCGAGGCGAACATGGTCTTCCATTGGTTCGCGTCGAGACTTCGGTACCAGGGTTGCGAGTCGGCGAGTGCTGCGGTTGACATGGAGCATCCCTCCCTCAAGGGTCGCGTTTCGTGCAGCCGGTTGACTCCGGGTCTGGTCGTTGACCCGGTCATTCTGGCCACATTTGCAATGGCTGAACAGGCCACATCCTGGCGCATGCGGCGGGCGAGCCGCCCACGCCCGAATTCGTCCGAACGGACGGCGCCGTCTTCCGGCCGATGTTGCGGCTCGAGAACTCAGCGAAGACGGCGCCAGGACGGCGCGATTGCGATCCTGGCCTTCGAACGCGGAAGTCGCTGCGCCGAAGACAGGCGTTGTCCCAGCACGCCGGCGCAAAGGAGCAATGCCATCCCGGCGAGCGCCGTCGCGATCCGGGCCGACGGCCCGGACACGACGAGCGCCGAGCGCGCGGCCTCCGCGCCGAACGACCCGCGCGTGCGGTGCAGGTCATGCACGGGCCTCATGAGATTGGTGCGCCGACCGGGCATGACCGGCACCTTGGTCATCTGGCCCGCATAGGCCTTTCGCGCCAACAGGCGATCGAGCAGGGCCGGAAAGAGGATATTTCCCAGGATCACCGCGAGCGTGCTCGTGCCGACGAAATACTCCCGCCGCGGGTGGCGCGCCGCATGCCAGATGGCCTCGGCGATGACTTCCGGCTGCACGACCGGCGGAACGGGCCGTGGCTGGCGCGAAAGGTGCGTGCGCGCCCAGTCGAATTGCGGCGTGTTCACGGCCGGCAAGTCGACCATCGTCACCCCGATCCGACTGCGGTCGTGGATGAGCTCGGCGCGAAGCGAATCGGTAAATCCGCGGATCGCGTGCTTGGCGCCGCAATAGGCGGCCTGAAGCGGAATTCCCCGATAGGCGAGCGCGGAACCGACCTGGATGATGAGCCCGCGATCGCGTGCGCGCATGTGGCGAAGCGCGGTTTGCGTGCCGTGCACGCAGCCCAGATACGTGACTTCCGTGACGCGCCGGAACTCGTCCGGCGTGATCTCCGCGACGGGCGAAAACACCGTCACCATCGCGTTGTTGATCCAGATGTCGATCGGACCGATCGCCTCGTCGATCGTGGCCGCCGCCGCGCACACGGCATCCGCGTCCGCGACATCCGCGGGCGCCGCGATGGCGACGCCGCCGAGCGCTTCGATCTCGTCGGCAAGGTCCCGAAGGGCTTCTTGGTCCCGGCTGATCAGTCCGATCCGTGCGCCGGCGCGTGCGAACCGAAGAGCCGTCGCTCGGCCGACTCCCGCCGATGCCCCGGTGATGACGACGGTCGGGTTGGCAGGAAGAAATGACGGGATGCGCTTCGCCATGTGGCGTCCGGCTCTCCTACGGACAATGTCTCGCCGCGCAGTCCGTTCCGCTGCGGCTGAACTACGGACGGATGAGCGCGAGGCCGCTGGCTGCGTCCTTGACCTTGCGCAGATGGGCAGGCGATTCCGTCATGATGACCTCGAGCGTCGGCCGGACGTGGGCTTCGCCGAGGTGCCCCGCCATCGCGGTTCCGTCGCGCCTTCCGACGACCAGATGGACATGCAGGGCGGGCGAACCGGAAGGGCCCACCGCCACGTCGCCCAGAAGCGAGGCCACTTCCACCTGCTCTCGTACCGGAATGCGCCGATATTGCTTCGCCTCCCAGTCGAAGTACATCAGCACGACGTCGCTGAGCGCGCCGATCGCCGTGAGCTGCGCCGCGGTCACCCGCTCGCGGTCGACGAACGACTGCAAGCTCTCCATCACCTCGTCGCCGGTGCCGAGGACGATCGCGAATGTCCGCTGGCCGTCGGCGTCATGCAGAAGTCTTGAGCGCATCGACGCAGCTCCTGCTTCAACTGCGGTACTTGCATGATCAATAGGTCCGAAGGCCGGAGGTTCCGCGATGCCGTTTCGCCGCCCAGGAACTCAGATCACGCTCGATCGTTGCCCAAGCGGCGGCCTTGCCGATTTCCGACCGCATCCGATTGGCTCGCGTATCCAAAGGAACTTCCAATGGCCACCTCGACCGCGGCAGACATTCTGGTGGATACTTTGTTGAAGTGGGACGTCGATACGGTGTTCGGGCTGCCGGGAGACGGTATCAACGGGGTGTTCGAGGCGTTGCGTCAGCGCCAGGACCGGATCCGCTTTGTCCAGGTGCGGCACGAGGAAGCAGCCGCATTCAGCGCGTGCGCCTACGCCAAATGGACCGGGCGCCTCGGCGTCTGCATCGCCACTTCCGGTCCAGGTGGCATTCACCTTCTCAACGGCCTCTACGACGCCAAGCTCGACGGTCAGCCGGTTCTCGCCATCACGGGCCTGCAGTTCCACGACCTGCTCGACACGTTCACCCAGCAGGACGTCGAGCTCGATCGGCTGTTCATGGACGTCTGCGTCTACAACGCCCGCGTCATGGGTCCGAGCCACGTCGAGAACGCCGTGGAGCTCGCCTGCCGCACCGCGTTGTCGTACCGGGGTGTCGCCCACATCACCGTGCCGGTCGACGTGCAGTCGGAGCCAATGAGGTCGGACGTGCGTTCGGAACGAAACATTCCTTCCCACGTGTCGGACCTGATGGCGCGCTCCGCGCAGGCGCCGAGCGAGGAGCAACTCACGCACGCGGCGGCCATTCTCAACGCAGGCAGGAAGACGGCGATTCTCGCCGGCCGGGGAGCGCTCGACGCCGGACCCGAGATCCTGGTCGTCGCCGAACGGCTCGCCGCTCCGGTCATCAAGCCGTTGCTCGGCAAGGCCGCCGTTCCCGACGACAGCCCGTTCACCACCGGTGGAATCGGACTGTTGGGAACGAAGCCCTCGCAGGAAGCGCTCGAACGTTGCGACACCCTCCTCATCGCCGGCAGCAGCTTTCCCTATATCGAGTACTATCCGAAGCCCGGCGCCGCGCGCGCGGTTCAGATCGAGCTCGATCCGAAGCGCATCGGCTTGCGCTACCCGGTCGAGGCGGCGCTGATCGGCGACACCGCCAGGACGCTCCGGGCGTTGATCCCGCGGCTCGGCTATCGCGAGGATCGCTCGTTCCTCGAGCAGGCGCAGGCCGGCATGCGCGAATGGAACGAGATGCTGGTCGAGCGCGGAACGCGTCGGGACAAGCCGATGAAGCCACAGGTGGTGGCCTACGAGCTCAACAAGCTGCTGGCGGACGATGCGATCGTCGCGACCGATTCCGGCACCATCACCACGTGGATATCGCGCTATCTGACGATCCGCGGCAACATGATGTTCTCGTGCTCCGGAACGCTCGCCACCATGGCGTGCGGCCTGCCGTACGCGGTCGCGGCGGCCATCGCCTATCCCGGACGCCAGGTCGTCGCGTTCGTCGGAGACGGCGGCCTCACTATGCTTCTGGGCGAGCTCGCCACCTGCGTGAAATACAATCTCGACGTCAAGATCATCGTCATCAAGAACAACGCGCTCGGCCAGATCAAATGGGAGCAGATGGTGTTCCTGGGCAATCCGGAATACGGCTGCGAGCTGCAGCCGATCGATTTTGCCGCCGTCGCTCGCGGCTTCGGCGTGAAGGGCTTCAGCGTCGACGATCCCGAACGATGCGCCGACGTGCTGAGGGAGGCCTTGCACGTGCACGGACCGGCGCTCGTCGAGGCGGTCGTGGACCCGCACGAGCCGCCGATGCCGCCGAAGGCGACCGCAAAGCAGGTGATGCACTTTGCCGAGTCGCTCGCCCGCGGGACGCCGGCGCGCGGCAAGATCGCGCTGACGGTCGCCTCCGACGTGGTGCGGCAGGTCGTCTGAAGCGGGTCGGGGAACACCGGGGGCTGTCAAAGGATGCGCCCATGGCGGTCACGGCCCCGGTTGCGCGGGTCACGGCGAGAAGCTTTCGTTTCAGGACGGATGCGCCCGAAGCGGACGGCACGAGCGCGTGGGATGCGACCATCCTGGTGCTGGTGGAGGTCGAGGCCGACGGAACGACCGGCCTCGGATACACCTACTGCGACAGCGCGGCCGCGGACGTGGTGAGCAACATCCTCGCGAAGGTGGTGGTCGGCCGGGAAACCTTCGACATTCCGCGCTCCTGGAACGCGATGGTCGCGGCAGTGCGCAACGTCGGCCGGCGGGGCATGGCGGGCTGCGCCATCTCCGCCGTCGACATGGCGCTGTGGGATCTGAAGGCCCGCATGTTGAACGTGCCGCTGGCGAAGCTCTTCGGCCTCGGGCGTGACAGCGTGCCGATCTACGGAAGCGGTGGCTTCACCAGCTATTCGAACGATCTGCTGCGCGCGCAGCTGGGCGGCTGGGTCGATCGCGACGGCTGCCGCTTTGTCAAGATGAAGATCGGCTCGGAACCGCAGCGCGACCTCGCGCGCGTGACGGTGGCGCGGCAGGCGGCCGGCTGCGCCGAGCTCTTCGTCGATGCCAACGGCGCCTATTCGCGCAAGCAGGCGCTGTGGTTCGCCGAGCAGTTCGCGGAGCTCGGCGTCGCCTGGTTCGAGGAGCCGGTGTCGAGCGACGATCTCGAAGGCCTGCGGCTGCTGCGCGACCGCGCTCCGGCCGGGATGGACATCGCCGCCGGCGAATACGGGTACGAGCCCTTCTATTTCCGTCGGATGCTGGCGGCCGGCGCCGTCGACGTGCTGCAGGCCGACGCGACGCGCTGCGGCGGATACACGGGCTTCCTGCGCGTTGCGGCCCTCGCCGACGCGCATGGCTTGCCGCTCTCCGCCCACTGCGCACCCGCGATTCATCTTCCCGTCTGCTGCGCGGCGCCGCGGTTGCGACACATGGAATGGTTCCACGACCACGTGCGCATCGAGCGGATGGTGTTCGACGGCGCCCCGCAGCCCCGGAACGGAGAATTGCGCCCCGATCCCGACCGTCCGGGCCACGGCCTCGCCTTCAAGCAAGCGGACGCCGAGAGGCTCGCCGCCTGATCTCCAGAGACACAGCATGACGCATTCGATCGAGATCAATCACGCCCGGCACGAGGGTCATCTACACGTCGAGCGCCTGCCGAACGGCCGGGTGGCGCAGGAATTCCTGCAGACCTCCGTCGACCCGGAGCGGCTGGCAGCCGCATTGAAGACGGCGGTCCGCGGCGAGGTCAGGTTCGACCGCGGCAGCCGCGCGCTCTACGCGACCGACGCGTCCAACTATCGCCAGGTTCCGATCGGCGTCGTCGTGCCACGCAGCATCGGGGACGTGGTGGCGGCTGTGGACGTCTGCCGCACGTTCGACGCTCCGCTGGTGATGCGTGGCGGCGGCACGAGCCTCGCCGGCCAAGGCTGCAACGTGGCGGTGCTGATCGATTTCTCAAAATATCTCGACCACGTGATCGCGATCGACCCGCAAGCGCGGCTGGCGGAGGTCGAGCCGGGGTGCGTCCTCGACACCTTGCGCAAGGCGGCCGAGCAACACGGCCTCACCTTCGGGCCCGATCCGGCGACGCACGACCACAATCCGCTCGGCGGGATGATCGGCAACAATTCCTGCGGCGTGCATTCGGTCATGGCGGGCCGGACGTCCGACAACGTCGAATCGCTCGACATCGTGACCTACGACGGCCTGCGCATGACGGTCGGTCGAACCAGCGACGAGAAGCTGACATCCATCCTGGCGGAGGGCGGCCGCCGTGCCGAGATCTACCGGCAGCTCGACGATTTCCGCCGCCGCTATCGCAATCTGATCCTGGCGAAATATCCCGACATCCCGCGTCGCGTCTCCGGATACGAAAATCTTGATCAGCTTCTGCCGGAAAACGGATTCAACGTGGCGCGCGCGCTCGTCGGCACGGAATCGACCTGCGTGACCGTTCTGCGCGCGACTTTGAATCTCGTGCCGAGCCCGCCGCAGCGCGTGCTGGCGATCATCGGGTTCAGCGACGTCTTTGCCGCCGCCGACGCGGTGCCCGAAGCACTCGCCTTCGGCCCGATGGCCCTCGAAGGCATGGACCAGATGCTCGTCGATTTCGTGCTGCGAAAGCATCTGCACCCCGACGACGTGAAGATGCTGCCTCCCGGCGCCGGCTGGCTGATCGCGGAATTCGGCGCCGACACCACGGAGCAGGCGGCCGAAAACGCCAGCAGGATGGTCGAAGCGTTCAAACAGAAAGGCAATTCCGCCGAGCTACTGAAGGACAAGGACAGGCAGCACAGGATCTGGCTGGTGCGGGAGGCGGGACTTGCGGCGACCGCGCACGTGCCGGACTTTCCCGAGACCCATCCGGGCTGGGAAGACAGCGCGGTGCATCGCGACGCGCTCGGCCGCTACCTGCGGGATTTGAAAGCCCTGTTTCACCGACACGGCTACGACGCCTCGGTGTACGGGCATTTCGGCGACGGCCTGATCCACTGCCGAATTCCCTTCGACCTGCGGACCGAGGAAGGCCTGAGGAACTGGCAGCACTTCCTCCGCGAGGCCGCCGAGCTCGTCGCGCGCTACGGCGGCTCGATTTCCGGCGAGCATGGCGACGGCCAGGCGCGCGGCGCCTTGCTCGACACGATGTATGGCCCGGAGCTGGTGCAGGCGTTCCGAGAGTTCAAGGCGATCTGGGATCCGAACGGCCGGATGAATCCCGGAAAGATCATCGATCCCTATCCGATCGTCTCGAACCTGCGCATCGGCCCGAGATATCAGCCGCCCGAGGTCAACACGTATTTCAAATATGTCGAGGATGGCGGCAGTTTCACCAAGGCGACGCGGCGCTGCGTCGGCGTCGGCATGTGCCGACGGCACGGCAGCGAAGACGGCGTCATGTGTCCGAGCTATATGGCGACCCGCGAGGAGCGCCATTCCACGCGCGGCCGGGCGCGGCTTCTGTTCGAGATGCTGCGCGGCGATCCGATTGCCGACCTGTGGCGCAGCCGGGAGGTCGAAGAGGCGCTCGACCTCTGTCTCGCCTGCAAGGGCTGCAGGAAGGACTGTCCGGTGCAGGTCGACATGGCGACCTACAAGGCGGAGTTCCGCGCCCATTACTACAAGGGGCGGCTGCGGCCGCGCGCCGCCTACTCGATGGGGCTGATCCGCACGTGGGCCGAATGGGCCGCGCGCGCCCCGTGGCTCGCCAACGGGCTGACGCGGACGCCGGGCCTCGCCGCCCTGAGCAAGTCCATCGGCGGCATATCGCAGCGCCGGACGATGCCGCGCTTCGCCGAGCGCAGCTTCGTCGACTGGTTCCGCCAGCGCAGGCGGACGAACCGGGACGGGCGCCGCGTGATGCTGTGGCCCGACACGTTCAACAACTACTTCCGTCCGGCGACCGCGATTGCGGCGACACGCGTGCTGGAAGCGGTGGGATACGACGTTGTCATCCCCGACCGGCCGCTGTGTTGCGGTCGGCCGCTCTACGACTGGGGCATGCTCGACGGCGCCAGGCGCGCATGGGGCGAGGTGCTCGACGCCTTGCGGCCGGAGATCGAGAACGGCACGCCGGTCATCGGGCTCGAGCCGGCGTGCGTCAGCGCGTTTCGCGATGAGCTGGTCGGCCTGTTTCCCGGGCACGAGCGGGCGCAGCGATTGAGCGGACAGACCCGCTTCCTGACCGAGTTTCTCGGCCGCAATCTCGACGAACTCGAACCGTGGCTGCGCAAGGAGCCCGCCCGGGCGCTGGTTCAGCTGCATTGCCACCAGCACGCGGTGCTCGATGTGACAGCCGAGAAGTCAATTCTCGATCGGCTGGGACTCGACTACGAAATCCTCGCGTCGGGATGCTGCGGCATGGCGGGATCCTTCGGATTCGAAGCGCCGAAGTACGACGTGTCGATGGCGGTGGCCGAACGCGTGCTGCTGCCGCGCCTGCGCTCGGCCGAAGCCGCCACCAGGATCCTGGCCAACGGCTTCAGTTGCCGCGAGCAGATCGAACAGGGCACCGGCCGTCCGACCATGCATGTCGCCGACCTGCTGGCGCAGGCCGTATTGCAGGATCATTGAACCGCGCTCCGCCTGCAGCCGAGAACCAGGGCGGCGATGGCGAAGACCGAGATCGTGCAGGCGAATGCCACGTTCGCGGACATCGAACCCGCGAGCACCGTGAGAATTCCGACACCGATCACCGGCACGGAATTGCCGAGGAATGTCGCCACGTAGTAGCTCGAAACGACTTCCGAGCGGCGGTCCGCCGGGGCGATGCGATTGACCACCTGCAGGCTGCCCCGGTATCCGAGCGCGCCGGCGATGCCGCTGAGCAGCGTTCCGATGATCAGCACGGCAAGCGACCCGAACGCCTGGGCGAGGACCAGCAGAGCGAGACTCGGCAACAACAACACAAGACCTGCCAGCATCGCGGTTCGGCTGCCGAGCTTGCGCGTGACCGCCAGCGTCAGGGCGGAGACCAGAAACAGCTCGAACACGACGGCGCCGGAGACGGACTTGCTCGCCTGATGCAGGCTGTCGTGCAGCACGCTCGGTATCAGCGCCGAATAGAATCCCAGCAGCGCGAAGATTCCGAAAGCCGCGATGGCGGGCGGGATAAAGGCTCCGCGCAGATCAGGCGGAACGCCCAGCCGCGGACGCAGCGAAACCTCGCGCAAGTCGCGCGCGGGTCCATCTACGGTCTCCCGGGTTCGCACCACGAGGACGGCCACCGTGCAGAGACCAACCAGATACACCACGTAGGACAAGTGACGCGGCCACGGCGCATACTGGATCAGCATTCCGGAGAGGAGAGGTCCGACCGCCAAGCCGATGAAATTGGCGCTCGATGCCATGAGGGTGGCACGCGCCTTCTTTTCACTGGGGTCCATCTCTCCGAGCCAGGCCGCACTCGTCCCGGACGCGAGTCCGATGGCAAAGCCGCTCAGCAACCGGCCCCAGAACAGCCAGGCCGTGCCGCGTGCGACGAGGAAAAAGACGGTCGCCAGGGCGGCGAGTGCCAGCGCGGCAAGCCCGATCGGACGGCGGCCGATCTGATCCGAAAGCCGGCCGAGAAGCAGCAGTGCACCGAGATTGCCAACGGCGTAGACCGCATAGATCAACGTCAGAACGACTTCCGAGAACCCGAAGACCTGCCGATAGACCACGTAGAACGGCGTCACGAGCGTGCTTCCCGTGAACATGACGGCGACCAGCGCCGCCACGTTCCAGAAGTCGGCCGATCCTGCAACTTTCGTCGACCGGCCAGGCGTTCTGTTCGAGGCTTCCATGTCGAACCCGTCGGATTCGCGTGCGGAACGTCTCCGCGCGATACTGCCTTGGTGCGAATCGGGCAGAGATCGATGGGCTTTCACGGCCTGCCCGCCGCAGGCGCGGGCGAGGTCTGCTGGGCCGTCTGCCGGTTCGATGTCACGACGATGAGAGTGACGATGACGACGGCAAGCGCGGCGAGCACCACGATCCACATGAACCTGCGCCGATGGTTGGGGCGCAGCATCGGATCGGGCTGCAGGTCCTTCTCGGGAGCCGGCAAGTCCTCGCGTGTTGGAGATTTCCTGTCTTGCATCTGTCCAGCACGATCGGATGTGGTTGTCGGCCTGACGATCCCGGGGAGACCCCCGAGGCAGAGCGGGTTCCGCACGTCGGACGCGTTTGCCACGCGATGGGCGATCGGAAGGGCAAAGCAGGCCGGCCGAATTGGTTCCGCCACGAGCCGTCAACCTGGCGCGGCGAATCCCGAATCAGCGCGGCCATGTCACGCCCGGCCCCGGCCGGTCGCCCGGGCCGAACGCGCGGCAAGATCCGCAGGTGCGGACGGTATCGGGAAGGGATGCGGCGCGCGCGATCCGCATGTCGGACGAACCGCGTGTGCGCCCGCGACCGGGCACCTGGAACTGGCGCCTCATCGTGCTGTTGAGTCCCAGGGCGAGATCGCAATGCGCATCAACCGCGTGATCGTCACGCGCGGGGCATCGCCAACGGCCCACGGAGTTCCCCGCCGACAGCCGATGCGCTCTCACGACGCGGCAACAGCGCGCCAAACCTCGATGCGCCGTCCGCTGCTGTCGCGGAGACGGTCATGTCCGCTGATTTTCAGGTCGGATGGCAATTCCTGCGGCGCGCCGAGCGCCGGGCCGCGGCGTCATTCGGCGGCGCCGCGCGATTGCAGGTCATCCTGCTGCTGGCCGGCGTGCTCGGACTCGACAGCGCCGACAAGGCGACCGTCTCGGCGGTCGCGAGCGACCTGAAGACCGCGTTTGGCATCGACAACGCCGACATCGGCCTGCTGGTCGCGGCAACATCATTCATCGGGGCCATCTTCACGCTGCCGCTCGGCGTGCTGGTGGATCGGATTTCGCGGCGTCGGCTTCTGGTGTGGGCCATTGCGCTCTGGACAGCCGCGATGATCGTCAGCGGTTTCGCCAATTCATTCCTGTTCCTGCTGCTGACACGCATCTTTCTCGGCGCGGTCACTTCTGCGGCCGCTCCGGCGGTGGCTTCGCTCACCGGCGACTTCTTCCGGCCGCGCGACCGGGCGAGCGTCTACGGAACGATTCTTGCCGGCGAACTCGCCGGCAGCGGATTCGGCTTTCTGGTCGGCGGAGAGGTCGCATCCTGGCTTGGTTGGCGCTGGTCGTTCTGTCTCATGGCGGTGCCAAGTGTGATCCTGACCTGGGCGACCTGGCGCTTTCTCCCCGAACCGGCGCGTGGCGGGCAGAGCTGGATCGATATCGACCAGGAGTCCGAAGGGGAGCTGCAACGAACGCATGGCGCCCATGGCGAGTCCGGCCGAACGGGCGAAATGCAGGCGATGGTCCGTCGGGCGGGGGCGCAACCGAGAGACGATCTCGTCCTGCGACAGGATCCGACGAGGCAAAGCCTGTGGTGGGCCATCCGCTACCTGTTCAGGATTCCGACCTATCTGCTGCTCGTGATTGCTTCGGCACTCGGATATTTTTTCTTCGCCGGCGTTCGCGCGTTCGGCATGATCTACCTGACCGATCATTGGGCGATATCGCGCCCGCTCCTCAGTGCTCTCGTCATGGTCGTGGGGCTCGGCGCCGTCGTGGGCGTCGTCGCCGGCGGGCAGATTTCCGGCTGGCTGATGCGACGCGGCAGGCTCGACGCGCGCATCGTCGTTCCGGGTGTGGCGCTACTGTTCGCGGTTCTGTTCATTGGACCGGCGATCTGGACCAGGAGCGTCGTTCTCGGCGTGGCACTTCTCGCGCTCGGGGCGGGCGCGCTCGCCGCAGCCAATGCGCCGTTCGACGCCGCCCGGCTCGACATCGTCCACCCCCGACTGTGGGGACGCGCTGAAGCAGGCCGGACGGCTCTGCGGGCGGCGCTCGAAGGGGGGGCACCGATCCTGTTCGGCGTGATGTCGAACGTGCTCGGCGGCGGCGAGCGGGGGCTCGAGTGGACCTACCTCGTCATGCTGATTCCGGTCCTTGCCGCCGCCTCGCTCGCCATCCCGGCGCGCCGGACCTATCCCCGTGATGTCGCAACCGCGGCGGCTTCGGTCGAAGCGACCGGCACACGCCGCTGATGGTCCGCGCGGCGCCCCGCATTTTGCAATCGCACATGGCACCCTTTCGACAGGCGCCGTGGCCTGGGCGCGGCTTGACCATCAGCCGAGGGGACATGAGCCGAATTGTCGCCCTCGCGGCGGAATTGGCGATTTTGCCGCCTCTGCCCGAACTGCGCCGGAACTGAGCCAATGGCTGGCGGTTCTAGTATCAGAAACGAACGACGCCGCCACGCAGCCAGCGTCAGTCAGACCTGCGGGATTGTTCCAGCCTGGTGGTTTCGGTCCTGCGTTGCGGCGCGATCGAGATCGAGTTGGGCGGGCAATCCAGTCGTGACGGAGTAGGAGTAGAGGATGAAACACAGAACCTTGAGCGAAGTCACCCAGGTGGCGGACGTCGTTCCGATCGGAACGCCGACATCTCCTGAGGCCAGGCGCGCATTGCGCAAACAGCGGCTGCACCGCTTCGCCGATCTGCTCGACAGCCACACGGGACGCATACGGTTGTTTTCCCGGATGGAATATCTACCCAAGAAGGATCGCATGCTGCTGCGCGACGAGGAGTCGCCCCTGTGCCTCGCGTTCGACGATGCGGTGCTTCGCAGCCAAGGCCTGAAGAGCGATCGTCTCGGAGATGCGATGGAATTCTTCGATCTCACGACCGGCGAGGCGCATCGCCTTCTGTGCGATTGCCACTATAGCGGCACCATCAACTCGCAGGCCATCGCCGATCGGGCGCGCCGGCTCGCCAACCGGAAAGGGCTTCGCGATCTCTGGATCGGCATCGGTCGCCTGTTCCGCTCCTGAGCAGGGTGGCAGGAGACTGCGCCAGCGAGTGCTTCGGCCGCGGGATGAGCAGCCTCCGGCGGCGTCCGTCGCGCCTCGGCTCGTGTTGGTGCGCGAGACAGCGAACGAAAGGGATGACGCGGCCTCGAATGATTTCTTCGTCCCGAAGCGGCCGTTGATGAGTCGGCCACCGCGCCCTTGGCGCTCCGGGCCTGAGTTCCGTCTGCACGCCCGTCCGCCCGCCCGCGCGCCTTTCCGGCGCACGCGAACGCAACACCGCGGACTTGCTCCCTTCACTCCCCGCGGGGCTCGCGGCGGAGAGCACATCGTCATTCCGGCAAGTCCGTTCTGACATTGATGCGGATTGCCGAGGCAACAACCACCCGTTAAAAGGAGACGAATTTCTCAGGTCGGGGTCATTCTCTGCCGCTCCACCGCCCCAGTGCAAAAATCCGTCCATGAAGCCACCGCGGTTCAGCTATCACGCCCCCGGCAGCCTTTCCGAGGCCATCCAGCTTCTTTCGACGCTCGACAACGCTCGCCTGCTCGCCGGCGGCCAATCCCTGGTGCCGATGCTGAACATGCGCTATGCGCTGCCGGACCATCTGATCGATCTCAACCGCGTCACCGGCCTTTCCTTCATCCGCAGGACCGCTGACGCGATCGAAATCGGCGCGATGACCCGGCAGCGGGAAGTCGAATTTTCGCAGGAGATCGCGCGTGACTGCCCCCTGCTCGCCGAAGCCATTCGCCACGTGGGTCACCGCCAGACGCGAAACCGAGGCACGGTCGGCGGCTCGCTCTGCCACCTTGATCCCTCCGCCGAAATCGTGACGGTCGCGGCCGCCCTCGACGCTACCATCACGATCGTCGGTCCGCGCGGGGAGCGGCGCGTCCCCTTCTCCGAATTCCCCGCCGGCTACATGACATCCTGCGTCGAGCCGAATGAATGCCTGACGGCGGTCAGCCTGCCGGTGTGGTCGCCGGCGCACGGTTACGCCTTCGTCGAATTTGCGCGTCGGCACGGAGATTTTGCGCTCGCGTCGGCGGCCGCGCTGCTCGAGGAGGACGCGGCCGGAGTCGTGCGGCGCGTGGCTCTGGCGCTCGGCGGCGTTTCCGCCGCGCCGGTCCGCGTCGCGGCGGTCGAGCGGAGCGTGCTGGGACAGCCGGCGAGCGCGGAGCTTTTCCGCAAGGCGTGCGACGTCTGCGCTGACATCGACGCGCTCGAAGACGTACATGCTCCCTCCTCCTATCGACGGCAGCTCGCTGTCGTCATGGCGCGGCGGGCGCTCGAGAAGGCGCACGCGCGGGCCCGCGAACGCCTGTCGCGGCCTGCCGGAGCGTGACACATGCGTGAGAATTCCCCGAGGGAAACCAGGACCTTCGGTCGAAGCGTCCCGCGCATGGAAGACCCCCCGCTGCTGCGCGGCGAAGGCCGGTTTGTCGACGACATCCGCATGCCCGGCATGCTGCACGCGGCGTTCGTCCGCAGTCCGCACGCGCACGCCGCAATCCGCGGCATCGACGCCGCCGCGGCCCTGGCGGTTCCGGGCGTTCATGCCGTGCTCACGCGCGACGACCTCCGTTCTGTTCTGACGACCGACAGGCTCGTCGTCGCCTTGCCCGACCGCTGCTACCGGCAGGAGCGTCATCGCGTCGTGCTCGCCAGCGAGGAGACCGTCCACGTCGGCGAGCCGATCGCCATCGTGGTCGCCGAGAACCGCTACGTCGCCGAAGACGCCGCCACGTTGGTAGAGGTCGATTTCGATCCGCTGCCCGCCGTCTCCGATTGCCGCGCGGCGCTCGCGCCCGATGCTCCGGCGGTGCATGCCGACGCCTCTCACAATCTGGCGGCGGAGTTCGACGCGCGCTACGGCGACGTGGATTCGGCATTCGCATCGGCGGCTCACGTGTTCCAGGAGTCCTTCTGGATCCACCGCGGGTGCTCGCACGCGCTGGAATGCCGTGGCTGCGTGGCCCGCCACGATCCGCTGGAGGACAGGCTGACGGTCTGGATTTCGACCCAGACCCCGCTGGTGGCGGCGCGCATGCTCGCCGATCTGCTCGGGCGGGACGAAAGGACGGTGCGGGTCATCGCCCCGGACGTGGGCGGCGGCTTCGGACCGAAGCTCGTGTTCTATCCGGAGGAAGTAGCGGTTTCGGCCGCGGCGCTTCGGCTCGGTCGTCCGGTCAAGTGGATCGAAGACCGGCGCGAGCATTTCGTCGCCACCACGCAGGAACGCGACCAGTACTGGCAGGCCGAGATCGCCGTCGATTCCGATGGACGAATCCGCGGCATCCGCGCCTCGCTCGTCCACGATCATGGGGCCTACACGGCGCGCGGCCTCACGATCCCGCAGGGCTCGGTGGCCGCCCTCACCCTTGCGTACGACGTTCCGGCCTACAGCGTCGACGTCAAGGTTGCGCTCACCAACAAGGTCCCGGTGACGCCGGTGCGCGGCGCCGGGCAACCGCAGGGCGTGTTCGTGATGGAGCGGCTGCTCGATCGCGTCGCGCGGCAACTCGGGCTCGATCGTGCCGAGGTTCGGCGGCGCAACCTGATCGCGGCCGAGAAGATGCCCTACAAGAAGGGGCTGCGCACCCGCGGCGGCTTCCAGGTGGTGCTGGACAGCGGAAACTATCCGGCCTGCCAGGCCGATGCGCTGGCGCGCGCCGGCTGGAACGACTTTCCGGAACGACAGGCCAGGGCGCGCGAGCAGGGGCGATACATCGGCATCGGGCTTGCCAACTACGTCGAAGGCACCGGACGCGGGCCGTTCGAAACCGTGACCGTGCGCGTCGTCCCGTCCGGCAAGATCCACGTCTACACGGGCGCGACCGCCATCGGACAGGGCACACGCACGATGCTGGCACAGATCGTCGCCGAGCAGCTCGGCGGCGACATGAAGCAGATCGTCGTCACGACCGGAGATTCGGCCACCGTCACGCTGGGCTTCGGCGGATTCAACAGCCGGCAGACCGTCATCGCCGGCTCCTCGGCTCACCGCGCGGCGGTGAAGATCCGGCAGAAGATCCTGCAGATCGCTGGCCACAAGCTCGAGGTCGCGCCGGGTGATCTGGAGATCGTCGGCAGCGCGGTGCGCCTCAAGGGCGTGCCGGACATGAAGCTGACGGTCGCCGAGATCGTCCAGTCCGTGATGGGCACGGCGGGCTTCGCCTTGCCGGCCGGCGTCGGACCCGGAATGGAAGCAACCGAGCAGGTCGTCATCGACTGCATGACCTATGCGAACGGCAGCGTGGTGGCAGAGGTCGAGGTCGATATCGAAACCGGGGGCGTGACGCTCACGCGGCTCACCTTCGTGCATGACGCAGGGCGCATCATCAATCCGATGATCGTCGACGGCCAGGTGACCGGCGCGACCGTGCACGGCATCGGCAATGCCCTGTTCGAATGGATGGGCTTCGGCGACGACGGCCAGCCGCTCACCACCAATTTCGCCGACTATCTGCTGGCCAGCGCGACCGAGGTGCCGAGGATCGACTTGACGCATCGCGAGTCGCCGACCGATCTCAACGCGCTCGGCGTCAAGGGCGTCGGCGAATCCGGCACGCTGCCCACCCCGGCGGCGATCGTTTCCGCCGTCGAGGACGCGCTCTCGCCGTTCGGCGTTCGCCTCTCACAGGCGCCGCTGCGGCCCGCCGACATCCTGTCGGCGATCACGTCGGCGCGCCGGGCGAGCTGACGTTTCGAATTTACAACTGTAACAAAATTGGTATGTTTGACCGGTTTTCGGACGCACCCGGATCCGGGGCTTCCGTGTCCCTGCCGCCGTGAGGGGACGGGCGGTGCAGGCCCGAGGGCTGTGCACACCCGTCAAGTGCAAGAGCCCATGAAGCTTCCGCCCTTCGAGTATCGCTGCCCGCAGTCGCTCGCCGAAGCCATCGCCATCCTCGCGGCCAATCCCGGCTCCCGGCCGCTCGCCGGCGGGCAGACGCTGCTTCCCATCCTGGCGTTTCGCCTCGCCGATCCGGCGATGCTGGTCGATCTGCGCCGGCTGCCGGATCTCGACCGCGTCGAGATCGACGACGAATGGGTCCGCATCGGCGCGATGGTGCGCTGGCGGCAGATCGAAGAGAGCCGCGATCTGCGCACGGCTTGCCCGCTGATCCCGGAGGCGGTCTCGCATGTCGCGCACTACCAGATCCGCAACCGCGGCACCGTCGGCGGCAGCCTCGCGCACGCCGATCCGGCCGCCGAAATGCCGGGAATCGCCGTGACCTGCGACGCCGAGATCGAGATCGCCGGCCGGTCCGGATCACGCCTCGTTGCCGCGCACTCGTTCTTCGTCGCGCCGCTGACCACCGCGCTCGAACCGGACGAACTGATCGTCGGGGTTCGGATCCGCCGCTGGCCGGCAGAACGCCGCTGGGGGTTCGAGGAGTTCGCCCTGCGCCGCGGTGATTTCGCGCTTGCGGCGATCGCCGTCTTTTACGACGAGGACGCGGCCGGGCGCGTGCGCGATCCGCATGTCGGCGTGATCG
>CAZIGW010000126.1:0-14074 GCA_964538565.1 uncultured Hyphomicrobiales bacterium | reverse complement strand
TGCGCAGCGTCGCGCCCGCCCGATAGGCAAGCAACGTCCCGGTGCCGGTGATGTCGCGCACGAAGCCGGAGCGGAACGTGATGGCGTTGGTCGACACGATGGTCGCGCGCGCCGTGATGACGTGAAACTCGCCGCTGCGGCCGTGGATGCCGGCGGCGCCGACCACGCGGCGGTCGGCGTCCCGCAGCAGGCCGGTGACGAACAGCCGGTCGATCAGTTGCACGCCTTCGGCCTCGAGCGCCCGCCGCAGCAGCCAGCAGACTTCGAGGCCGCCGCCCTCGGGGTAGAGCACGCGCGCGACGTCCAGCCCGCGCGTCGGCCGCCGTGCGTAACTGCCGTCGGGCGCACGCGGAAACTTCATCCCCATCGCCTCGAAGTCCTCGAGGCGCGCATGGGAGCCGGCCAGGACCTCGCGGACGAGCACCTGGTCGGCGATGCCGTCATTGCCGGCGACGATCTCGCGCAGAATGGCGTCGAGGTCGTCCTGCGGAAACACGGTGATCATCCAGGCGTTCGAGAAGGCGGTGTGCCCCGTCCGCCCGATCATCCAGGTGTCCACCAGCGTGACGCGGGTGCCGGGCGTTCCGTGCCGCTTGGCACTCAGGGCGGCGAGCATTCCGCCGGCCCCGGCGCCGATGACCAGAATATCGGTCTCGGTCAGCAATCCTTGATTGTCGGACATGGCGTCCTGTTTCGATCCGCTACCAGGGCCGCGGTCGGTTCTTGACCCACGGATGCACGTCGACGATGTGCTCCGGACAGAAGATTTCGCAGCTGAAGCAGGTGATGCAATGCTCGCGAAACTTGATGACCGGAAGCAGGTTGGTGCGACGCAGCCCCGCGATCTCGGGCCGGCCCGGCGACGGCTCCATGTGGATCACGTCCGCCGGACAGACGGCGTCACAGATGCCGCACCCCGTGCATTTCTCGATCTCGATATGCTCGATCATGTCCGATCCAGCTATACCCCTGCGCTCCCCCGCCTCGCGCGGCAGGATGGGCCGTAACCCTCGGCACGGTCAAGGCGAACCTTGACGGAGGTCAATTGCCGGGAATCCGATCGTGGTTAGATTGCATCCGGCTGAAGGAGAACCCCCATGAAAGCAGGCGATGTGATGACCTCCCGGGTCGTAACGGTCGGGCCGGAGGCGACGGTGCTCGAGGCGATCCGATTGATGCTGCAGAACCGCATCAGCGGACTTCCGGTGGTGGAGCCGACGGGCAAGCTCGTCGGCATGGTGACGGAGGGCGATTTTCTACGCCGCGTCGAGACCGGAACGCAGCGCAAGCGGCCGCGCTGGCTCGAGTTCATCGTCGGCCCCAGAAGTCTCGCCGAGGAATACATTCGGTCGCACGGCCGCAAGGTCGAGGAGGTCATGACGCGGGACCCCGTCAGCGTCACGGCGGACACGCCGCTCGACGAGGTCGTGCGCATCATGGAGCGCCGGCGCATCAAGCGTCTGCCGGTCATGAGCGGCGGCAAGCTCACGGGTATCGTCAGTCGGGCCAACCTCATGCACGCCCTGGCGAGCCTGGGCAGCTCCATCCCGCCGATCAGCAAGGACGACGCCACCATCCGTGCCGGCATCCTCGCCGAGCTCGAGAAGCAGCCCTGGGCGCCGCTCGCGCTAATCGACGTCGTCGTGCGCAACGGCGTCGTCGAACTGTGGGGCACCATCACGGAGGAGAAGCAGGCACAGGCGCTGAAGGTCTGCGTCGAGAACGTACCGGGTGTGAAGGGGCTGCAGACACATCTCACCTGGGTCGAGCCGGTCTCCGGCATGGTGATCGAATCGCCCGACGAGCAGGGCCAGCGCGCGAGCGGCGCGGCCGGGTAGCCAGCAATCATCGGATCGCGGTCATGGCCGGCGCGTGCGACGCGCCGGCGCATTCCGGTTTCGCCGTCGTGCCTCCAGAGTGCGATCCGCAAGAGTGGAAACCGGTCTTGCCCAAGATCGCGCTCTCATTCCTTTTCCTGACTTGGCGCATGGTCTCGTCGGCGAACCGTTTCCACGGCGCCGGATGATGCGTCAGCGGTGACGCACGACCGTGTCGACCAGCGCCGGCTGGCCGGCCTTGACCTTGGCAATGGCCCGCCGGATCGCGCCGGCGATGTCCTTCGGCTGCTCGATCGGTCCCTCGGCGTACCAGCCGCAGGAGCGCGCGAGCGTCGCGAAATCCGGTTCCGGTCCGGCGATGTCCTGCCCGATGTAGGCGCGTTCGACCGGGGTGCCGCGCAGTTCGGCGACGTGGATCTGGTGCTCCCAGTCGTTGAAGTAGGCGCGATTGTTGTACATGACGATCAGGAACGGCAGATTGTTCTTGGCGGCGGTCCACAGCGCGCCGGCGTCGAACATGAGGTCGCCGTCCGGCTGGATGTCGATGACGAGGCGGCCGGTGCCGCGGTGGGCCAGCGCGACGCCGAGCGAGATGCCGATCTGCGTGCCGGTGCCGAGCGCGCGCCCGGCGTGGCGGTAGGGCCGGTCGAAATTCCACAGCTTCAGCGCCCAGTCCTGCAAGGTGCAGGCGGTGAGCACCCAGTCCTCGTCCTTGATCACGTCCCAAATCTCGTGCGCGAGACGCGGCAGCGTGATCGGCAGGCCGTCCCAGTCCTTGCGCGAATCCTTCTCCCACTTGGCGAACAATTCGTCGTGGCGCCTGCCGACGGCGGCCGCACGCGCGCGGATCGTCTCGGCAAGCGCCGGCTTGGCGGCGATGCGCTCGCGCAGCAGCCGGGTCAGCTCCGGGATCGCCGTCTCGGTGTCGCCTAGAACGCGCAGGCTGCAGTCGGGCATGCGCGTATAGTCCATCGACCATTTGCTCAGACCGATATCGCCGAAGCCGAGCTCGATCATCTCGCAGTCGGCCGGGTAGAGCGGAACGGTCTGCCGCTTCGTACGCTCGATGATATGGGTCGACTTTTCCCAGTCGCGCACGTCGAGCGTGAGGATCAGGTCGGCGTCGCGGAAGACCGTCTTGTCCATGCTCAGGTTGAGCGGGTGCCGGTTGGGGAAGTTCAGGCGCGCGTTGGTGTCGTAGACGGCGGCGCCGATCGTCTCGGCGAGCGTCACCAGGTTGGCAAATCCGTT
Source organism: uncultured Hyphomicrobiales bacterium (assembly GCA_964538565.1). Taxonomy (GTDB): domain Bacteria; phylum Pseudomonadota; class Alphaproteobacteria; order Rhizobiales; family Xanthobacteraceae; genus CAYVBN01. Next base: position 10,985 of record CAZIGW010000126.1, on the reverse strand, counting down.
CGGGCTGCGTCCCACGTACTCGGCCATCAGCACCGGGAAACGCGCGGCCAGCAGGCGGTCGGCGATCTTCGCGAGCGCCCGTGGATCGGCCGCCATCGGCACCGGCACCTGCGCCTCGATCACCTTCGGCAGGTCGATCTGCTTCTGCAGCGGCTGTTCCTGCAGCCAGGCGTCGTAGCACATGTAGATCGGGCCCTGCGGCTCGGTCATCATCGCCGCATAGGCGCGGGCGAAAGCGTCGGGCACGCCCTCGATGCTGCCGGGCTGGTAGTCCCATTTCACATAGTGACGCACCTGCTCGCCTTGAACGTTGGCGGTGTGAATCCAGTCGATGAACGGACGGCGGCGGCTCTCGTCCATCGGGCCGGTCGCCCCGATGACAAAGACCGGCGCGCGGTCCACGTAGGCGTAGTAGATGCCCATGGTGGCGTGCAGCAGCCCGACCACGTCGTGCACGATCGCGATCATCGGCTTGCCGGTGGCCTTGGCGTAGCCGTGGGCGATCTGGACGGCGATCTTCTCGTGCTGGCACAGCAGCATCGGCGGCTGGTTGCCGCCGTAGTTGACGAGCGAGTCGTGCAGGCCGCGATAGCTCGCCCCGGGATTGAGGGCGATGTAGGGGAAGCCGAATTGCTTGATGAGGTCGACAATCACGTCCGACTGCCACCGCTTCTCGGCGTATGACGTCCTTTGTTCGCCTTGTCCGGCCTTCTGCGACGCGCTCTCGTTCATGTTCTGGCTTCCTTCCGCGTTTCCACCCGATCGACCAACCAGCAAATACAGACTTTTTCCCGCGGGACACAAGGCCCGACGCGCGTCCGTTCCAGCCGGACGCCGGCGAACCGATTGGCGGCAGTTCGTCGTCGCGCGCTCTGGCCCCCCGTCGTTTCACCCGCTAAAAAGGCCGCAGCGGAGGACGACATGTCGCAAGCACGCAGCACCGATGTTCATGCCCATATCCTGAGCGAAGAGACGATGCGGCTGATCGCCAGGGAGGCGCCGAAGATCGGACCTCGGCTGACGCCCATCGACGCGGATTTCGCGGTCCTCGAGGTCAACGGGGTTCCCTACAAGCCGTTTCCGCGCGGCGGCTGGGATCTCGAGCGTCGCCTGAAGGACATGGACGCCTCCGAAGTGGACGTGCAGGTCCTCTCGAACACCCCGCAGACGTTCCTCTACGGGGCCGATGCCTCGCTCAACGTGACGCTCGCGGCCATCCAGAATGATCAGATCGCCCAGACGGTCGCGAGCATTCCCGATCGCCTGCTCGGCATCGCGACCCTGCCGATGCAGGCCCCCGAAGCGGCCGCGCAGGAATTGCGTCGCGCCATGCGCTCGCTCGGGCTGCGCGGCGCGCAGATCGGCTCCAATGTGAACGGCCGCAATCTCGACGACCCGGATCTCGAGCCGGTGTGGGCCGCCGCGCACGAGCTCGGCGCCTTCATCATGGTGCACCCGACGCAGGTCGCCGGGGCGGACCGCCTGAAATCCTATTATCTGACCAACCTGATCGGAAACCCGCTCGATTCGACGATCGCGACCGCCTCCCTCGTGTTCGGCGGCGTGGTCGAGCGTTACCCGGCGATCAAGTTCTGCTTCGTGCACGGCGGCGGTTTCGTGCCGTATCAGGCCGGGCGCTTTTCGCATGGTTGGCATGTGCGCCCCGAGCCGCGGGTCCATTTGAAGGAGCCACCCGACGCGTCGCTGCGCCGGCTCTATTTCGACACCATCGTGCACGGACGCCCGGCCCTGGAGTTCCTGGTGTCGACGTTCGGGGCCGGGCATGTGCTGCTCGGCAGCGATTATCCGTTCGACATGGGCACGTTCGAATGCGTGCGGCAGGTTCGCGCGCTCTCCATTCCGGAAGCCGACCACGCCACGATTCTTTCGAACGGGGCCAGCCTCCTGGGTGCGCCGTCGGTCGGCGCAAGGCGCGAGGCGCGCGCGGGATGAACGGCATGAACGAACGTCCGCAGATCAACCCCGAGCGCGACGATTCCCGGCAGGCGACGTCCGGCGCGCGCATTCCGCCCGCAGCGATATCCTCCTTCATCGCCGACGTGCTCGCCGCCGAAGGACTGCCGGCGGGCGACGCCGCAAAGGTCGCCGAGCTGATGACCGAAGCGGACCTCACGGGCGCCGATGCGCACGGGATCTTCCGTCTGCCGCAGTACGTGCGCCGGTTGCGCGCCGGGGGCCTGAACAAGCGGCCCGACATCCGCGTGACGAAGACCGCGACCGCTACCGCGCTGGTCGACGGTGACAATGGCATGGGCCATCTGGTCGTCAACCGGGCGACCGAGACGGCGATTGCGCTTGCGCGCGAGGCCGGCATCGGCTGGGTCGGGATTCGTCGTTCCAACCACGCCGGCACCGCCGGCCTCTATGCGGTGATGCCCGCCGAGCACGGGATGATCGGGCTCTACGCCGCGGTCGCCAATGCCAACCACATGGCCGTGTGGGGCGGCACCGAATTGCTGCTCGGCACCAATCCGCTCGGCATCGGCGTTCCCTCCGGCGAAGGACCGATCGTGCTCGACATGGCGACCACCGTCGTGTCGTACGGCACGGTGAAAAAATACGCGATGCAGGGCCTCGACATGCCGGAGGGCTGGTTCGTCAACGCCAGGACCGGCGAGCCGCTGACCGACCCGAAGCGCAGCGCCGAGGGGCTCCTGCTGCCGATCGGCGGCTACAAGGGAAGCGGGCTTGCCATCATGCTCGGCCTGCTCGCCGGCGTGCTCAACGGCGCCGCCTTCGGCCGCGACGTGGTCGATTTCAACGCCGACGACAGGACGCCGACCAACACCGGGCAGTTCATCGCCGCGATCGACATTGCGCGGTTCATGCCGCTCGACGCGTTCACGGCCGAGGTCGACCGCCACATGCGCGACCTGCACGGTTCGAAACGGCTGCCGGGCGTGGAGGCAATTCGCCTGCCGGGCGAACGGCGCCGGCAGTGCCGCGAAGAGCGGAGTCGTGACGGGATCCCGCTGGCGACGGCCCTGCTCACTCAGCTCGACACGCTCGCCGACCAGACAGGCGTCAGGCGACTGCGGGCGCGCACCTGATCGTGGTCGCGGCCTCGGCGAAACGGCCCCGAGGCAACGACGTCCCGGACGCGAGGCGGCCGCGCAAACGGGGAGATCACCGCGCGCGGCGATCCCGCCCGCCGTCTGTCACTTCGGCGCCAGCGCCTCGCGCACGCGCGCGACGGTGTCGGCGGGCGTGTGCGAGACGTCCTCGACGAGCTTGGCCAGCTCTTCACCGGTGAGCGGATCGACGTCAATCCGCATTTTCTTTGCCTCGGCCAGATATTCCGGATCCTTCATGGTGTCCTCGAACGCCTTGCGCAGCGCCGCCACCCGGTCGGCGGGGACGTTGGGCGGCAGGAAGAACGGCCGGCCGATGTCGAGCCGCGCCATGGTGAGCCGCAGCGCCGCGCGGTCGGCGTCGGTCTTGGCGAGGTCATAGACCAGCGGAACGTCGGGAAGTTCGGGGTTCTTCCGCACTGCCCATTGCGCCAGCAGCGTGATCTTCTTGTCGCGCAGCCAATCGGTCCGCAGCGTCTTGATGGTGGTCCAGGCCGCGATCGTGCCCTGCACCTCGCCGCTTTCGAGCGCCAGGTTGATCTTCGACGTGCTGCCGTAACCGCTGACGACCTTGAACTTGAAGCCGAACAGCGCGTTGGCGACGAGCGGGAAGTCGTATTGCGACGATCCGGGGGCCTGGGCCCCCATGATCAGTTCCTTGCTCTTCGCGTCGTCGAGCTTCTGCACCGGCGCCGTGTGCCAGACGTAGGTGACGTGCGTCTCGCGGTTGGTATTGCCGAGCCAGATGAGCTTGGTCGGGTCGACCTTGGCGCCGCCGGGCTGCAGCAGCGGGATGGTCGGCATGCCGCCGAAGGCGGCGCCGATGACGGTGCCGTCGAACGGACCGTTGTGGAACAGCGAATTCGTCATCTTCATGCTGCCGGCGCCCGGCTCGTTCTGCACGACGATGGTCGGATGACCCGGGATGTGCGCGGGCAGATAACGCGCGAGCAGGCGCGCGTTGACGTCGTAGCCGGAGCCCACGCCGATACCGACCACCAGATGGATGGTCTTGCCCTTGTAGAAGTCGGCGACGTCCTCGGCGCGCGCCGCGGTGGCGGCGAAGATGACGGCGGACACGATAAGCAGAATTTTCCTCACGGGTTTCCTCCCATTCGTTATGTCTTGAGATCGTCCGGAAATGCGAGCCGGCCGGATCCTCACGCCGCAGCCCGCTCCTTGCCCGGCTCGAGCGGCAGCTTGACGGACTGCTGCAGCTTGGCCGAGAGGTCGAGCGCCTTCGTGAGCATCAATCGGTTGTGCGCCTCGGCGGCGGTGGCGGCCTGCGTCGGAATGCCGAGCGCCATCCGGTCGAGCCAGGATTCGGTTTCGTCGCGCATCGGTCCGCGCAGCTCCCCGAGCGCCATGTCGCCGGGCGGATAGCTGCCCATGAAGTCGACCAGACGCGTCTCGTCGGGCGCATAGCCTTCCGATTGCGGATTGGAGACGGCGAGCACGATGTCGCGGTGCGTGTCGTCGATGGTGAGCACGCCCGTGGTGCCGACGATGCCGACCTCGAGGCTGTAGACGGCGGCCGGCCAGGTCACCGGCAGCGCCCACGAAATGTTGAGATGATAGACCGTGCCGTCGCTGAACATGATCATGCCCGCGGTGGCGTCGATGCCCTTGTAGAGGGGCCCCAGCACCTTGTCGATCGAGCGGGCGTAGACTTCCGTCGCCGTTTTCCCCTCCAGGCACCACATGCAGATGTCGAGCGCGTGGGTGCCGGAAATCACCATCGGCGAAATGCTCGCCGGATCGTCGGTGCGCTTGTAGTTGTCGATGGCGACGAGCCGGTTCATGAACGCGCGCGAGGTCACCATCGTGACGTCGCCGAGCGCGCCGGTGCGGCATTTTTCCTTGGCGGCGAGCCAGCGGCGCCGAAATCGCTGCGTGTAGCCGACGACCGCGTCGAGGCCGGCCTTCTCGATCGCCGCGAGCACGCGCGCCGATTCGCCGAGATCGGTGGCGAGCGGTTTCTCGATCAGCATCGGCAGGCCGTGTTCGACGGCCGTCAGGATCGGGTCGACGTGCAGATGCTCGTCGGTCGCTATGATCGCGCAGTTCGCCTCCGGCCGGGCGAGCAGCTCGCGATGATCGGTGGTGACGAAATCGGCGCCGATCTTCGCCGCAACCGACCCGCCGCGGTTCGGGTTCTTCTCGGCGATCCCGATCCACTGGACCGCAGGGTGGCGCGCCGCCACCTCGCCGCGAAACAGGCCGACCCGGCCCGCCCCCACGATCGCCAGCCCGAGACCCTTGGTTGGGCGTTCCCGCATCCCATTCCCTCCAACATCGGCGCGTCACGGCTGACCGCGCTCCTTTCGCGCGCAGCGGACCATGGGCACGGCCCACCTGTAAATACCTTTTGACGGAGCCCGCCTGCGGCGGTCCGGCGCGGGCGGCCGCTATTCGGCGGCGATGCGCCGGCCGCCCGTCGCGGAGCGATACCAGTCGAGGATCTCCACCCCGTTCCAGTGCAGCACGCCGTCGAACCGGTTGATGTACTCGTAGATCGATTCGAGATACTTGATCCGGTGCGGCTGGCCGCTGATGTAGGGATGGATGGCGATCGCCATGATCTTGGCGCGGTGCTGCCCCTCGGCGTAGAGCCGGTCGAACTGGTCGACAGCGCGCTTGAGCAGATAGTCGCTCTCGTGGTGCTGAACGATCATCATCGGGATGTCGTTGATCTCGACGCTGTAAGGCAGCGTGACGAGGGGACCCTTCTGCGTGCGGATCACCGTCGGCTCGTCGTCGTACACCCAGTCGCCGATATACTTGATCCCGGCCTCGACCAGCAGCTCCGGCGTCTCGTAGGTCTCAGTCAAGCCCGGACCGAGCCAGCCGACCGGTCGCTTGCCGGTGAACCGCTCGATCACGCTCATCGAGCGGCCGATCATCGCCGCCTGGTCCTCGGCCTTGTGGATCGGCATCTGGTCGTAGGCGTGGCCCATGAACTCCCAGTCCTGCCGCTTGGCCTCCTCGGCGACGCGCGGATAGTCCTCGCAGACGCGCGCGTTGATCGCGAGCGTCGGACGGATGCCGAGCCGCTTGTAGAGATCGAAGAAGCGCCACGTCCCGACCCGCATGCCGTATTCGTGCCAGCTCCAGTTCGGCACGTCGGGCAGGAGCGGCACGCCGGTCGGCGCCGGCAGGACCTGGCGCGCCATCGGCCGGCTGATGTCCCACACCTCGAGGTTGACGACCGACCACACGACCACGCGGGCGTTGCCCGGCAGTTTCAGCGGCGGCCGATCGACGATGGCGGAAAATTCGCAGCGGTCGCGCGGCAGAAGGGGACTGGTCATCGGTGCACCTCTTGCGGTTGGGCGCCGAATCTAGCCCGGAGGCGAACGATGATCTACACTCCTGCGCGACGTCCGATCGGGTTCGCGTCGCCGACGCAGACGCCCATGCGGCGGCCTGCCGCGGCATCCTTGCCGATCCCGTCCGCGGCGCCTGCGAGCGCGCGCCCGAACATCACGAGCAGGGGGCCATCGAGCTGCGCGGATTGGACCTTCGCCGCGATGTCGCGCGCGACGGCGCGAACCACCCGTTCATTGGGACGCGTCGCATTGGCGATCGCGATCGCGGGCGTCGCCGGATCGAGGCCGGAGGACTCGGCGCGCCGCATCAGCTCCGCGAGCGTCTTCTTCGGCATGTAGACGACCGTGGTGGTGGACGGATCGGCGAGGCCGGACCAGTCGATGTCGGGCGGCAGCCGACCGTCGCGGTCATGGCCGGTGACGTACTGCACGCGTCTTGCGTGCGCCCGCTGGGTGAGCGAGACGCCGAGCCGGCCGGCCGCGCCTTGTGCGGCGGTGACGCCCGGCACGATCTCCACCGCGATGCCGGCCTGCCGGCACGCCTCGATTTCCTCTCCGGCGCGGCCGAAGATCAACGGATCGCCGCCCTTGAGCCGCACGACACGTCGTCCGGCCCCGGCGAGCGACACCATCAAGGCGTTGATCTCGTCCTGCCGGCACGAGGGACCGTGGCCGGTCTTGCCGACCAGCATCTTCTTCGCCTCGCGCCGCGCAAACTCGAGAATCTCCGGCGCGACCAGATCGTCGAACAGGATGACGTCGGCGGACTGCAGCGCGCGCACGGCGCGCAAGGTCAGAAGCTCGGGATCGCCCGGTCCGGCGCCGACGAGAACGACCGAGCCCGCTTCTTCGCCCCGCCCGATCTTCGTCTGTTCGAGGAGCGAATCGAAGTCGGAGGAATTCGGCCTGCCATCCGGATGCGCGATTGCGCGATCGACGAATCCCTCCCAGAAGCGCCGGCGCAGGCGAAACGACAGCCGCAGGGCCTCGATGCGCGGCCGCCAGGTGCGCGCCGCCTCGGCCCAGCGGGCGAAGCCGCGCGGGATCAGCGCTTCGAGCTTGGCGCGGATCGCCTGGGCAAAGACGGGGGCGGCGCCGTCGGTCGAGATGCCAATGACGAGCGGCGACCGGTTGACGATCGACCCGAAGGCGAAGTCGCAGAACGCCGGCTTGTCGACGACGTTCACCGGCACGCCGGCCGCGCGCGCCGCCTGCGCGAAACGCTCCGCCTCGTCCTCGTCCTCGATCGCGCCGATCGCGATCGCCGCGCCGTCGAGATCGGCCGGCGTCCAGCCGCGGCGATGCAGCCGCAGCCCCGGCGCATCGCCGTCCGCGACGAGCAGGACGTCCTCGCCGGGCGCCTGCGCATAGATCTCGACGCGCGCGCCCGCCGCCGCGAGCAGCTCGGCCTTCCAGGCGGCCGCCCGGCCTCCGCCCACGACGACCGCGCGCTTGCCGGACAGCGCGAAGAACACCGGCAGCCGTGCGAGCGGCTCCATGCGCGGAGAGCGGATCTCGGAGGGCCGGCGCGGATTGTGCGTCATGCCGCACGCCTCGCGCCGCTGTTGGCGTGGAAGTCGCGCCCGTTGCCGGTGCGCTCGACGAATCCGGCGCGGATGACGAAATCGCCCAGCCGTTCGCCGGCCTTGCGCTCGGCCGCGTAGGCGGCGAAGACCGGATCAAGCGCGGCGAGGATCGCCGCGTGGTCGAGATCCTCGGCGTAGAGCTTGGAGAGCCTCGACCCGTCGAAGGCCGCGCCGAGATAGAGGTGGTAGCGGCCGGGTCCCTGGCCCACGAGGCCGATCTCGGCGAGGTAGGGACGGGCGCAGCCGTTCGGGCAGCCGGTCATGCGGATGACGATGTCGTCATCGGCAAGTCCGTGCGCGGCGAGTTTCTGTTCGAGCGCCGTGATCAGGTCGGGCAGATAGCGCTCGCTTTCGGCGAGCGCGAGCCCGCAGGTCGGCAGCGCCACGCACGCCATGGCATTGCGCCGCAAGCCCGGGGCCGGCGGCAGCAGGCCGTGCTCGGCGAGCAGCGCCTCGATCGCCTTGCGGTTCTTCTTCGCCACGTTGGCGATGATGAGATTCTGGTTGGGCGTGATGCGGAAATCGCCGTCGTGCACCTGCGCGATGCGCCGCAGCCCGCTCAGGATGCGCCGACCGTCGGGAAAGTCGCCCACCCGCCCGTTGTCGATGAGGACGGTGAAATGCGCGCGGCCCTTCTCGCCATCCGACCAGCCGTAGCGGTCGCCCGTCGAGGTGAAGGTGAACGGACGCGCGGCCTCCAGCTTGACGCCGGCGCGGCGTTCGACCTCGGCGCGGAACGCGTCGAGCCCGTGGTCGTCGATCGTGTATTTCAGCCGCGCGTGCTTGCGGTCGGCGCGGTCGCCCCAGTCGCGCTGCACCGTCACGACGGCCTCGGCGACCGAGATCACCTCGCGGGTGCGGCAGAAGCCGATGAGGTCGGCCGTGCGCGGATAGGTGGCGGGCTCGCCGTGTGTCATGCCCATGCCGCCGCCCACGACGACGTTCCAGCCGGCGACCTCGCCTTTGGGATCCGCGATGGCGATGAATCCGAGGTCGTTGGCGAACACGTCGACGTCGTTCGACGGCGGCACCGCCACCGCGATCTTGAATTTCCGCGGCAGATAGGTCTTGCCGTAGATCGGCTCGACGACTTCGTCCTCTCCTCCGAGGATGCGTTCGCCGTCGAGCCAGATCTCGCGGTAGGCGGGCGTGCGCGGCGTCAGATGGTCCGAAAGGGCGCGCGCCAGCTCGATCGCCGCCGCATGCGCGCGCGACTGGTGTGGATTGGGATTGCACATCACGTTGCGGTTGACGTCGCCGCAGGCCGCGATGGAGGAGAGCAGCACCTTGTCGAGATTCCGGATCGTCGATTTCAGGTTCGACTTGATGACGCCGTGGAACTGCACGGTCTGCCGCGTGGTGAGCCGCAGGGCGCCGTTGCCATAGGTGCGCGCGATGTGGTCGAAGGCGAGCCACTGCGTCGGGTTGACCACGCCGCCGGTGATGCGCACGCGGATCATGAAGGCGAAGGCCTTCTCCATCTTCTTGCGCGCCCGTTCGGCCCGCAGGTCGCGGTCGTCCTGCAGGTACATGCCGTGGAATTTCACCAGCTGCGCGTCGTCCTCGATGATGCTGCCGGTGACGTCCTCGCGCAGGCCCTCGGCGAGCGTGCCGCGCAGATAGCTGCTCGCCTCCTTGATCCGCTCGTTGCGCGACAGTTCCTTGCTCATGCCGCGCTCCGGTCAGTAGACGTCCTGGAGATATCGGTTCTGGCGCTCGAGGTCACGCACCGCGTGTTCGCCGCCTTCGGCTGAAAGCGCCTTCACGTCGCAATAGGCGCGCACCAGCGTCGCCCGCACGTCCTTGGCCATCGCCTTGGCGTCGCCGCAGACGTAGAAGCTGGCCCCGCCTTCGAGCCAGTCGACGACGTCGCGCCGGCGCTCCCACAGGCGGTTCTGCACGTAAATCTTCTCCGGCGTGTCGCGCGAGAAGGCGACGTCGATGCGCGTGAGCGCTCCGTCCTTGAGCGCGTCCTGCCACTCGAGCTGGTAGAGAAAATCGTGCGTGAAGCGCCGGTCGCCGAAGAACAGCCAGTTGCGGCCCCCCGCGCCCTTGGCCCGGCGCTCCTGCACGAATGCGCGGAATGGGGCGACGCCGGTGCCCGGGCCGACCATGATGATGTCGCGGTCGGGCGCCGGCAGGGCGAAGTGCCTGTTGGGCCGCAGCTTGACGCGCACGCGGCTGCCCTTCTTCAGGCGGTCGGCGACGAAGCTCGAGGCGACGCCGACGCGGTCGCGATCGTGCGTGCGATAGCGGACCGCCGCAATCAGAAGGTGAGCCTCGTCGCCGACTTCGGCGCGCGAGGACGCGATCGAGTAGGCGCGCGGCGCCAACGGACGGGTGATGGTACGCAGGCTGTCGGCGTCGAGCGACACCGGAAAACGCTCGAGGAGATCGATCAACTGCCGGCCGACGATCCATTCGCCGGCCGAGCCGGACTCGAGGAGTGCCTTCGCCTGTGAATGGCCGGTGGCAGCGACGAAGGTCTCGATCGTCTTCTTCGACAGGGTGGTAACGTCGCGCGCGGTGATGAGGTCGCGTCGCAGGGCGTCGTCGGCCCTGATGCCGGCGGCGTGCAGCAGTGCGTCGACGTAGGCGGGGTCGTTCTCCGGAAAGAGATCGAGCGAGTCGCCCGGATTGTAGGCGGGCGCCGCGCCGTCGAAGGCGAGTTCGAGATGGATCGTTTCCTTGTCGGAGCGCGACGAGTTGAGATTGACGTGCTCGATCACCTCGGCCTCGACCGGATCGAGGCTCGGGGCCGCCGTCGACTTGGCGGCGAAATCGACTTCGATCACCTGGCCGTGGCGCGTCTCGGTCGGCGCGAGCGCGGTCAGCGCGCCGGCAATCCAGCGCGATGCCGGATCGGCGAAATCGAGGTCGCAGTCGACCCGGTCGACGACGCGTTTGCCGCCGAGCGCCGCCAGGCGCTCGTCGATCGCCTTGCCGACGGCGCAGAATTCCGCGTAGGCCGTGTCGCC
>CAZIGW010000125.1:0-14426 GCA_964538565.1 uncultured Hyphomicrobiales bacterium | reverse complement strand
ACGACCTGCTCGCGGAAGGCGACGAAGGCGAGCAGCAGATCCCTGATCGACATCACCAGCGGGCGGCCGTTGTCGAGCGCCACCATGTTGGCGCCGAACGTCGACTGCAGCGGGGTGAAGCGGTAGAGCTGATTGAGCACGACGTCGGCGACGGCGTCGCGCTTCAATTCGATGACGATGCGCATGCCCTCGCGATCGGATTCGTCGCGCAGGTCGGCGATGCCGTCGATCTTCTTCTCGCGCACCAGCTCGGCGATGCGCTCGACCATCCCGGCCTTGTTCACCTGGTACGGAATCTCGGTGATGACGATCGCCTCGCGCTCCTTGCGCAGGGTCTCGATCTCGACCTTGCCGCGCATGACGATCGAGCCGCGGCCGAGGTGGTAGGCGGCGCGGATGCCCTGGCGGCCGAGAATCACGCCGCCCGTCGGAAAGTCGGGGCCCGGCACGATGGTGATGAGGTCGTCGATGCCGATGCCCGGATCGTCCATCACCGCGATGCAGGCATCGACGATCTAGCCGAGGTTGTGCGGCTGGATGTTGGTCGCCATGCCGACCGCGATGCCGCCCGCGCCGTTGACCAGCAGATTGGGAAACTTGGCCGGCAGCACCATCGGCTCGCGCTCGCGGCCGTCGTAGTTCGGCTGGAAGTCGACGGTGTTGTTCTCGAGATCGTCGAGCAGCGACATGGCGGGGCGCGCGAGCCGCACCTCGGTATAGCGTTCGGCCGCCGGCGGGTCGCCGTCGACGGAGCCAAAGTTCCCCTGCCCGTCGATCAGCGGCAGCCGCATGGAGAAGTCCTGCGCCAGCCGCACCAGCGCGTCGTAGATCGCCTGGTTGCCGTGTGGATGGAACTTGCCCATCGTGTCGCCGGTGACGCGCGCGGACTTGTTGTAGGAGCGGTCCGGCGTGTAGTTGTTCTCGTACATCGAATAGAGGATGCGCCGGTGCACCGGCTTCAAGCCGTCGCGTGCATCCGGCAGCGCGCGCGCCACGATCACGCTCATCGCGTAATCGAGGTACGACCGCTTCATTTCCTCCGAGATGGAGACCGGACGCACGTCGGACGGGCCGGAGTCGCCGGGCGTTGGATTTTCGATGTCGGACAAGGAGACGATTCCCGAACTTGGACGTGTTGAGCGGAAGCGAGGCCGGCACGCGCGCGGCGCTCTCAGGGCGCCCGCGCCAGAGCGAACGATCCGCCCTCGCGCTATAGCCGATTCAGCTCCGCAATGCCACCGGAAAGCGATTCATCACATGGGGATTTTTGCCGGATTTTTCAATAGCTTGAAGGACACTCTCCGAACCGTTTCGAGCGATCCGCCGAAGCCTCCGAAAACCCGCCCGGCAGGCGTCGCCGAGCGCCCGGTCCGACAAGCGGACTCCCCGCGGCCGCGACCTCGGACCGCTGGGCGCCCGCCCGGACCCGCGCATGCTAGGCTTGCGTTGACTGGCGCATGATCCGTCGACGTGGACGTCGGCTTGCCGATGGGGTCATGCGCCAAGTCATGGAACGGGCGCGCGATCTCACGCCAGACCGGGTTCCCCTCTCCGGATCGCGCCCGAGGCCCGTAGATTTCGCGCCGAAGCCGGCGCAACGCGAGCGAGCCGCGCGATGCCCGTCGACTACATCGTCTCCGCGTTCGTGACCCTGCTGGTGGTGGTCGATCCCGTCGGCCTCGCGCCGACCTTCCTGGCCGTCACCGAGGGATTGCCGCCGAAGGCCCGCCGGCATGTGGGAATGCGGGCGTGCGTGATTGCCGGCGTGATCCTCGCCGGAACCGCGCTGATCGGCCACTGGCTCCTCAACAGGCTCGGCATCACGCTGCCTGCCTTCCGCATTGCCGGCGGCCTGCTGCTCTTTTCGATCGCCTCGGAAATGACCTTCGGGGTGCGCATCGAGCGACAGTCGAAGACCGCCGAGCAGGCGCTCGAGGAGCACGTGCGCAACATCGCGGCGTTTCCGCTGGCCATTCCGCTGATGGCCGGCCCCGGAGCGATCACGGCCACCGTGCTGCTCGCCGGCCAGGCGGGAGAGCGCCCGCTCTACGTCGCGCTCCTCGTCGGCATGATCGTCGTCGTGTTCGCGATCTGCTTTGCCGTCTACTGCAGCGCGACCTGGGTGGCGCGCATGCTCGGCATCACCGGCAACGTCGTTCTCTCACGCCTGCTCGGAGTCGTCCTGGCGGCGCTGGCCGTGCAATACGTGGTCGACGGAGTGCGGGCGATCCTGGGCGGGTGACGTGGCGAGACCGCGAACGAGCCTGGCGGATGGTCGCCCCTCGTTCTCGAACTCGTGTGCCGGGCACAGCGGTGCGAACCAGCGCGCTGCAGATCCCGGACCAGTCACCGCGGCATCGTCGCTTTCATGATCGGTTCTGGATGAGATCAGCGGTGCACGTTCGCTTCGCTCCCGCCGCCCGCGTCCGGCAGACGAAGCTTGGGAATTCTCGCCCACTGCAACCGGAACGAGCCGAGATTGGTCAGTCAGAACGGGATCTCGTCGTCGAGGTCGTCACGCTTGCCGCCTCCGGCCATCGCCGGCTTGCGGGCGCGGCTGCCGGAGCCGGAGGCGCCGAAATCGCCGCGCGAGCCGCCCTCGTCCGCGCCGAAGTCGCCGCCGGCGCCGGCGCGGTCGAGCATGGTGAGCTGGGAATTGAATCCCTGCAGCACGACCTCGGTCGAATAGCGGTCCTGCCCCGACTGGTCCTGCCACTTGCGCGTCTGCAGCGCCCCCTCGATGTAAACCTTCGAGCCCTTCTTCAGATATTGCTCGGCGACCTTGCACAGGCCCTCGTTGAAGATGACGACCCGGTGCCATTCGGTCTTCTCCCGGCGTTCGCCGCTCGCCTTGTCGCGCCAGGTCTCCGACGTCGCGACGCGCAGGTTCGCCACCGGCCGACCGTCCTGCGTGCGCCTGATCTCCGGATCGGCGCCGAGATTGCCGACCAGGATCACCTTGTTGACCGAACCTGCCATGTCACTCTCCTCATCGGGCCCGGCCCTGCCGGCCTGGCAACCTAGCGGGCGATCCGGCGAAGTGTCTCCCGCTTGCGGATCGCTCTACACCGCCGCCGGGCCCCGCGCGCGCCTCGCGCACGCGGGGTGGCGGTTTTCCACAAAGATGGCGCCGCGTTCGCGTCGAGCAACATGGTCCCGCGCTCCGTTCGCCTCCGAAGCAAGCGAATCGCCGTTCGACCGCCGCGGCGTACCGTTTTTGCCGCCGGGCGCCACAAGCCCGGGCACGTCTCTTGGCTCAGCCCGCTTTGTTCTTGTTCTGTTCTAGCAGACGGCCGCTCGAAAGGCAACCGCCCGGAGGCTCGGCGGGTGCGGCCGCCCCGCGCATCCAGAACGTCATCTTATGGGACAATCCAGATCGTTATTCGAAAGAGGTGACATGGTAGTTTTCCATATTCCGCTACCTATTTGAAATATCAAGGTTTTTTCGTGGATGTGGCCTTTCGGTGACATAAGTTCGGCGGGACCTCTGCTATTTTGGCGCCATAGAAATTGGCATCCACAACCTACGTCGGGGGTCAACACGATGAAAAAGCGGCTACTGCTCGCAAGCGTTGCATCCTTAGCTCTGATGGCGGTGGCCGGCTCGGCGTCCGCTGCGGATCTTGCCCGGCCGGTGTACAAGGCACCGGCTTACGTCCCTCCGCCGTTCACCTGGACCGGCTGGTACATCGGAGCGTTCGTCGGCGGCGCCTGGCCGGACAGCGACGTGACGGTCACGGACGTCGACGGCTACAATGGCGTGATTGGCCACCAATGGACCAACGGGCTCGACGCGAGCTTCCTTGGCGGCGGCACGATCGGCTACAACTACCAGCTCTCGCCGAACTGGGTCGTCGGCATCGAAGGCGAAGTCGGCTACCTGCATGTGACCGGCACGACTCCTGATCCGACCTCCCCGGGTCTCGACACCGTCGCGCACACGCGCATCGGCGACGTCTACGGCATGATCACGGGCCGGCTCGGCTATTCCTGGGACCGCTGGCTGGCCTACGTGAAGGGCGGGGCGGCCTTCGTCGGCATCGACGCGTCGGTGACCGACGCCTGCGACATCGCGCCGTGCGGCGGCGACCTGCTCGCCACCACCAACAACAGTGACGACACGATCGCGACCTGGACGGTCGGCGGCGGTCTCGAGTGGGCCTTCGCGCCGAACTGGAGCATCAAGGGCGAATACATGTTCATCGGCATCGACCACACGGTCACGACTTCCGGACCGGACGCGGGGGGAACGATCTTCCGGTTCGACCACGACCTGCCGGGAATTCATACCGCGAAGGTCGGCATCAACTACCGGTTCTACTGATCTCCAGAGCCTCCAACTTCCTTCTCTCCAACCCCCCTTGTGGGGCCGGCACGCTGCCGGCCCTCTTTTTGTGTCGGTGGACGGTCTGCGCCGTTCTGCACCGCCGGCCCTCTCCAGGGCGGCAACATGGCGCCGCATCGAATCGCCAGCCGCCCGCGCTGACCCCAGCGGCCGTCGTTCTGACCGACGGAGTATTCTTGGCGGAATCTACAGGAATTTCGTCGGCGCATCTTGATGCGACGCGTTTCGCCGCGCACCAGGACGACCGTTGAAGCATCATGCGCGGCCCTGAATCATCGCTTCCGAGGGATCACGAACTGCGACGCGGCTGGCGCGGGCCGAATCTGCGCCGGCCGCCGAGTGGCGCCGTCGTCGCGACCCGCCGTCGAAGCGGATGGCGCGGCCGCGCATTTTACTGGCACGATACCGTTCTGTTCTTCGATGCCGTCGATCTCCCAAGTCCCTCGCCGATTCGGACGACATCTTGTTTTTCCAGCCAGCAAGATTTCGTGTCGGAATTCTTGCGTCACACAAGTCGACCCCGCCTGATGAACCAGTCGTTGCTTGGCCCCGCCCCGGTGATTCGCCGCGAGGACGGCACGGCACGTCCCCTCTTCAGCCAAATGCGGCGGCGGGACGCCGGATCAACCGGCCGCCGGATGTCTAAATTCTGTCGGATACTCGGGAATTCGACATCGTTTTTCCGTGGATGTGGCTTCTCGGCGACAGCCATTGGGCCACCGCTCTGGTATGAAGCCCCTCACGGGGGTAGTTCATAACCTTCAAACCCGGGGTGATCGAAAAATGAAAAAACTCTTACTTACCAGTGTCGCAGCCTTGGCCCTCGCGGCGGTCGCGGGATCGGCGTCTGCCGCGGATCTCGGACGGCCGGTGTACAAGGCCCCGGCTGCGGTCGCGCCGACGTTCTCCTGGACGGGCTTCTATCTCGGTGTTCAGGGCGGTTGGGGCCACGCCGACGATGATTTCGGCGGCAGCGCGGACGGCGGGTTCGTCGGTGGCACGCTCGGCTACAACTATCAGGTCGGCAACTGGGTGTTCGGCATCGAAGGCGACGGCGCCTGGGCCGATATCGGCAGGGATTCCAGCTTCACCATCGGCGGTATCCCGGTCACCGGATCGGACAAGGTCAACGCGTTGTTCTCGGTCCGTGGCCGTATTGGCTTCGCGGCTCCCAACAACCTGCTGATCTACGGCACGGCCGGTGGCGGCTGGGCGCATACCGAGATTTCCGCCACTGCGGCTGGGGTGACGGCCTCGACCGATACGACGAACAGCGGCTGGACCGCCGGCGCCGGCATCGAATGGGCCTTTGCGCCGGCCTGGAGCGCCAAGGTCGAGTACCTGCACTACGGCCTCGACAGTTCCGACTTCAACGTTGGCGGGGTGGCAATCCCCTCCGGCAACATCGACATCGACACGGTCAAGTTCGGCCTGAACTACCGGTTCGGCGGTCCGTACTGAGACACGTCGCCGTTTGCAGACTCAAAGGGCCGGCTTCGCGCCGGCCCTTTTTTGTTGCGCGGCCGGAGCGTGCCGCCGATCTGATTCCCGCACGCACGCTCCTCGCCTGCGTCGGACCGGCGCGTGCCGTGGCGGAAATCACGGCCGCGAATTCAACATCATTTTTCCGCGTGTCTGCCGCCTTGGCGACATTCATTGGTAGCATGGTCCCATACGGTGGATTGACACGTCATCAAGGTGGCTCGGATGATGAAGCGCGTTCTCCTCGCCGGTGCCGCGGCCCTCGCGTTTGCGACCGTCGCCGGAACGGCGTCCGCGGCCGATCTCGGACGACCGGTCTACAAGGCGCCCGCCTACGTGTCGCCGATCTACACCTGGGCCGGTTTCTACATCGGCATCAACGGCGGCGGCGCCTGGGGCAACTACGACTACGACTTCCAGCCGCCCAATGTCGGCCATGACCTGAGCGGAGGCTTGGTCGGCGGACAGCTCGGCTACAACTGGGAATACGGCCCGCTGGTGTTCGGGCTCGAGACCGATCTCGACTGGGCCGGTATCAGCGGCTCCAACGCCTGCCCGAACCCCGGCTTCTCGTGCAACGCCAAGGTCGACTGGCTCGGCACGACGCGCGGCCGGCTCGGCTATTCATTCAACGGCGGCTGGCTCGCCTACGTCACGGGCGGCGCCGCCTACGGCAACGTGCGGCGCGAGTCGACCGGTCCCGCCTCGAGCCTGAGCCAGGACAACACGCACGTCGGCTGGACCGTCGGCGGCGGCCTGGAATACGGATTTGCGCGCAACTGGTCGGTCCGCGCCGAATATCTTTACGTCGATCTCGGCACCGACACCTAATTCGGCCGCGACCATCGGCCCCGACACCTATTCGCAGGTGCAGGCCGGCGCGAACTTCTCGGTGGTGCGCGGCGCGATCAACTACCGCTTCTGAGCACCGTTCATAGGGACATCCGGGCTGACCTGACGCCGGCCTTTCGTTGGGCTCCCAGAGGTCCGGCCCCGCTGGGGATATCGGCGCGCCGTTTGTTCCGTCGCCCTCTGGGGGCTGGCAAAGCGGCGCCGTTCTCACTACGTTCCGAAGCGGCTCCCCTTTCGCGCCCGGGGACCGTCCCCTGATTCTCCAGCGGCCTCCGGAACCCGAGAATGAACGACCTGTTCGACAAGAGCCGTCCGCGCCGACCCGAGGGGCGCGTGATCGCGATTCGCGGGGCGCGCGAGCACAACCTCAAGAACGTCGACATCGAGATCCCGCGCGACAAGCTCGTGGTCTTCACCGGCCTGTCCGGCTCGGGAAAATCCTCGCTCGCCTTCGACACGATCTACGCCGAAGGCCAGCGCCGCTATGTCGAGAGCCTCTCGGCCTACGCCCGCCAGTTTCTCGAGATGATGCAGAAACCGGACGTCGACCAGATCGACGGCCTCTCCCCCGCGATCTCGATCGAGCAGAAGACCACGTCGCGCAACCCGCGCTCGACGGTCGGCACCGTCACCGAGATCTACGACTACATGCGCCTGCTGTGGGCGCGCGTCGGCATCGCCTATTCGCCCGCGACCGGGCTGCCGATCGAGAGCCAGACCGTGTCGCAGATGGTCGATCGCGTCATGGCGCTGCCCGAGGGCACGCGGCTCTATCTGCTGGCGCCGGTCGTGCGCGGCCGCAAGGGCGAGTACCGCAAGGAGCTCGCCGAGTTCCTCAAGAAGGGTTTCCAGCGGGTCAAGATCGACGGAAAATTCTACGAGATCGCCGACGCGCCGGCGCTCGACAAGAAATTCAAGCACGACATCGACGTGGTCGTCGATCGCATCGTGGTGCGGCCCGACATCGCAACAAGGCTGGCGGATTCCTTCGAGCAGGCGCTGAAGCTCGCCGAAGGGCTGGCGGTCGTCGAGTTCGCGGATGCGCCGGCCGGTCCGCAGCCCGGGGCTGCCGCCCCGCCGCCCTCTTTCGTCACCTCTTCCACGACGCGCCGGGAACCCGCGAAAAGATCGCGCAAGCCGCAGGCAGCCGCCCCGAGTTCCGAGGACTTCGCCGAGACGCAGGCCGGCTCCGCCGGCAAAGTCGCCAAGATCCACGACCAGAGCGGGCCCGAGCGAATCCTGTTCTCGGAGAAGTTCGCCTGCCCGGTGTCGGGCTTCACGATTCCCGAGATCGAGCCACGGCTGTTTTCGTTCAACAATCCGTTCGGCGCCTGTCCCGAATGCGGCGGCCTCGGCGTCGAGCAGAAGATCGACGCCGATCTGGTGATTCCCGACAAGACGCTGACCTTGCGCAAGGGCGCGATCGCCCCGTGGGCGCGCTCGACCTCGCCCTACTACACGCAGACGCTCGAGGCGCTCGCCAAGTTCTACAAGTTCACGCTCGAGACGAAATGGAAGGACTTGCCGAAAAAGGCGCAGGACGCGATCCTCTACGGCTCCGGCGAGGAGACGATCCGCTTCGTCTACGACGACGGGCTGCGCTCCTACGAGACCAGGAAGCCGTTCGAGGGCGTCGTGCGCAATCTCGAACGGCGCTGGCGCGAGACCGAATCCGAATGGGCGCGCGAGGAGATCGCGAAATACTTCACGGACATTCCGTGTCACGCCTGCGGCGGTCATCGGCTCAAGCCGGAGGCGCTGTGCGTGAAGATCGCCGGTTTGCACATCGGCGAAGTGGCCGAGATGTCCGTCAAGCGCGCCGGCGAATGGTTCTCCGAACTGCCGGCGCGGCTCACGCCGAAGCAGAACGAGATCGCCGGCCGCGTGCTCAAGGAGATCCGCGAGCGGCTGAAATTCCTGGTCGACGTCGGGCTCGAATATCTGACACTGGCGCGCGCGTCCGGCACGCTCTCGGGCGGCGAGAGCCAGCGCATCCGGCTTGCCTCGCAGATCGGCTCGGGGCTGACCGGCGTGCTCTACGTGCTCGACGAGCCGTCGATCGGGCTGCACCAGCGCGACAACGCGCGGCTGCTGGAAACGCTCAAGCGGCTGCGTGACCTCGGCAACACCGTCATCGTGGTCGAGCACGACGAGGACGCGATCCGCTGCGCCGACTACGTCGTCGATGTCGGCCCCGGCGCCGGCGTGCACGGCGGTCGCATCGTCTCGCAGGGCACGCCTGCCGAGATCATGGCGGACCCGGATTCGCTGACCGGCAAATACCTCACTGGCCAGTTGACCATTCCGGTGCCGGAACGCCGGGCCGTCAACCCGCGCCGTCTGCTGCGCCTTGTCGGCGCGCGCGGCAACAACCTCAAGAACATCACGGCGGACATTCCGCTCGGCCTCTTCACCTGCATCACCGGCGTCTCCGGCGGCGGCAAGTCGACGCTGCTCGTCGACACGCTCTACAAGGCGGTGGCGCGCAAGCTCAACGGCGCCTCCGAGGCCCCCGCCCCGTTCGACGCCATCGAGGGGCTCGAGCACCTCGACAAGGTCATCGACATCGACCAGTCGCCGATCGGCCGCACGCCGCGCTCGAACCCGGCGACCTACACCGGCGCCTTCACGCCGATCCGCGAATGGTTCGCCGGCCTGCCCGAGTCGCGCGCGCGCGGCTACGAGCCGGGCCGTTTCTCGTTCAACGTCAAGGGCGGTCGCTGCGAAGCGTGCCAGGGCGACGGCGTCATCAAGATCGAGATGCACTTCCTGCCCGACGTCTACGTCACCTGCGACGTCTGCAAGGGCAAGCGCTACAACCGCGAAACGCTCGAAGTGACGTTCAAGGGCAAGTCGATCGCCGACGTGCTCGACATGACGGTCGAGGAAGCGGCGGAGTTCTTCAAGGCGGTGCCGCGCGTGCGCGACACGCTCAAGACGCTGCACCGCGTCGGCCTCGACTACATCCACGTCGGCCAGCAGGCGACGACGCTTTCGGGCGGCGAGGCGCAGCGCGTCAAGCTCGCGAAGGAGCTCTCGAAGCGCGCAATCGGCCGCACGCTCTACATCCTGGACGAGCCGACCACGGGTCTGCACTTCCACGACGTCGCCAAGCTGCTCGACGTGCTGCACGAGCTGGTCGAACAGGGCAACACGGTCGTCGTCATCGAGCACAATCTCGAGGTCATCAAGACGGCCGACTGGATCATCGACCTCGGCCCGGAAGGCGGCGACGGCGGCGGCGAGATCGTCGCCTCGGGGCCGCCCGAGGAGATCGTCAAGGTCGAGCGCAGTTACACCGGCCAGTTCCTCAAGCCGGTGCTGGAACGGCGCGAGCCCAAGCGCAAGGCGCGCACCGAAGCGGCGGAGTAGCGCGACCCCACCTCGCCTGTTGGATGCGGGTCGGCAGCCCCCACTGTGCTGCGCTGCGCCCGGCAAACGAAGCCCTAACGCGCACCACTGGCGCGGCTTCGACGCGGCGCTGCGCGAGGCCGCGCGTGTGCTCAAGCCCGGCGGGGTGACGGGGGTCGCCGACGGCAGCTTCTCGATCGACGTCGCCCCGTTCGAGGCCGCGAAGATGCCGCTTTGGACTCCGTCCCCGGACGTCACATGCCGGCGCGGCGCCCGAGAGCGCCGCCCGACTACGCCGCCGCGAGCTGCGTGTCCTTCTCGGTGGCGCGTTTCAAAGCCGGCCGCTCCTCGAGCCGCTTCACGTAGGCGACGAAGTCCGGACGTTCCGGAACGAGCTTGAACATCATGCCCCAGCGCAGGCCGGAACCGAGCACGACGTCGGCAGCGGTGAACTGGTCGCCCAGCAGATACGGTCCCGCGATCCCCTTGCCGATCACGTCCATGACGGTGTCGTAGTCGCCCCATCCGAGCATGCGGCGCGGGCCTCCCTCCCGCTTGAGCGAGCGGTCGATCATGGCCGGCTCCAGGCAGCTCGGCGCGAAGAACATCCACTTGAGATAGGGGCCGCAGCGCGAATCGCCGATCGGAACGTTGAGGCCGGCCCTGGGGAACTCGTCCGCCAGATAGCAGCAGATCGCCGCGACTTCGGTGACGACGGTTTCGCGGTGCCTGAGCGCCGGCACCTTGCCCATCGGGTTGACCGCCAGGTATTCCGGCTCGAGGTTGTCACCATTGTTCAGGCTCAACAGATGAAGATCATAGGGCTCGCCGATTTCCTCGAGCATCCACAGCACGACCGAGGAACGCGAGGGTGCCGCGTGGTAAAGCGTCAAATTCGCCATGAAGCAATCTCCCGGGGGCAGAAATCCCTCGTTGCTTGTGGGAGCGCATTGTGTCGCGCGCGTGACGCCCGCCGCTTCCGGGGCGGGATGCCGCGCCGTGCGCAGGACGGAATTCAGCAATCCTGGCCGGCGCATGATCCGGCGACGTGGAATCGGTTCGCCGGTGAGATGATGCGCGAAGCCAGGGAATGAGAGCGCAATCTCGCGCAAAACCGCCTTCCACCTTTGCGGATTGCGCTCCAGTGCGCGGCGCGGCCGGGCTCTTCCACCTCGCCCATCCAGCGACGACGCCTGTTGGTCGAGGCGGCGTCGACCCCGCCATAGCGGGTCGCGCGCACCGGCCTGGTTCCGACGACCGCCCGGATGTGGCGCGCCGGAGCATCTTCAGGGCATGCCCCCGAAGTACCAGCGACAGATCGCGACCGGCGTCCCCATGGTCATGATCGCGCGGGCGGATTTTCCCGTCGGCGGCCGGCGATGGAACGCGGAGCGGCGTCGATTGGCGCCTACTTGGGCTCGAGCTTCAGGGCGGCGGAGTTGATGCAGTAGCGCAGTCCGGTCGGCCCCGGACCGTCGGGAAACACGTGGCCGAGATGGCCGCTGCAGCGGGCACACAGCACCTCGGTGCGGATCATGCCGTGGCTCGTGTCCTTTTCCTCCACGACGTTCGTTTCGTCGACCGGCCGGGTGAAGCTCGGCCAGCCGCAGCCGGCGTCGAACTTCGCGTCGGATTCGAACAGCGGCTGTCCGCACCCGGCGCAGCAATAGGTGCCGGGCGTCGTCGTCTTCTCGTATTCGCCCGAGAACGGCCGCTCCGTCGCCTTCTCCCGCAGCACCGCATATTGCATCGGCGTGAGCTCGGCGCGCCACGCGGCCTCGTCCTTCACGACCTTGTCGGTCTTGCCGGCTGTCTTCTCGTCCATGTTCGCCTCCCGGCTCATCCGTTCGATTTGGCCGCGGTGACCAGCACCGGCGTCTCGCGATAGAGTTCGGGGAAGAGCCGTTTCAAATTCTCCACCTTGGGCCGGTCGTTGTACACGATGTACGGATTGAACGGGTGGAGCGTCGCGTAGTCCTGGTGATAGGCCTCCGCCGGATAGAATCCCGCGAGGCTTTCGAGGCGGGTGGCGATCGGCCTCTTGAAGGCGCCGGCCTTGTCGAGCTGCGTGATGTAATCCTGCGCCACGCGCTTCTGCGCCTCGTCGGCGTAGAAGATGGCCGAGCGATACTGCGTGCCGACGTCCGGTCCCTGCCGGTTGAGCTGGGTCGGATCGTGCGCCACCGAGAAGTAGATCTGCAGGATCCTGCCGTAGGAAATCTGCCGCGGGTCGAACCTGATCTGCACGGATTCGGCGTGGCCGGTGCGTCCGCTGCTCACGGTCTCGTACTGCGCGGTCTCCTTGCTGCCGCCGGCGTAACCCGACACCGCCTGCTCGACCCCCTTCACGTGTTGAAAGACCGCCTGCACGCCCCAGAAGCAGCCGCCGGCCAGCACGGCCGTCTGAACCGAGTCGCCCGCCGTGAGATCGTTCGCCGGCGGCGGCACGACCGCGGCGGATTCCGCCGCGCGCACGCCGCAGGGACCGAACACGAGGGGGGCCGCGAAGGCGAGAAAGGCCGTCGCCACGATAGTGCCGGCGGCGCCGATTGCCGAGCGTGCTCTTGCCAAGACCATGAGGTGCTCCTTCGTGTCGCTGGCGCCCGTCAGCCGGCGCCCTTCAGATAGTCAAAAAGGGCGCGACCGCAATGTCACGGCCGCACCTGCTGGCGCACCGGCTCGCCGCGGCCGGTATCGCCGGACGGCCGAAGCTCGCGCCACGCGGAAAGCCATTTCGACGCCGTCGAACGGGCGAGCCCGACCGCAACCGCCGCCAGTCCGGCCGCGAGCACGATCCAGCCGGGCCGCACGCCCGCTTCCACATCGAACGCGGCCTGCAACACCACCAGCGGCGACACGCCGAACTGGAACGCGATCCACAGCGCCTCGGCGGCGAACGTGAGCGCGGCGACTGCCACCGTGAGCAGCGCCGTCGCCCAGGCCGGAACGTCACCGCTCGTCCAGCGCGCGGCGAGCAGCCGGTAGGCCATCATCCAGCCGAACAGGCTCGCCGCCAGCATCGGAACGCTGGTATCCGACTTCGTCTGCTGAAAGAAATGAATGAGCGCGAGCACCGCCAGCAGATAGATGATCTGGTGCAGGCGCCGCCAACGCCGGCCGCCGAGGCGGCGCACCATCGTGTCGTTCGAGGTCACGGCCAGCGCGGTGACGCCGAGCAGCGTCACGAACCCGATCGTCAGATAGACGCGCAGCACGATCTCGCTCGCCACCTTGACGAGATCGAACATCTGGTCTGCGACGTAGAGCGAGATATGGACGGCCGCGTACGCGAAGGCGCCGACGCCGATCATCCGGCGCACGTCGACGAGCGCGCCGAAGCGCGCCACCTGGCGCAGCGGGGTCACCGCCAGCGAGGCCAGGATGAATACGATGGCCCAGAATCCGCTGCGGTGGATCAGGTAGTTGATCGGTCGGGCCCCGAGCTGGTCCCACCAGGTGTCCCAACCGGTCAGGACCGCCGGCCACAGAACGCACGCGAGCGTCACGAGGCGCAGGGCCGAAAGCCGTCCGCGCCGATCGCGCCAGAGTTCGAGGCTGGAGACCCTGTTCGAAACCATGCCCTGCGGTACCACGCACTCCGCATGCCGCACAGGGGGCGGTGGCAACTCGTGAACGGGCGTGAGCGCACGTGAGCGGCACGCCCCGCGCCGCCGATCCATGTTCCACGCGCCCGCAGTGGCGGGATCGTGAACGCCCGTGTCCGGCGCGGGCGCTAGACTCGCGGGGCGGTTCGCGGCGCGAGACCGCCGACGCCGGCCGGGCCCTCGGCGCGAGCCGCCACGTTCCTGAGATACCAGCCCTGGAGGCGACCATGGCAGGCTTGCACGTCATCGCCGGCGCACCGGCGCGGCCGGCGCCTCCGGCCGTCCGCAAGATCACCCTCACGGATCTCAAGGAGGTCCTCGTCCGCGGCATCGTCGACTTCTGGGCGATGCCGAGCCACACGATCTTCATCGGCCTGATCTACCCGATCGTCGGATTCATGCTGGGCGGGGCGGCACTCGGGCACAACGTGTTGCCCCTGTTGTTCCCGCTCGCCGCCGGGTTTGCCCTGGTCGGCCCGTTCGCGGCGATCGGCCTCTACGAACTGAGCCGCCGGCGCGAGCACGGCCTCGAGCTCTCGTGGAAGCACGCCTTCGACGTGCTGCAATCGCCGTCCATCGGCTCGATCGCCGCCATGGGGGTGCTGCTGATGCTGATCTTCCTCGCGTGGCTCGCCACCGCCCAGGCGATCTACGAATCGCTGTTCGGGGTGATGCCGCCGGTGTCGATCGCGCAGTTCACCCATGACGTGCTCTCCACCGCCGCCGGGTGGAACCTCATCGCGATCGGCAACGCGGTGGGGCTTCTGTTCGCGGTCGTCGTGCTGGCGATC
>CAZIGW010000124.1:0-3246 GCA_964538565.1 uncultured Hyphomicrobiales bacterium | reverse complement strand
CCGAGGCCGAACGCCTGCACGCGCGCACCGTCCGCAAGGCCGGCTTTCAGGAATTGGAATAGCGGCGCGCGATCGCGGCCATCAACCTGTCCTAAAATCGACGGGACCGCGGAACACCGTTGCAGCGGCGGCGCTGTCCTTTCGCCTCCGCCACCGCTAACTTCGGCACTCAGGGTAACGGCGATGGACAACCACAGACCGGTGGAATGGCTCGGCGCCTTCGTGCAACGCGGGCTGCGACCGAATTCGCCGGCGGCGTTCGCGTTCGCGCTCGGCTGCGTCACCGTGGCGACGCTGCTGCGCCTCGCCGTCGACGTGATCGCGCCCGGCGTCGTGCCCTTCGCCACCTATTTCCCGGCGATCCTGATCGCGGCGCTGGTCGCCGGTGCCGCGGCCGGCATTTTCGCCACCGTCCTCAGCGCGCTCGTTGCCTGGTACCTGTTCGTGCCGCCGCGCCTGTCGCTGACGCATGCGGACCCGTCGGACATCGTCAGCCTCGGCCTGCTGCTGCTCGCGGCCGCCGTGATCATCTGGATCGCGTGCAGTTATCGCGCCGTGCTGCGCCGCCTCGACGAGGAGGAAGCCTATCGCAAAGTGGTGGTCGAGGAGCTCGGCCATCGCGTCAAGAACAAGCTCGCCACCGTCTACGCCATCCTGCGGCATGAATTGCGCGGCCATCGCGACGTGTGGGAGAGCGCTTCCGGCCGGCTGCAGGCGCTGTCGGCATCGGACGACTTCCTGACCGCCGGCGACAGCGGCGGCGTGGACCTGCGGCAGATCATCGAGATGGAGCTTGCGCCCTATGGCAGCGCCAGCGTCACCCTGCGCGGCGGGCCGCTGACGCTCCACGGCAAGCTGCCGTCGGTGTTGTCGCTGATCGTGCATGAGCTCGCCACCAATGCCGCGAAATACGGCGCGCTGTCGGCACCGCACGGCGTGATCGACATCGACTGGGCGATGGACGGCGACGACGTCGTCGTCGTCTGGAGCGAGCGCGGTGGCCCCGCGGTCCGCGCGCCGGGCAAGCGCGGCTTCGGCACCAGCCTGATCGAGCGCAGCCTCGGCGCCTTCCAGGGCTCGGCGCGCCTCGAATTCGCGTCCGGCGGTCTCATCTGCCGGCTGCGCTTCGCCAAAACGAGTGCGTCGGCGCGCTGACGTCACGGGCCGACAAGCGGTCGCGGGCCGCGCGCCCCCAACGCGACCCGCACGCTTGCCCGCGCGCTAGATGCGTCCGAGCAGCAGCAGAATGATCAGGATGATCAGGATCAGCCCGAGGCCGCCCGACGGGTAATAGCCCTAGCCGCTGCTGTAGGGCCACGTCGGCAGCGCGCCGAGCAGCAGAATGATGACGATGATGAAAAGGATAAACCGCATCTGTCGCCTCCTGGGTCCGCCGGGTTCCAACGCGTCATTGCAATCCTTGGTTCCGGAGCAGGCCGGTCCGACGCGTCGCCGACAAAAAAATGCCGGACGCGAGGTCCGGCAGTCGACGGAGGAAGGCTCAATGAAACTATCAATTGTTGTCGACGGCCAGCGTGCGCCGATGCGCGCCGTGCCCGACATAGCGCGCGAACACCGCCGCGCACGCCGGACTCAGCTGGCTGCGGAAATGATAAAGACAATTGCCGACGCGGTGGGCGTCGGGAATCGCCGCTTGGCACAGCCGTAGCGCATCCGGGGTGCAGGCGTCCGCCTCTTGCTGGGTATAAGCGAAGGCCGCGGTCGATGATGCGATGACAAGGCCGAGGACAAGGGCCGGTGCGGTCCGCATGGTGTCGCCTCCTCCACGATGCTGCTGGGGAGAACGGCGGAGCGGAAGGAATGTTCCTTGCTCCGCATTGACCGTCCCCCTGCCGGCGCTCCGATGCATCTCCCGCGAGCGGGCTCGGCGATGCTCGCAGCCGGAATGCCGGGAACGCACGTCCGGCCGCCTCCCCTTGCTTTCCGGCGGTAGCCCCTGGATGCTCGGCGCGCGGGGGACGCACGCAGAACGGGACTGGACCGATGGCCGAGATCCGCTTCGACGATGGCGCCGCCTACGAGCGCATGATGGGCGCGTGGAGCCGGCTTGCCGGCGAGGTCTTCCTCGACTGGCTGGCGCCGCAACCGGACCTCACCTGGCTCGATGTCGGCTGCGGCAACGGCGCCTTCAGCGAGTTGATCGTCACGCGCACGGCGCCGCGCGCGGTGCACGGCATCGACCCGTCGGAAGGCCAGCTCGCCTTCGCCCGCACCCGGCCGCATGCGGAGAAAATACAATTCCGCCAGGGCAACGCGATGGAGCTGCCTTACGGCGACGATACGTTCGACGCCGCGACCATGGCCCTCGTGCTGTTCTTCGTGCCGGAGCCGGCCAAGGGCGTGGCCGAGATGGTCCGGGTGGTGAAGCCTGGCGGTTCGGTCTCCGCCTACGCGTGGGACATCCTCGGTGGCGGCTTTCCGCAGGAGCCGATGTTCCGGGAGTTGCGCGCTATGGGGCGCAAGCCGCCGCATCCGCCGAGCGTCGAGGCGGCGCGGCGCGAGGCGATGGAGGCCCTGTGGCGCGGTGCCGGGCTCACCGAGGTCGAGACGCGCGTCATCACGGTCGAGCGTAGCTTTGACGGCTTCGACGACCTCTGGGACACGCTGCTGGCCAGCCCGAGCGTCAAGCTCTCGTTGGAGAAGATGTCGCCGGCCGAAGGCGCGGAATTGCAGGATCGCGCGCGCCGCGCGTTCCCGGCCGCCAGCGACGGGCGGATCACGTATCCCGCCTGGGCCAATGCGGTGAAGGGGCGGGTGGCGGGCTAGCTTTCGGCAAAGGACCGTTGAGCACTCACTTCCTTCCCTTCTCCCTTCGTGGTCGCGGGAAGCGCCGCGCTTGTGGTCCGCATGTTGAAACCAGGCCGCCCCGCGACATCACCACACGGAACACCGGCGTGCCCGCCGCGTTCGCCGCATGGGTGGCGACGACTGAATTGATTGGGGAGACGTCGATGCCCGGTCCCGGTCACAAGCCCCTCATCCATCACCAGCAGGACTCGTTGCCCGCACGGTCGCGCCGCGATGTGTTCCGCCTGCTCACCGCCGTGGCCGTCGGCGGCAGCACCATCTCGTTTGCGACCATAGCCGCCGCGCAGACGAAGACCGACAAGAAGACCGCGAAATACCAGGATCACCCGAACAACGGCCAGAGCTGCTCGCAGTGCAACTACTTCCGGCCGCCGAAGTCGTGTCAGCTTGTCGAGGGCGAGATCAGCCCAAGCGGCT
>CAZIGW010000123.1:0-22022 GCA_964538565.1 uncultured Hyphomicrobiales bacterium | reverse complement strand
CGCACCTCCCTGTTGTTCCTCGACGTGGCGGCAACGCGGCGCGAACTGAAGCAAAATCCGTGGATCGCCGACGCGACCGTGTCGAAACTCTATCCCGACCGGCTGCAGATCACGGTCACCGAACGCGAGGCCTTCGCGTTGTGGCAGCATGGCGGCCGCATCGGGGTCATCGCCGCCGATGGCACCTTGCTCGAGCCGTTCGTCGCCTACCGCTTCGTCGGCCTGCCGCTCGTGGTCGGGCAGGGCGCGCAGACGCGCGCCAAGGATTTTCTCTCGCTGCTCGATCGCTATCCCGACATCCGCAACAACGTGCGCGCCTCGGTGCTGGTCGCGGAGCGGCGCTGGAACCTTTATCTGAAGAACGGCATCGATGTGCGCCTGCCGGAAACGGACGTCCCCCGCGCGCTCGAACTGCTGGTGGCGCTCGACCGCGACAAGCGCATCCTTTCGCGCGACATCGCGGTGGTCGACCTGCGACTTGCCGATCGCGTCACGGTGCGGCTGTCGGACGAAGCCGCGCATGCGCGCGAGGAATCGCTCAAGGACAAGATGAAGCAGCGCAAGGGAGGCTCGGTATGAACTCCCTGCACTACGGCCTGACGCCGAAGATGAAGCCGATCTCGCCGAAGCGCGCGGCGGTCGTCGCCGCGATCGACATCGGCACCAGCAAGATCGCCTGTCTGATCGCGCGGCTGCGGCCGCACGCGCCGCAGGAAGTCCTGCGCCGGCGCAGCCATGCGGTGGAGATCATCGGTTTCGGCCACACCGGCGCGCGCGGCATGAAGGCCGGCAACGTGGTCGATCTGCTCGAGACCGAGGAAGTCCTGCGCCACGCTCTCGACATCGCCGAACGCATGGCCAAGGTGCGCATCGAGTCCGTCGTCATGTCGATCTCGGCCGGACGCATCGAGAGCGAGCTGATGGCCGCCTCCGACAGCGTGAGCGGCGCGACGGTGTCGGACGGCGACGTCGAGCGCGTGCTCGCCGCCTGCAGCCGCCGCTCCGTGCGCGACGGGCGCGTGGTGCTGCACTCGATCCCGATGTGCTTCACGCTCGACGATGCCCGCGGCATCCGCGATCCGCGCGGCATGCTGGCGCGCCGCTTCGGCGTCGACATGAACGTCGTGACCTGCGACATCGCCACCGCGCGCAACCTGATGCTCGCGGTCGAGCGCTGCCATCTCGACATCGAGGCCATGGCGGTAGCGCCATACGTCGCCGGATTGTCGGCGCTCGCCGACGACGAGGCCGACCTCGGCGCTGCGCTCGTCGATCTCGGCGCCGGCACCACGACCATCGCCGCCTTTTCCGGCGGCCGCCTCGTTCATGCCGACGGATTCGCCCTCGGCGGGCATCATGTCACCATGGACCTGGCGCGCGGGCTCAATGCCAGCATTTACGACGCCGAGCGAATCAAGACGTTGTATGGCAGTGTGCTCGCCGGAGGTTCGGATGAACGCGAGATGATCAGCGTCCCGCTCGTCGGCGGGGATGACCGCGAGCCGCCCCAGTCGGTATCCCGGGCGACGCTCACGCGGATCATCAAACCGCGCGTCGAAGAAATCCTCGAAATGGTGCGCGATCGGCTGGCCAAGTCGCCGTTCGCAGCCGAGCCGCGCGCGCGCGTCATCCTGACCGGCGGAGCCTGCCAGCTGACCGGCCTGCCGGACCTGGCGGCACGGATGTTCGGACGGCCGGTGCGCATCGGCCGTCCGCTCGGAATTTCCGGACTCCCGGATGCGGCAAAGGGGCCGGCTTTCGCCGTCGCGGCCGGACTCCTGGTCTACCCCCAGGCGGCACATCTCGAACACTTCGAACCGCGGCGCACGCGGCATCTGATGACAGGAACGGGCGGTTACATCACACGGGTCGGCCGATGGCTGCGCGAGAGCTTTTGATGGACCCGCATCGAGAGACTGACGAAGTAGCCGGTGGCGGACCGGCAGACCCGACGGCGTTCGTACGCCCGAGAATTGAAGAGGCCAGCGATGAGCATCAACTTGAAAATTCCCGACATCCGTGAGCTGAAGCCGCGGATCACCGTGTTCGGGGTCGGAGGCGCCGGCGGCAACGCCGTCAACAACATGATCTCGGCCGGCCTTCAGGGCGTGGATTTTGTGGTCGCCAATACGGACGCCCAGGCGCTGACGATGTCGAAGGCGGAGCGCATCATCCAGATGGGCGTCCAGGTGACCGAAGGTCTCGGCGCCGGATCGCAGCCCGACATCGGCCGCGCCGCCGCCGAGGAAGTGATCGACGAGATCCGCGATCATCTCACCGGCGCGCACATGGTATTCGTCACCGCCGGCATGGGCGGCGGCACCGGCACCGGCGCGGCGCCGGTGATCGCCAAGGTGGCGCGCGAGACCGGCATCCTGACCGTCGGCGTGGTCACGAAGCCCTTCCACTTCGAGGGCCAGCGCCGCATGCGCTTCGCCGAGGCGGGGATCGCCGAGCTGCAGAAGGTCGTCGACACGCTCATCATCATCCCCAACCAGAACCTGTTCCGCGTCGCCAACGAGAAGACGACGTTCGCGGACGCCTTCGCGATGGCGGACCAGGTGCTCTATTCGGGCGTCGCCTGCATCACCGACCTGATGGTGAAGGAAGGGCTGATCAATCTCGACTTCGCCGACGTGCGCGCCGTCATGCGCGAGATGGGCAAGGCGATGATGGGCACGGGTGAAGCCTCGGGCGAGAAGCGCGCGTTGCGCGCCGCGGAAGCCGCGATCTCCAACCCGCTGATCGACGACGTGTCGATGAAGGGCGCGCGCGGGCTCCTCATCTCGATCACGGGCGGACGCGATCTCACCCTCTACGAAGTCGACGAGGCCGCGACCCGCATCCGCGAGGAGGTCGACCAGGACGCCAACATCATCGTCGGGGCGACCTTCGACGAAAGCCTGGACGGCATCATCCGCGTGTCGGTCGTGGCGACCGGGGTCGACCAGCAGCAGGTGGTGCGTCCGGCCGCGCCGCGCACCAACACCAACTCGCACGAGTCACGCATCGCCGAGCTGACCCAGCGCCTGCGCGCCGACACCCAGCGACTCGCCGACCGGATGGATCGGACGGAGCCGGCGCGCGCCGCAAATCCGCAGCCGGCGCACGCTCCGGCCCCGGCCGGCTCCGTCCCCAACGCAGTCTCCGACGCCGCGACCGCCGCCGTCGCGGCCGCGGTGCTGCCCGGAGGCCCCGAGGATGTGACGATCCGGCCCATCGCGCCGAAACCGTCGCTGTTCGTCGAGCCGATCGTCAGTGAGACCACCCAGCCGGTCGAGCCGCATCTGCCCAAGGCGTTCATCCCGCCGCAGCCGGAACGCCCCGCCAACCGGGCGCCGCGCATGCCGCGGATCGACGAACTGCCGATGCCGGCGCAGAACGAGATCCGGGCTCAGCGCGGGGAAATGAGCGAGCCCGAGCACCCGGAAAAGCGGCGCATGACGCTGCTGCAGCGGCTCGCTTCGGTCGGCCTCGGGCGCCGCGAGGACGAGGCGCGCGCGGAGGAGCAAAGCACCCGGCCGGCGGCCGCCCCGGAGCGGGGACCGCGCCCGCGCGCGAATCACGAATCACGTCACGAATCACGTCACGAATCGCGCCACGACGGCCGCTCGCAGGAGCCGGTATCCGAGTATGCAAAACGCTCGACCCCACAAGGACTTGATGCCCATGGGCGACAAACCCCTGTGAATAACCCGAGCGAGGACGATCAACTCGACATTCCGGCCTTTCTGCGCCGGCAGGCGACCTAGCCGGATGCGGCGGCCTGCGCTTGAACGGTGCGGACCCGGCCGGGCGCACCCGGCGTTCCGGGAACCGTCGGCGCGGCCGCGCCGCCAGGATTCAACACATTGAGATGGCGGAGAATTTTCAGAGACACAGCGGGCACACCGCAGACAGACGATCGGGACGACCCGGACAACCGACGGCGGCCGGTGACGGCCCGCCGGCGCGGGCCCGCCCGTGTGGTAGGGGTGGCTGAAAGAGGGTCGAATTGGGGACTCATTGCGGTAACAGTTAGTAAAAAACCGTGAGTTGGTCTGAACGCCGAGCGTGTTAAGGTTTCGACCACTAAAGGGGCTTTTCGCCGGGGGATGATTTTCGGGGGGCCGTGGGGGCACCGTCCGCAATCATGGCGAAAACGAGACCTGGTCGACGAAGATTGGCGGCGGAAACCTGGCCAGCGACGGATTTGGCCGTTGTCTCGGGATCCGACCGTCCAGCGCGGCGCCAGCCGCGGGGATCAGTGTGGGACGGTAACGATGAAAGCCGGCAGGCAAACGACGCTTCGCGATGATGCATCGGTGACCGGGATCGGAGTTCATTCAGGCTTACCCGTCACGTTGACTCTTCACCCGGCCGATGCCGATACCGGCATCGTCTTCCTGCGCACCGGCCTCGAAAGCCAGCCGGACCGGGAAATTCGCGCGGACGTCCGCGCCGTCACGGCGACCGAGTTCGCCACCGTGCTCGGCGACGGTTCCGGCCCCCTGTGCTCCACCGCAGAACACGTGCTCGCTGCTCTGTGCGGCCTCGGCATCGACAACGCCGTTGTCGAGGTGGACGGGCCCGAGGTGCCGATCATGGACGGCAGCGCGGCGCCGTTCGTCGCCGCCATCGAGCAGGCCGGCATCATGACCTTGCCGGCGCGGCGCCGCTTCCTGCGGGTCCTCAAGCCGGTCCGCGTCGTGAAGGGCGATGCGATGGGCGAGTTGCGCCCCTACGCGCATGGCTTCCGCGTCGAGGTGGAAATCGATTTCGACCATCCACTGATCGGCCATCAGGCGCTCGCGTTCGACGTCGAACCCGACAGTTTCCGCCGCGAGGTCGCTCGCGCCCGGACCTTCGGCTTCATGCGCGACGTGGCCAAGCTCTGGAGCGCCGGCTACGCGCTCGGCGCCACGTTCGAGAACACGCTGGTGGTCACCGAGAAACGGGTGCTCAATCCGGACGGACTTCGGTTTGCCGACGAATTCGTCCGCCACAAGGCGCTCGACGCCATCGGTGATCTGACGCTCGCGGGCCATCCGCTGCTCGGCGCCTTCCATTCGGTGCGCGGCGGCCACAAGCTCAACCACGCGGTTTTGTCTGCCCTGATCGCCGATCCGACCGCCTGGACGGTGGTGGAAGCGGAGGCCCCGGCACGCCGGCCGCGCGGCCACGCCGATGTCACGACCGGTCTCGTCGCTCCGGCCTTCGCTCCGGACGTCTCCTGAGCGTCGGCTTCCGGCATTCGCCACATTCCCGGCGGAATGTCAGCCTAACCACTTAAACTGCGCTCGCTTTTCGGGTAGACACGTCCTCTTGCGATATCCGTCTGGCGAGGGCAGGGGCCGTGCGCCGGCGGACCAAAACGGGGTTGGGCTGCATCCATGGGACTGCACGCATTCGGCTGGCACGCACCGATGAGCGATTCCGTGTCGGCGCCGTCCCGGCGCCGGCGGTTGGCGGGCGCTCTCGCCGTCGCCCTGCTCGTCCTGCCGCTCGGCGGCTGCGGGTCGATGAACTTCCTCAACTGGTTCGGCAATAAGGACGACGTCCTGCCCGACGAGCCGGCGGACCGCCTCTACAACGAGGGCCTGTTCCTTCTCAACGAGAAGAAGGAGTTCACCGACGCCGCCAAGAAATTCGAGGAAGTCGATCGCCAGCACCCCTATTCCGAATGGGCGCGCAAGGCGCTGCTGATGTCGGCCTTTGCCTACTACGAAGCGCGCGACTACGAAAACGCGATCAGCGCTGCCAAGCGCTACGTCACGCTCCATCCGGGCAGCCCCGACGCGGCCTACGCGCAGTACCTCATCGGCGCGTCCTATTTTGACCAGATTCCGGACATCAGCCGCGACCAGAGCCGCACCGAGAAAGCGATCGCCGCGCTCGAAGAGGTGGCGCGCAAGTATCCCGACTCCGAATATGTCGTCACCGCCAAGCGCAAGATCGACGTGGCGCGCGACCAGCTCGCCGGCAAGGAGATGGAGGTCGGGCGCTTCTATCTGAAGAAGAAGAATTTCACCGGCGCGATCAACCGCTTCAAGGTGGTGGTGACACAATATCAGACGACCCGCCACGTCGAGGAAGCGCTCGAGCGCCTGACCGAGTGCTACATGGCGCTCGGCATCGTGCAGGAAGCGCAGACCGCCGCCGCGGTGCTGGGGCACAATTTCCCCGACAGTCCCTGGTACAAGAACGCCTATGCGCTCGTGAAGAGCGGCGGGCTGGAGCCGTCCGAGCACGAGGGTTCCTGGATCAGCAAGGCATTCAAGAAGCTCGGGATCGGCTAAACTCCGATCCGGACGGACTCGCGAATCACGGCACGCGAGCGTGCTGACGCGGGCGGGTGAATGAATCGCGCCGAGGTGCCAACAGGGGCGGAAAACATCCGTCGGCGCCGCGACACGGGGGCTCCCAGGCCATGCTGACCCGGCTTTCGATCCGCGACATCGTGCTGATCGAGCGGCTCGACATCGATTTTGGCGCGGGCCTGTCCGTGCTGACGGGCGAAACGGGCGCCGGAAAATCGATCCTGCTCGACGCTTTCGCGCTCGCGCTCGGCGCACGCGGCGACGCCGGGCTGGTGCGCCAGGGCGCCGATCAGGGGCAGGTGACCGCCGCGTTCGACGTTCCGGCCGACCATCCGGCGCGCGCGTTGCTCGCCGCCAACGACATCGCGGCCGAGGACGAGCTCATCCTGCGTCGCGTGCAGCTCGGCGACGGGCGCACCCGTGCCTTCGTCAACGACCAGCCGGTGAGCGTCCAGGTGCTCAAGAGCCTCGGTGCGGCGCTCGTCGAGATCCATGGGCAACACGACGACCGCGCCCTGGTGGATGCCTCGACCCACCGCCGCCTGCTCGACGCCTACGGTCGGC
Organism: uncultured Hyphomicrobiales bacterium; assembly: GCA_964538565.1. Lineage (GTDB taxonomy): Bacteria > Pseudomonadota > Alphaproteobacteria > Rhizobiales > Xanthobacteraceae > CAYVBN01. The sequence goes on along the minus strand of CAZIGW010000123.1, from coordinate 15,159 downwards.
TCGAGCGCGACGCCGCCGAGGTCGAACGGCTCTGGGCGCTGTGCCGTGAGGCCGAGGAGGCGGTCGCCACGCATCGCGCCGAGGTCGAGCGGGCGCAGCGCGAGGCCGACTGGTTGCGCCACGCCGTCGAGGAACTCACGAAGCTCGCGCCGCAGCCGGGCGAGGAAACCTCGCTCGCCGCGACGCGCACCGCGATGATGCAGGCCGAGAAGGTCGCCGAGGATCTGCGCGACGCGCACGCGGCGGTCAGCGGACCGCAGTCGCCGGTCGCCGGCCTCTCAGCGGCGGTGCGCCGCCTCGAACGGCGGCAGAGCCAGGCGCCGAGCTTCATCGAGCCGGCCGTGAAGGCACTCGACGCGGCGCTCAACGCGATCGAGGAGGCGCGCGGCCACATCGAGCAGGCGCTGGCCGCCGCCGATCAGGATCCGCGCACGCTCGAGCGCATCGAGGAGCGTCTGTTCGCCTTGCGGGCGGCCGGGCGCAAGTACGCCGTGCCGGTCGACGATCTCGCCGCCCTGGCGAAGCGTTACGCCGCCGACCTCACCCTGATCGACGCCGGTGCCGAACGGCTGGTCGCGCTGGAGAAGACGGCGCTCGAAGCCAAGGAACAGTTCCGCGCCGCGGCCGCGGCGCTGTCGGAGCGGCGGCGCGCGGCGGCCGAAAAGCTCGACGCGGCGGTCACCGGCGAGCTCAAGCCGCTGAAGCTCGAGCGCGCGCGCTTCTCGACCAACGTCATGAGCGACCCGGCCGCGACCGGCCCGAACGGCTTCGACCGCGTCGAGTTCTGGGTGCAGACCAACCCGGGTACGCGGCCGGGCCCGTTGATGAAGGTCGCCTCCGGCGGCGAGCTCGCGCGCTTCCTGCTGGCCCTCAAGGTCGTGCTCGCCGACCGCGGATCGGCGCCGACGCTGGTGTTCGACGAAATCGACACCGGCGTGGGCGGCGCGGTGGCAGACGCCATCGGGGTGCGCCTCGCCCGGCTCGGGCACACCGTCCAGGCGCTCGCCGTGACGCACGCCCCGCAGGTGGCCGCGCGCGCCGATCACCACTATCTCATCAGCAAGGACGCCCTCGACCGGGGTCGACGGGTCGCCACCCGCGTGAGCGAGCTCGTGCCCGAACGCCGGCGCGAGGAGATCGCCCGCATGCTGGCCGGCGCGGAGATCACCGAGGAGGCGCGCGCCGCCGCCGAACGGCTGATCCGCGCGGCGGCGGGCTGAACAACCGCACCGATCGGCCCGCAATCCCATGACCGCGCGTGACACCGCCAAGATCGCCGTCGACGAGCTCAGCGAAGCGCAGGCCAGGGCCGAGCTCAAGCGGCTCGCAGCCGAGATCGCCGAGCACGACCGGCGATACTACCAGGAAGACGCGCCGACGGTCTCCGACGCCGACTATGACGCGCTGCGGCGCCGCAACGAGGCGATCGAGCAGCGCTTTCCCGCGCTCGTGCGGCCGGATTCGCCCTCGCGACGCGTCGGCGCCGCCCCGGCGGGAAAATTCGCCAAGGTCCGCCACGCCGTGCCCATGCTGTCGCTGTCGAATGCGTTCAGCGAACAGGACGTCGCCGATTTCGTCGAGCGGATCCGCCGCTTTCTGCGCCTGGCCGACGACGAAGCCCCCGTGTTCACGGCCGAACCGAAGATCGACGGACTGTCCTGTTCGCTGCGCTACGAGGAGGGCGAGCTCGTGCGCGGTGCGACGCGCGGCGACGGCAGCGAAGGCGAGGACGTCACCGCCAACGTGCGCACGCTTGCCGATATCCCGCACCGCCTGAAGGGCGGGCACGTGCCGCGCGTGTGCGAGGTGCGCGGCGAGGTCTACATGACCAAGTCGGCGTTCCTCGCCCTCAACAAGCGTCAGGAGGCCGCCGGCCGGCAGGTGTTCGCCAATCCGCGCAACTCGGCGGCCGGCTCGCTGCGCCAGCTCGATCCCTCGATCACCGCCGCGCGGCCGCTCGGTTTCTTCGCCTACGCGTGGGGTGAGATGAGCGAGATGCCGGCCGACACCCAGTCCGGCATGATCAAATGGTTCGGCTCGTGCGGGTTCAAGACCAATCCGCTGACCAAGATCTGCCACTCGCTCGACGCGTTGCTCGCGTTCCACCACGACATCGAGGAGCGGCGCGGCGCGCTCGACTACGACATCGACGGCGTGGTCTACAAGGTGGACCGCCTGGACTGGCAGGAGCGCCTCGGCTTCGTCTCGCGCAGTCCGCGCTGGGCGATCGCGCACAAGTTTCCGGCCGAGAAGGCCATGACGATCGTGAAGGCGATCGACATCCAGGTGGGGCGGACGGGAGCGTTGACGCCGGTCGCCAAGCTCGACCCGGTGACGGTCGGCGGCGTCGTGGTGCAGAACGCGACCTTGCACAACGCCGACGAGATCGCCCGGCTCGACGTGCGCATCGGCGACACCGTGGTGATCCAGCGCGCCGGCGACGTCATCCCGCAGGTCCTGGAGGTCGTTTCCGAGCGGCGGCCGCGCGATTCGAAGGCGTATCATTTCCCGAAGAAATGCCCGTGTCCCCTGCACACGCCGGTTGTGCGCGACGTGACGGCCACCGGCGAGGAAGGAGCGGTCTCCCGCTGCACCGGCGAATTCGCCTGCCCGTACCAGACGATCGAGCATCTCAAGCACTTCGCCTCGCGCCGCGCCTTCGACATCGAAGGCCTCGGCGACAAGCAGATCGAGCTCTTCTTCGAGAAGGAATGGGTCAGGGAGCCGGCCGACATCTTCACCCTGGAGGCGCGCAACGCGCACATCAAGCTCGAGGAGCAGGAGGGCTACGGCGAACTCTCGGTACGCAACCTGTTCCAGGCGATCACGGCGCGGCGCGAGATTTCGCTCGAGCGATTCATCTATGCGCTCGGCATCCGGCATGTCGGCGAGACCACGGCGCGCGCGCTCGCCCGCGGCTACGGGAGCTGGAAGGCGTTTCACGACGCCTGCCTCGCTCTCGCCGAGGGCGACGAGGAGGTGCGGCACGAGATGGACGCGCTCGACCAGATCGGCGACACCGTGATCGACGCGCTCGCCGCCTATTTCCGCGAGGCGCACAACCGCGGCATCGTCGAGCGCCTCACCGCGCAGGTGCACATTCTCGATGCGGAACGGCCGGTGGCGCACAGCCCGGTCGCCGGCAAGACGGTCGTCTTCACCGGATCGCTCGAGCAGATGACGCGCGAGGAAGCCAAAGCCATGGCGGAGCGGCTCGGGGCCAAGGCGGCGGGCTCGGTCTCGAAGAAGACCGACTACGTCGTGGCCGGGCCGGGCGCCGGCTCCAAGCTCGACAAGGCGCGCGAGCTCGGCGTCACGGTGTTGACCGAAGACGAGTGGCTCGATCTCGTCGGCCGCGGGCGCTGAGCGGGAGGCTGCGGCGATCACCCCGCCGCGATCGGGCTCGTCGCCGCGTCGAGCCAGGCGCGGGTCTGCTCGTCGAGCTGCGGCGCCAGCGCCTGCCAGACGCGTTCGTGATAGGCGTCGATCCAGGAAGTCTCTTCGGCGGTCATCAGGCGCGGCTCGATCAGGCGCCGGTCGATGGGCGCGAGCGTCAGCGTCTCGAACGTGTTGAGCGCTTTCTCCGCGCCGGCGACGGGAGGGGCCTCGGTCACGAGCACCAGGTTCTCGATCCGGATCCCGTAGGCGCCGGTCTTGTAGTAGCCGGGCTCGTTGGAAAGGATCATGCCGCGCTTGAGGGCGGTCGGGCCGACCTTGGAGATGCGCGGCGGTCCCTCGTGCACCGAGAGATAGCTGCCGACGCCGTGTCCGGTGCCGTGGTCGAAATCGAGCCCGGCCGACCAGAGCGCCTGGCGCGCCAGCGTGTCGAGTTGCGCGCCAGTCGTACCTTCCGGAAAGACTGCGCGCGCGATGGCGATATGGCCCCTGAGGACGCGGGTGAAACGGTCGCGCATCTCGTCGTTGGGCGTGCCGATGGTGACCGTGCGGGTGATGTCGGTCGTGCCGTCCTCGTATTGCGCGCCGGAGTCGATCAGGAACAGGCTGCCGGGCGTGATCGGCCGGTTCGATTTGCGCGTCACGCGATAATGCACGATGGCGCCGTTCGGGCCGGCGCCCGCGATGGTCGGGAACGAAACGTCCTTGAGGAGCCCGGTCTCGCGGCGGAAGCTTTCGAGCGCGACGACCGCGTCGATCTCGGTGAGCGTTCCCGTCGCAGCCGCGCTGTCGAGCCAGGCGAGAAAGCGCGTGACCGCGGCGCCGTCGCGCAGGTGGGCGGCGCGTGCGCCGGCGATCTCGACCGGATTCTTCACCGCCTTCAGCACCGCAATCGGATCGATCCCGTTCGTGATCTTGCCGCCGTGCTCGGTGATCACGCGGCCGATCGAGTCGGCGGCCGAGGCCTGGTCGAGACGCACGGTGCAGTGCGCGGTGCCGAAGGCGGCGAGATCGCGCACGAAGGCGTCCGGCTCCTGCACGTCGGCCACGCTTTCGAGCGCGTCGCGCACCTCATTGGTGAGCTTGCGGCCGTCGATGTAGATGGCCGGCCGGCCGTTCTGCGGGATGACCGCGAAGGCGAGCGGCAGGGGCGTATGCGCGACGTCGCCGCCGCGGATGTTGAACGTCCAGGCGAGCGCGTGCGGATCGGAAACGACCAGCACGTCGGCCCGCAGCTTGGCGATTTCGGCGCGGATGCGCGCGAGCTTCGCCGGCGTGGCTTCGCCCGCGAAGCGCAGGTCGTGCAGCACCACCGGCGCGAGCGGGGGCGGCGGCCGGTCGCTCCAGATGGCGTCGACCGGATCGCTCTCGACGGCCACGAGCCTGGCGTCGGCGGCCGCGCAGGCCTTTGCGAGTTTCTCCGCGCCGTCGACGGTGTGCAGCCAGGGATCGTAGCCGAACACGTCGCCGGGTCCGAGATTGCGCTCGATCCAGGTGTCGGGCGGTGCGTCGACGAGGTGCTGGACCGCGAAGGTTCCGGTGTCGACCTGCTCGCGCGCCTGCAGCGTATAGCGCCCGTCGACGAAGATCGCCGCCCGGTCGCGCAGTACGACGGCGATCCCGGCCGAGCCGGTGAATCCCGTCAGCCAGGCGAGACGCTCCTCGCAGGCCGGCACGTATTCGTTCTGATGCCGGTCGGCGCGCGGAATGATGAACCCGGTGAGGCCACGGCGTTCGAGTTCGGCGCGCAACGCCGCCACGCGGGGCCCGCTCGCCGCCCGATCGGCTGCGTCTTCGAACGACTGGAATCGGGCCTCGAACATGGCGGCAATCTATGGATCGGTGGGAAGAGGGGCAACGGCCTTCGGCCACGCCGATGCGCTTGCGGCCGGATGCCGTGTTGCTCGCGCAGGACGCCCCGCTCGCGTCGGCGCGTCTTCGCCGAGCCTTATCAGGCTTCCATTGTGCAGAGCAACAAGCTGCGTTCGGGGACGGGGCCTTGGGCTCGCTTCGGGCTGGGCCGGCCGCATTCGGAAACGACCCTGTTCATGCGCGATAAGCCGAGGAGGCATGCGCGGCGATCGGCTTCTTCGCCGGCCGCGAATCACGTATGTTGCGCTGCGGAATCGGAGGGATGACCAGGAGGGTGTCACAGCCGGCCACAAGGAGCGACACCCATGTCGAGCGCCACGGCGAATCCTGCCACCCCCGTCGCCGGGACCCTCACGTCACGCAAGACCCTGTTCGACCGCGTTCTCGAGGCCCTGTACGAATCGCGCCGCCGCCAGGCGGAACGCGAGATCGCGCGTTGTCGCCACTTGATCGCTCCGTCCACGGACGGCGAGTTTTGATCCTCGCGCGGCGGGATTCCGGCGCGGTCATGTCAATCGCCGTTTGAACGACTCGGCCGTCACGCCGCCGCGCTGCTTCGTCGGCCGGCGGCGTCGGGCCGGCCGCGGCGTCAGCACCAGTGTCGCCCAGCCGTCGATGACGACGCGGCGCTCGAGCACGAGGCCGCAGTCGCGATAGGCTGCAAGCGCCGCGTTGACCTGCGAGGTCAGGAGCCCGGAAATCACGACGCGCGCGTGCGGGGTGAGGAGCCCCGCCATCGGCCGCGCGAGCTGCTTGAGCGGCGCCAGCAGGATATTGGCAAGCGCCAGATCGAACGGGGCACGCCGGCGAAAGATCCCGGCGGCGAGCCCGCGCGCGTGCAGGATGGCCACATGGGGGCCGACGTGATTGGCGCGCGCGTTTTCGCGCGCGACCAGAACGGCGCGCCGATCGACATCGCTCGCGAGCACCGGCCGGCGCGTGGCGCGCGCGGCCGCAATGGCGAGGACGCCGGTGCCGGTCCCGACGTCGAGGATGCGGCGCGGTCGCTGGCGCTTGAGAACCGAGTCGAGCGCGAGCAGGCAGCCGCGGGTCGTGCCGTGGTGTCCGGTGCCGAAGGCGAGCGCCGCCTCGACTTCGATGCCGATGCGATGGGGCGGGATGCGCGCCCGGTCATGGGCGCCGTGAACGATGAATCGTCCGGCTGGCACGGGCTTCAGCCCCTCGAGGCTCGCCGCCACCCAGTCGCGCGGGGCGATGCGCTCGAACACGAGCGTTTGCGCCGCGCGCTCGCTCGCCGCCGCGACGAGATTGCGGAATGCCGTCCGGTCCGGCTCGGTCGCGAAGTGCACCTCCACGCGCCATTCATCGGCGTCCGTCTCGAAGGCCGCGACCGCGGTCGTCGAGGCATCGAGCACTTCCGCGAACAGGTCGGCGAACGTGCGGGCCGTATCCCCATCCGTGGACAGACGCGCGAGCGTGGTGGCGGCGCCAGGCGAAGCGATGGTCATGATGCGCAGAAACTTTCCTCCCGGAATCCGGTCGTTCTCCACAGCCGTCATCAGCCGGGAAAACCCCGGTCCCTCAGGTTCTTGGCACAAACGGGACGAATTGTCCCGAGGCTCGGCGCCACGTGCCGCAGAGGGGCCGGCCCGCACGCGGATCCACATGTTTTCAACCGCCGCGCACAGCCCTTGTCCGGCGAAACATCGGCGGAACGCGGCCGCCGTGCGGGCGAGGTTGTCCACAGGCTGCCGGCAAACGCATGGAACGATCCACCAAATCCGAATGTGGATTGACAGGTATCGCGCGGCCGTGCCTGATCGGCGCGTGGCAACAAATCATGCGAGGATCAATGCACGCCCGCGCCTTCTTCCTTTTCGCTGCGCTCGCCGCGCCGATCGTGTTCGCTGGAGCCGATGCGTTCGCTCAGGCCGGCTCCTCTTCCGGCGGTCTCCTGCAGGGCACTGCTGAGGAGCAGCGGGCGTGCGTCCGCGACGTGCAGCGGCATTGTCGCGAAGCCATGCCGGACACGTTCCGCGTGCTCGCCTGCCTGCAGGCGCAGCGCAATAAGATCAGCAAGCCCTGCCTGGCGGTTCTGGAAAGTCACGGCCAGTAGGCGCGGCGCGCCCGCGGATCGGCCGTGGCCTGATCGGGCCGCGAGCCCGACCGATGCGCCGATGGCTCAAAACGCGTCGAAGAACGGGAAGACGAACCCGCGGCGTGGCGGCGGCGGTTCGCTCGGCGCGAGGGTGTACCCGCTCGGGTAGCGCGGCGGCCCGTACGGCGAGATCTGCAGCGGCTGGCCGTCGTCTTCGCCGTACGCTCGGCGCGCGTCCTCGGCCGGCGGCTGGCGCACGCTGCGCCGCGCCACCACGGGATTGTGCCCCGATACGACGATGGTCGTGTTGCCGATGCCTTCTTGTTTGACGAGTGCGAACAGCCGTGCGGCGTCCGAGGGATGCAGCCGGATGCAGCCGTGCGAGGCCGGACCGCCGAGCCGGGAAATTTCATAGCTGCCGTGGATCGCATAGCCGCCGCGGAAGAAGATCGAGTACGGCATCGGCGAGTTGTAGTACTCCTTCGAGAACCACTGGCGCTCGAGTCGCACCGGATGGTAGGTGCCGTTCGGCGTCCCGTAACCGGCCCGTCCGGTCGATACCACCCAGCGGTAACGCGGCATTCCGTCGACCGATACCGTCATCTGCTGCCGCGATTTGTCGACCGCGACCAGAACGTTCGCCTCCGCTGCTGAACCTGCCAGACAAGCGGCGAAGCTCGCCAGCACGAGTCGACGGATGATGGAAGGCGTGGATGGCAGCGACGGGTTGGGCATGACGAACCTCCGGCACCGGGAGCGCCGGCGACCAGATCTGCTCGCCCGACTGCGCTCCCGCTCTGTCAGACAGGCGCAGCGATCCCTTGCCCGCTCCACACAGCGCCTCTTTCGCCGGATCACGCACCCGTGTTGACCGCGATCTCAATCGGAATCCGACGATTTTGTTCCGGCCCATGTCGCGCGGCGCTGATGCGGTCGCGGCGGTAGGATGCTTGGCGTAAAAAACGGGCGGCCGAAGCCGCCCGCCCGAGGCTGGACTTACCAGCGACGCCAATGCCGATGCCAGCGCGGTCCCCAGAAGGGACGCGGGCCCCAGTACGGCCGCGGTCCCCAATACGAACCCGGACGCCACCAGCATCGACGGACCCAGCGAAATCCGTTCCACCATCGGCGGCACACGTAGGCGACCTTGCCGACGGATTGCGTCTGGTCGACGGCAGTGGCGACGCCGGCCGGAGTCGAGAGCGTCATGGCGTCTGCCCGACTGGCGATCAGCGAGCCTCCGACACACAAGCTCGCGGCTGTTGCGGCCGCAATCAGCGCTTTTCGCATCGGTTGAACTCCTTCTCTTCGTTGCGTCGTCTCCCGCCCGCCCCGAGAGTACGGTGCGTGCGCTCATGCACGACTTGATGTTGCGCAAACAAACGCCAAGTTGATTCGGTTCCTGCGGCTTGCGACCGCCGCGCGTCAGATGAACCGCTGTTCATCTGACCGATGCACGTCGGCGGCTGTCCCGATTTGATACCGACGTGTTCGGTGCCGACTTCGCGCACCCGATGCCGTCGGGCGTTGCGTTGGTGTGCGAGAATCCGGCCCGCGCGGGATCGCGCGGACGTCAGCTCCGCGACGACCGGGTTTCGACACGCCTTTGACGAAATCGCCGGCTATGATTCGTACGATCCCGCGCGGACGGGCGCGGCCATCGCAAATTTCCGCGTATAGAGTCGTTTTGTTTGTGCGCGCGCCTGTGTGGACCGACGCGTGCGGTGCTCCGCGTGGAGCGCGCGCGGATACGGCATCACGGAATCGGGGAGAAACTCATCGGTTGCGAGACAGGACGCGAGACTTCGCCGCTCCGAAGACGGGGTCTCGAAACGCGGTGTCGGCAATCCTGCGAGTCCCCGCCGTCGCCTTGGGACGCCGGTCCGCGGGTGGCCGGGCGGCTTCGCCGCGACGCCGGCCGGCGCTCCTGCCGCGGCCGTTACCGCCTCGCCGCACGCGCGCTGGTTGTCGTGAGGAGCAACCGCAAGCCACACGTGGCCATACTTTCGTACGCATTTCCCGCCGCCCGCCGCTATCTTACCGCGAGATTTGCATTTTTCCCTTTTGCAAATTGCCAAGTTACCGCCACAATACTGCGAGGCTGATTCGCCATGAACGTGATCGTCTTCGCATCGCGCAAGGGCGGCTCCGGGAAGAGCACGCTGACCGTTCACGTCGCCGCCCACGCGGCCAGGCGGCCGCGGCGCTGTCTGTTGGTCGACGCCGACCCGCAGGGGTCGGCCACATTGTGGCGCAACCTGCGGCAGATCCACGAACCACCGCTGCGCGACGGCTCGCGCGGGGTGGTCGACATCCTCAGGACCGCCAAGCGCGAAGGCTACGAATGGGTGTTCATCGACACCCCGCCGAGCACCTCGAGCGTCGTCGGCGACGCGATCCGGGCGGCGACGCTCGTCGTCATTCCGGTTCGCCTTGCCGTCTTCGATCTCGCCGCCGTGCGCGAGACCATCGATTTCGCCCGCAGATCGCGCCGGCCCTACGCGCTGGTGATCAACGCGGCGCCGCCGACCCGCAACGAGGCGGAGGCCGCCTTCGTCACCAAGGTGCGCGAGGTGTTGCACGGCCTCAACATTCCGGTGTGGTCGGGCCAGATCACCCAGCGTGCCGACTACGCGGCCTCACTCGAGTCGGGCGAGGGCGTGCGCGAATACGACCCGCGGTCCTCGGCCGCTTCCGAGGTGGCCGCGCTCTGGTCGGCGATCGAAAAATCGGTGCAGGAAGTGCGCGCCGCCTACGCGCGCGCCGCCGCGGCTCGCCGCAGCGCCGCCTGAGAGGCCTCAGGCGGCCGGGCCGGACCCGTCCCGTCAGTTCCGCGGCCGGCCGGCGATTTCGCGCATCTGCTGAAATCGCAGGACCTGCCGGGCCGTTTCCGGCTTGAGGCGTTCGAAGACGCTGAGGGCGTGTTCGACCTCGTGGCTTGATACCGCGGTTCCGGTGGCGCGCAGCAGCAGGATCGGCTTGCAGGTCGACCACGACAGTCCGATCGCCCGCATGATCATGAGCAGCGACTCGGCGCGCGGGTGCATCATCGCCCGTTCGACGGCCTCGATCGAGAGATGGCTGAGCAGCGCGAGCGCCACCACGGTTTCCTCGAACTTCTCGGCCCTCGCCCAGATGGCGACGTCCGCCTCGCGCAGCTGGCCGGTCGCATGAAGCGGATCGAGCCGGGCGCGCGCGCGCGCGTAGTCGTGCGACTCCGCCGCCGTCCTCGCCTGGACCCGATGCGTGACGGTCGCCACGACATTCTGGATCTCGTTCACGGCCTGCGGATCCGCCGCCTCGAGCCTGGCGCGCACGACATCGGAGGCCTTCGCGAGCAAGCGGAGAAAATGATGCCGCGGGATGTCGGCGCGGATGCCCACGCTGAGCGCCAGCTGGTCGTCGTCCTTCGATTTTTCGACAAGGATCACGTAGCCGCTTTCCGAGAACCTGGCGCCCGGATTGGCCGCCGTCTGCCGGACGACGTCCTGATCGCCGCGTTCGAGAAGGACATCGGTGATCGCGGCGCTCAGCGTCTTGCGCTGGGAAATCGCGCGCAGGTGGCGCTGGCTCTTGGTGCGCGCGTTCTCGACCAGGGAATTCTCGTCGAGGCGTTCGGAATGGGTGAGGATGGGGCCGGCTACCTCGATCGCATCGTCGAATGCCAGCAGGCGGGTGACGTTCGGCGGGGCGTGGGCCGATCGGGCAAGCCTCTGCGCCAGCAGGGCGCGCGCGGACGTCTCGATCTCCGCCACCAGCCGCACGAACACGTCGTCGAACAGCGCGATCTGCTCCTCGGAGTATTGTTCGCCGCCGTGCATGAACAGGTCCGTGACGTGCTCGAGCATGCCGGCACGCCGTTCCGGGGTGACGTGCGAGACCGCCCGGTCGAGCTCGTCAATGAGCGTCTGCTGCGGGCTCATTGGCGACCCGTCCCGCAAATGCGTTCTGCTCCGCCCGCTCGTGCACGAGCCGGCGCACCCTGGTCGCGAATTGTTCCGTATTCCACGTCTTCAGTCCCCTTCTTCCCCGGTCCTCCCCAGGACCGCGCGTCCTGCGTTTCGATCAGGTCGCCAGGTCCAGGGCGAGGTGTCGGAGTGTCCCCAGTTCGAGATCGGCGACCGGGCACGGCCTGCCGAACAGATAGCCCTGCAGCAGGTCGCAGCCGGCCGCACGCAGAAGTTCGAATTGTTCCAGCGTCTCCACCCCTTCGGCGGTCGTGACGATGTTGAGGCTCTTGCCGAGACCCGTAATGGCGCAGATGATCGCGGCGCAATCGGCGCGCACCGTCATTTCGGCGACGAACGACTGGTCGATCTTGATCTTGTCGAACGGAAACATGCGCAGATAGCTCAACGACGAATAGCCGGTGCCGAAGTCGTCGAGCACGATCGAGACGCCGAGACTCTTGAGCTCGTGCAGCATCGCCAGGTTGTCGGCGTTCTTCTGCAACAAGACGGACTCGGTGATCTCGAGCTCCAGCCGTTCCGGGCACAGGGCGGAATCGACCAGCGCGCGCGTGACGGTTTCGACGAGATTGCCGCGCTGGAACTGCACCGGAGACAGGTTGACGGCGATCTTGACCGGGAACGGCCAGTTCGATGCGTCCTGGCAGGCGCGACGCAGGACCCATTCGCCGAGCGGGACGATCAGCCCGGTGTCCTCGGCCAGCGGGATGAAATTGCCGGGCGGAATCGTTCCCCGCTCGGGGTGGCGCCAGCGCACCAGCGCCTCGGCGCCGCGCGGCTCCTGCGTGGCCGCGTCGAACACCGCCTGGTAGTGCAGTTCGAAGTCGCCGCGCGCGATCGCGGTGCGCAGATCGATGCTGAGGGCGTGGCGCAGCAGCGCCTCGGATTCCATCTCCATCTCGAACAGGCGAAAGCCGTTGCGGCCCTCGGCCTTGACGCGGTACAGCGCGAGATCGGCGTTCTTGAGAAGCTGGTCGGCGGCAGTGCCGTCGTGCGGCGCCAGCGCGATGCCGATGCTCGTGCCGACGATGACCTGGTGCCCGGCGATCTCGAACGGCGTGCTGATCGCTTCGAGCAGCCGGCTCGCGAGCGTGATGGCCGCTTCTCTCTGGTCGCCCTCGACGGACTGCAGGATGGCGAACTCGTCGCCGCCCAGCCGGGCCACCGTGTCGATCTCGCGCGTGGCGGCCCGCAGCCGTTCAGCCACCGCCTTGAGCAGCGCGTCTCCGACCGGATGGCCGAGCGAATCGTTGACGGTCTTGAATTCGTCGAGGTCGAGCACGAACACGGTGAAGCCGTTGCCATCGCGCCGGAGCCGCGCCAGCGCCTCGTCGATCTTCTCCAGGAACAGCACGCGATTGGCGAGATCGGTCAGCGCGTCGTGGCGCGCCATGTAGGCGATCTGCCGCTCGGTCCGCCGCCGCTCGCTGATGTCTTCGTGGGTCGCGACCCAGCCGCCATCGGCCAGCGGATGGTTGACGATCTGGATCGTGCGTCCCTCGGCGGTCTCGATCAGCTGTTCGTAGGGCTTTCCGCGCGCGATGGCGGCCAGCAGCTCGGAGCAGTAGCGCTGGGGGTCGCCGGAGAACGATCCGACCTGTTTGCGCTGGACGAGCAGGTCGGCGACGGTGCAGCCGGGCATCGCCGCCTGCGCGGAGAGGTTGTACATCTGCAGGTAGCGTTCGTTGCAGACGACGAGCCGCGCCTGGGCGTCGAACATGCACAGCCCCTGCGACATGTTGTTGAGCGCGGTGTCGAGCTGCCGCTTCTGCTCGATCAGTTTCCGCTGCGCCTGGCCGTGCGCGCGCATCAATTGCCGCGCGAGAAGTGCCACGAGCGCAACGATCGCGATCGTGGCCAGGACGCCGGCCATCGTCAGGTATCGCGCCTGGCGCTGCCAGTCGGCGAAGATGTCGGAAATGTCCAGTCCGACGCTCACGATCAGCGGATAGCTGGCCAGGCGGTGGACGGCGAGAAGACGGTCCTTGCCGTCCATCCGGCCGACGAGCCGGACCGTCCCGCTCGTTCCGTCCCCGTTGCGCAAGGCGTCGGCGACGCCGGTGAAGCGCTGGCCGATCATCGATTCGATACGCGGGTGGCGGACGATGAGCACGCCCTCGGAGCTGAAAAGCGCGATCGTGCTGTGCTCGCCGAGCGCGAGGGAACCGAACAGGTTCTCGAAGTAGGGAAGATCGATCCTGGCGCTGATGAATCCCAGGAGCCGGCCGTTCGGCGCGAGGATCTTGCGGCCGAAATAGATCCCCCACCTGTCGAATTGGGGATTGAAGATCGGTTCGCTGATGATCGGCGCAAGGCCCTTGTCGGCCTTGAGGGCCTGGAAGAACGGCCGCCCGTCGATGTTGAGCTCGGGGATCGGCCATTCGCGGGAAAAGTTTATCAACCGCCCTTCGGCGTTGAACAGCGACATGCTGCGCACGTAAGGAAGGCCGTTGATCTTGTCCTTGAGCATCGCGTGCACGGTTTCGCCGGACATCGCCCGTTCGAATTCCGCCGGCGATGCGATCGAATAGGCGCGCGCGCGTTCGACGATGCTGCTCTCCACGAGCGCAAGCGCCTGGAGGGTCCGATCCGATTGTTCCGCGAGGACGAGCGCGACGTTACGCAGTTCGCGTTCGCTGTTGGCGAGCGCCCGCGTGCGGAATTCGGTGACCAGCACGGTGGTGACGAGCGCAACGCCGGCGACCAGCAGAAACCCGCAGGAGATCAGCGTCGTGATCGGCCACAGGCCGGACCTCCTCGGCGCCAGCCGCTCGAGGATGGCGGCGATCTCGGCGGGCAACATGTCGGCCCGGCTCGCTTTCTCCGCCTTCTGGCTCCGAAAGGAATTCAACATGTGTGACCCGAATCGCAACCAGTCGAACGAGCAACCGAGAACCTCACGACCAACGGTGTTCGATGAATCGCCGCAATCAGATTGAAACCGGCGCGCGGCGTCTCCCCGCAAACCTTCACCGTACCGGCACGGCACGGAGCCGGCGCCCAAGCCTGACTTTAGGTAAGAGAGGTAATGAAATTCTTTAGATTGCCGGGACTTGGCGAGGCCGCAGCGGACGTGAGATCGATGGAGCACCGGGACGCTCGGGGCACCGCGAACCGGTGTGCTCTCGAGCCGGATTTCCGTCGGGATGTCGCCGGCCGATTGCCGGTGCCCTCGAAGCCGGAAAGAAAATCCTTGGCGAATGGCGCAGACCTGAACATCGGCGCAGACGATCAGACAAAGCTGCTCGTGCCCGCCGCAAGTCTACTCGTCTTTCTGCTCGAATCAGTTCTTGTCATCACGCGGCTGTTGCCATCTCTGGAACACAATCGAGCCATATTCGACACACATTAACTCCACATTAACCAATTCTTATTGCGTTGGACCGTGACGACTCACCGGGTGGTTGTCCGCGTCGTCCGTTCGGGGTGGGAGGTGCGCTCGGCGCACCGGCGAAGGGGAGCGGCTCAGATGTTGACGCTTGCGGCAGGCAGCGCCCTGGTGGGCGCGGTGGTCGGTCTTCGTTTTCAGGTGTTCTTTTTCGTTCTGCCGGTGATTGCGGCGGCGCTGCTGATTGCCGCAGCCGGATTGGCGCACGGCATCGGGCTCGGGCAGGCGTTGCTGGCGATCGGGATCGCCACGGTTGCGATCCAGTTCGGATACGTGGCCGGCGCTGCTGCGCGCTTCGCCATCGGGCTTCCCGGCCGCAACCGGAATTCACCCGCCCACGCGTGAGGATTCGGGCGTCGCATGGCCGGTGCGAATGTCTTGGCGCCGCGTTCGGCCGCATGATTCGGCCGGGCCGCTGAGGCCGCACCGTCTTCAGATGCGGAGGGAGTCCTTCAGGCGTCCTTCTCTTTTTCTTT
>CAZIGW010000122.1:0-4261 GCA_964538565.1 uncultured Hyphomicrobiales bacterium | reverse complement strand
ATACCTTCATCGCCAGCGCCCACGATACAGATATCCGCCGCTAGCTGGGTGCGCGCCGGGATGCGTCGCCCGTCGATAATCAATTTGCGCTCCAGAATTTGCACAAATCATGGCGCCGCTCCTTTTCAGAGACCGTGACGGAGCGCACGTTATGTCTGAAGGTGCGTGCACCCGGCGGCCCACTCGGAGACAATGCATCGCTCACCGCGCGCGCCGAGAGCTCCAAGATAACGAGGAGCCGACAAGAGCGAGCCGGCAATAAGCACAAGAACACCATATGGGGAAGGCTAAATCGCCGTCGGCCTGGCTCGCTAGGCTAGCGCTGCTCGGCTTCTGCGTCGGAACACTCGGCGTGCTGGCGCTGTTCGCGCTGAGCGGCCGGCTCGCAGCCATGTCCGGCGCCGCTGCGATCAGCGTGGTCGGACTGCTGGTCGGCACCGCGCTGGCCACTGGCTACGCCGCCCTGAAGCTGTCCTCCACGGGTGTCGTGCGCGTGACTCTCGAGCTTGGCGCGCTCATCGCGGCGCTGCTCGGCGCCGAGATCATGATCCACATCGTGTCGCCCGATCCGCCCTCCACGCAGCACGCGCGCAAGATCGATGCGGACCGGCTCGGCCTGCCTTTCGACCTGCGCACCAAATCCGAGATCGTGGCCGAGCTGCGTGCCCAGGGCATCGACGCTTTGCCCGGCATCTCGCGTGAGTGGCCGCGCCAACCGCGCGTGCGCCAGCAGTTGCCGGAAGGCTTGTTCCCGCTCTCGCACGCTTCGAACGTTGCAGTGGTCGAGTGCAACGAGGCGGGCCGTTACGTCACGTTTCACACGGATGAATTCGGGTTCAACAATCCGCCGGGCTTGATCGCGAGCGGTCACGTCGGCGTGGCGGCGATCGGCGCGTCCTTCACGCTCGGGCACTGCGTCGCGAACGGCTCGAGCCTCATCGCGCGGCTCCGGCACATCTATCCCAATCTCGCGAACTTCGGCATGGCCGGCAGCGGCACGCTCTCGATGCTCGGCACGTTCCGCGAATACGTCGAGCCGCTCAAACCACCGCTCGTGCTGTGGATCATGCATCCGTGGACGGCGGACACGCGCGACGAGCTGCACGATCCGGTGCTGAGCCGCTATCTCGATCCAACGTTCTCGCAGCACCTGTTCGAGCGGCGCGCCGAGGTTGATCAGGCGATGCGCAGCATCGCCATTCAGGTGCAATACGAAGCGGACGCAAGCATCGCACGCGCGGTGAAAGCCGCGGAGCGCGACCGATTCGCGGGAATCCTCACGCTTTCACTGCTGCGCAAGCGCCTGCATCTGCCCGAGTTGCTCGAGAAGCCTGCGGAACCGACGGACCTGCGGCCGTGGGAGCAGAGCATCGACCTGGCGCGGCGGACGACGGAGAGCTGGGGCGGTCGCTTCGTCGTGGTGATCATGCCGCTGTACGCGGAGGTGGTCAGCCACGATCTCGCCGAGCCGCTGCATCACGAGCACCTCGCGGCGCTCCTGCGCGCACGCGGAGTCGAGGTGATCGATACCGTGCCCATGTTTCAGTCCGTAACCGATCCGGGCTCGCTCTACGTCATGCATCGAAACAACCACCCCACCGCAGAGGGTCACCGTATGCTCGCCGACTTCATCACTGCTCAGCTCCACGTCACCAACACTGCCGGACCGCGTCTCGCACACGACGGCTCGAGTCCATGAGCGCAGTGGTCAACGATGCGGCGCTCCTCGTCCGCATCGAGAAGGTCTTTCGACGGGTGTTCGGGCCCCGGATCGCCTTTCATGCGCAGCTCGAGCGAGCGACGGAGCCGCGCTGGACTTCGCTGAAGCACGTCGAGTTCATCATTGCGCTCGAGTCGGAGTTCGGTGTGCGTTTCGATGGCGCCGACGCGACGGACATGGTCAGTATTCCCGCGGTGTGTGCACGCATCGCCGGAGCCCAGGCGCGATGATCGACACCCGCCTGCAGCGCGCGTACCTCATCCGGCTCGTGGAAGAGCGCCTCCTCGCACTCTTTTCCGAAGGGAAGGTCGCGGGCACGACGCACACCTGCATCGGGCAGGAGCTGTCGGCGGTGCTGCTGGCGGAGAGCCTCGATCCCGAACGCGACATCATTTTTTCCAACCACCGTTGTCACGGGCACTTCATTGCCTGGACGGACGACGTCGAAGGCTTGATCGCGGAGATCATGGGCACGAGCGCCGGTGTCTGCACCGGCATCGGCGGCAGTCAGCATCTCTGCGGGCGGCGCTTCTACAGCAATGGCGTGCAAGGCGGCATCGTCCCCGTGGCCGCCGGACTCGCATTCGCGCAGAAGCGAGTCGGTCGTCGCAGTGTCGTGGCCGTGTGCATCGGCGATGGCACTCTCGGCGAAGGCGTGATTTACGAGACGTTCAACATGGCGGCGAAGTGGGGTTTGCCGTTGTTGATCCTGCTCGAGAACAATCTGTACGCGCAGTCGACCCATCAGCGCGAAACGCTGGCCGGCGATATCTGCGCGCGCGCGGCCGCGTTCGGCATCACGACCTACGCCGGCAGCACTTGGGATTACCAGACGCTGGGCGAGACGCTCCAGAACGCGGTCCGGCTCGTGCGCGAGCGCTGCGAGCCTGCGTTCGTGCGCGTGGATACGTATCGCCTTGCCGCACATTCGAAGGGTGACGACAATCGCGACGCCGCCGAGATCGCCGGGTTCGCGGCGCGCGACCCGGTAAACGAAATGCTCGCCTCACTCGGCAGCCGGCGCGATGCGCCCGAATTCGTTGGGGCCCGTGAGCGCGTAGAGCGTGCCGTGGCGCGCGCAGCGGCCGGCAAGCCGCGTGATGCGCTTCCGGCGACGGTCGGGGTCCGATCCGGCACAGTCCTGCGCCGTGTAACGCAAATCGAAGAGGGCACGCAGCTCGAGGGCATCAATGGCGCGCTGCGCGCGTGGCTGCGCGCAGACGATCGGGTCGTGCTCATCGGCGAGGACATTCGCTCGCCTTATGGCGGTGCCTTCAAGATCACGCGGGGCTTGTCCGACGAATTTCCCGACCGCGTCATCAACGCGCCGATCAGCGAAGCGGCCATTGTCGGCATCGGTAACGGGCTCGCGCTCGGCGGCGCGCGGCCGATCATCGAGATCATGTTCGGCGATTTCCTGACGCTCTGCTGCGATCAGCTCGTCAATCACGCCGCGAAGTTCAAGAGCATGTACGCCGAGAAGGTGCATGCGCCTGTCATCGTGCGCACGCCGATGGGGGGAGGGCGCGGCTATGGGCCGACGCACAGCCAGAACCTCGAAAAGCATTTCGTCGGCGTCCCGGGACTCGTCGTCGTCATCATGCACGGGCGAGTCCAGGTCGGCCCGATGTACGAGGCCGTGCGCGACGTAAAAGACCCTGTGCTCATCATCGAGAACAAGCTGCTCTACAAAGAACGTGCGGCTGCACCCTTGCCGCCGGGGTATGTGCTGTCCGAAACCGATGCGCCGCTGCCGAGCAGCGTGCTGTCACCGACGGGAGAACCGGACCTCACGGTCGTCGCGTTCGGTCGCATGTCGGGACTCGCGGAGCGCGCGGCCGCCTCGCTCCTAGAGCGCGAGGAGATTGCGCCCGAGTTGATCTTCCCGTTACTCGCATCGCCGCTCGACATCGAGGTCATTCGTGCCTCGGTGGCGCGCACGGGCCGGCTGCTGGTGGTCGAGGAGGGCGCCGTCGGCTTCGATCTGGCCAGCGAAGTGATCGCGGGCGTCGCGACTGCATACTCGGGGCAAAAGCCGCTGTTCGTACGCCGATTGGGCGCGCATCCCGCACCCATTCCATCTTCAATCGAGCTCGAGCGACTCGTGCTGCCGAGCGAAGCCGATATCTACGACGCCTGTCTGGAGCTGTTCGATGCGTGAAGCGTCGCAGGTGCTCGTTCCGCAGATGAACGTGAACGACGACAACGCCGTGATCGTCGCCTGGCAGGTGCCGCGCGGCGCGCGAGTGAATTCAGGCGATGTCATCGCCACGCTCGAAACCACGAAGGCGACGTTCGACGTGCACGCGGATCGTGCGGGCTACGTGTTCTATAGGCACGAGCCCAAGAGCATCGTCGCGGTTGGCTCTGTGCTCGCGTGGGTCACCGACGATAAAGACGCGTCGCTCGAGCAGCTCGCCGCCGCGAACGCACCATCCACCGAGCCGCACGCTGTCGATGAATCGCGCTACACCCGCAAGGCCTTGCGTCGCATGCGTGAGCTCGGTGTGACGCCCGATGAGTTGCCCGCGAGCGGCCGCA
>CAZIGW010000121.1:0-27972 GCA_964538565.1 uncultured Hyphomicrobiales bacterium | reverse complement strand
AGTCCTTCGAAGGGTTCATCCAGCAGCAGCAGCTTAGGCCCGCGGACGAGCGCCCGCGCCATTGCCAGCATCTGCTGCTCGCCGCCGGAGAGATCAGTGCCGCGGCTGCGGCGGCGTTCGCGCAGGCGCGGAAACATTTCGTAGACGCGCTCGAGCGGCCAGGCATCCGGCGCGGTGAGCGCGGCGAGCGTCAGGTTTTCCTCGACGTTGAGGCTTCCGAAAATGCGCCGGTCCTCCGGCACGAGCTGGATGCCGCGCCGCGCGATGGCGTGCGCCGGCTGCCCGGCCACGTCCTCGCCCTCGAACAGCACGGCGCCGGAACGCGGACGCACCAGACCCATGAGGCTCTTGAGCGTCGTGCTCTTGCCGGCCCCGTTGCGGCCGAGCAGGGCGATGACCTCGTGCGCCTCCACCCGCATCGAGACGTCGAACAGGATGTGCGAGTCGCCGTAGTAGCTGTTGAGCGACTTGACCTCGAGCAGGCTCATGCAGCGTGCACTCCGCCCAGATAGGCGTCCTGGACCATGGCGTTGCGCCTGATCTCCTCCGGCGTGCCCTCGGTCAGGACGCGGCCTTCGTGCAGCACCGTGATGCGCTCGGCCAGTTCAAAGATCGCGTCCATGTCGTGATCGACCACGATCATGGTCCGGCCGCGGCTGATCGATTTCAGGAGCTGCACCGTCTCCAACCGCTCGCGCGGGCTCATGCCGGCAAGCGGCTCGTCGAGCAGCAGCAGGCTCGGGGCGGTCGCAAGCGCGAGCCCGATCTCCAGCCGGCGCTTCTCGCCGTAGGCCAGCTCCGACACCGGCAGGTCGGCGCGCTCCGTCAGGTGCACCAGCTTCAGCGTGTCGTCGACGCGCTCGGTCAGCCCGGTGACGCCGTCGACACGGCCGAGCAGGTCGAGACGGAAAGGCCCGCGCTTTTCCGCCAAGGCGGCGATCGTGATGTTCTCGCGCACGCTCAGACGGGTAAAGAGCTGATTGACCTGGTAGCTCTTGGTGAGGCCGAGCTGGCAGACGCGGGTCACGTCGAACCCGGTGATGTCGCGGCCGTCGAACACGATCCGGCCGGTCGTGGGCGGGACCTCGCAGGTCAGCATCCGGAAGAAGGTCGTCTTGCCGGCGCCGTTGGGGCCGATGATGCCGCGCAACTCGCCGCGCCGCACCGAAAAATCGATGCTGTCGTTGGCGACAAGGCCGCCATAGCGCTTCGTCAGTCCCTCAGCCAGCAGGATGGTCTTGCCGTCGTCGACGGGCTGCGGCCGCCGCGCCGAGGGCGTGAACTGCACGACCGCGGGCGCCGCGCCGAGCGCCACGGCGGTCACCTCATGCGGGTCCGACTCGGGCGCCTCGTGCCGTCCGGCGCGTCCGGCTCCAAGCCGCCACAGATCGGCGAGGCCGCCGATGATGCCGCGGCGCAGGAAGCAGACGAGCAGGACAAAGACGAGTCCCAGCACCAGCTTCCAGGTGGCGCCGAGATGCAGCGTCGTCTGGAAGAAGTCGCTCAGGTAGAGCCAGACGGTGGCGCCCACCAGCGGGCCGAACAACGTGCCGGCGCCGCCGATCGCGGTCTGCATCACCAGCTGACCGGAGGTATCGAAGGTGAACGACTCCGGCGGCATGAATCCCTGCATCACGCCGAGCAGCCCCCCGGCGAAACCCGCGTAGGCGGCGGCAATCACAAACGCGGTGAGCTTGTAGCCGTGGATATCGTGGCCGATGGCGGCCGCGCGCTTCGGGTTGTCGCGGATCGCCCGCAGGACGGCGCCGACCGGCGAACGGACGATGCGCAGCGCCAGCACGATGCCGACGAAATACCAGAACGCCAGGAACCCATACATCGACCAATCGGTGTTGAAGCGGAGGGTCGTGAAGCCGAGGTCGAAAACCGGCGTCGGTACGCCCGGCAGTCCGTTCTCGCCGCCGGTGTAGTCCGCAAGCGGATTGAACTCGACGAAATAGAACACTTCGGCGATCGCGACCGTGATCATGGCGAAGTAGATACCGGTGCGCCGCAGCGCGATCAGCCCGACCAGATAGCCGACGACCGCCGCCGCGATCATGCCGATGAAGATCGCGGTGAGCACGTGCGGGAAGCCGGCTTCCGTCAACAGATAGGCGGCGACCATGCCGCCAGTGCCGTAGAGCGCCGACTGGCCGAACGACAACAGCCCGGTGAAGCCGAACAGGATGTCGAAGCCGATCCCGAACAGGCCCCAGACCAGGATGCGGTTCATCGTGGTCGGGGCAAATTCCAGGTAGGGCAGCACGAAGGGCGCCGCGATCAGCCCGGCGGCTGTCAGCGCTTCGACGAGGAGGGGACGTTGCCTGAGCATCTAACGACCGCGTTCATTCGCGGCCAGCCGTGCCGAGCAGGCCGTAGGGGCGGAGCACCAGCACGAGCGTCATCGCCGCAAAAAGCATGACGTAGGAATATCCGGGGTTGAACATCGACGTGATGCTGATGATCTCGCCGGCGATCAAGCCGCCGAGGATGGCTCCCGGGAACGAGCCGACGCCGCCGATGACGACGACGACGAACGTCTGCACCAGGATCGCCTCGCCGACATCGGGCGCGATCGAAACCACCGGCGCATTGACGATACCGGCGAAGCCCGCCGCCATCGCGCCGATTCCGAACACCAGCATGAAGACCTTGTAGACGTCGATGCCGAGCGCATCGACCATGGTGGAGTCCTCGATACCGGCGCGCACGATCATGCCGATGCGGGTGCGGTAGAGGACGAGATAGAGCGCAAGCAGCGCGACCGCGACGATGCCGAGCAGCGCCAGCCGATACGTCGGATAGAACATGAACCCGAGCGGGGTGATCCCGACGAACGGCGCCGGAGCCGGCACGGTCTTCGACAGGCTGCCGAAGAAGAAGCGGATTGTCTCGACGAACACGATGCCGATGCCGAAGGTAACGAGCAGCTGATCCTCGTGCGGCCGGTTGTAGAAGTGGCGAATGACGATGCGTTCCATCAGCACGCCCACCACCATGACGAACAGCGAGCCGGCCAAAACCGCGAGCACGAAGGAACCCGAATAGGAATAGGCGACCCAGCCGGCGTAGCCGCCGAGCATGAACATGGCGCCATGCGCAAGATTGAGGACGCCAAGGGTGCCATAGATGATCGTCAGTCCGGACGAGATGAGCGCCAGCAGGGCGCCCAGCACCAGTCCGTTGAACATCTGCGAGACAAAGTTGGCCCAGTTGATCACGCTGTCGTCCGCATTGTTCGCGACTCCGGTTCCGGCATGCGCCCGGCCTGGCCGGTCAGCCGGACGTTGATCCTGAAACAGGAAGAAGGCCAAGCCTCAGGACGTCAACAGTCCCCAAGACGCCAAAATGGCGCCGTGCGCCATCTTACACATCACGAGAGGATGACCTTCTCCGCACCGGCGGCGCGGAGAAGGCTTCAACGGCCGATCAGGTGTAGGAGCCGAGATTGCAGCCGAACGCATCGGGCTTCTGCATCCGCGGCTCGCCCGGCACGACCTCGAGGACCTCCCAGTAATCTTCCTTGTTCTTCATGTCGCTCGGCTTCTTGCCGCGGACGATGATGACGGGGCGGACGAGCTGGTGATCGGCCGCGCGGAAATGCACGTCGCCGACCGTCGACGGGAAGGTCTCGCCCTTCTCGTACTGCTTGATGACGTCCGGTGGATAGAAGCTGCCGGCTTCCGAGACCATGCGGGCCCAGATGGCGAACGACATGTAGGCGTTGTTGGCGCCCCATTCGGGCTTGTAGCCGTACTTCTTGTCGAACGCCTCGACGAACATCTTGGCGAGCGGATACCTGTCTTCCAGGGTCCACCAGAAATCGGTGGCGGCATAGACGCCGGCCATGAGCTCTGGTCCCGTCTCCTTGGCGAGGAACGGAATCTGGTAGGGAACCACCAGGGTCATCTTCGGCAGGATGCCGAACTGCTTGGCCTGCTGGATCGACAGGACCGCGTCGCGACCCCAGTTCACGTTGATCAGGAACTCCGCCCCGGAGTTGGCGATGTTCGTCAGGTACTGGCTGAAGTCCTGGGTGCCGAGCGGCGACACCTGGTTCGTCACCATGGTCCAGCCGGCATTCTTGCTCAGATAGTCGTTCACCGACTTGGTGACGGTGTGACCGTAGGTGTAGTCCGGCGTCATGTAGGCCGCCTTGCGGTTCTTGCCGAAGGACTTCACCAGCACCGGGCCGATCGCGTTGGCGGCCGTTTCGCCATAGAAATTCTGACGGAACCCGTAGCGCACGCAGTCCTTGCCGGTGGTGTCGTTCGAGCCGGAGATGCCGGTCACGTAGAGCACCTTCTCGCGCTGGGCGAACTTGTTGAGCGCCACCGCGACCGCGCTCGAGGTCGAGCCGGTCATCAGGACGATCTTGTCTTCATTGATGAAACGCTGCTGCTCCTGAACCGCCTGGTTCGGCTTGGCGGCGCTGTCGGCGACGACGAGCTTGACCTGCTTGCCGAGCAATCCCTTGGTGACCTTGGGGGCGATTTTCTGCAGCAGCGGATGCCCCTGGTTGATGTGCTCGACCGCGAGCTCCCAGCCCTTGAGCTCGTCCTCGCCCTGCACCGCGTAGGTTCCGGTGCGCGGCACCGCGGCGCCGACCGACACGGTCGATCCCTGCGAACCCGCCGGCCAGGTCCCGATCGGCGGCTTGTCCTCGGCCCAGGTCGGAATAACGAACCCTGGGCCTCCCAGCGAAAGGGCGCCGAGCCCGGTACCGGTTGCGACCGCGTGCCGCAGAAGGGTGCGCCGCGAAAGGGGGTTGCCGAAGGGCGATTTGGTGTTGGCCACGTTGTCCTCCCAGGTCGTTTCGCTTCCTTGGGGGGAATGTGCTCGCCTTTAGTAGGGCTCGCCTTCGTCTGGTTTATTGATACAGATTAATAAAGCTGGGCGACTGCGGCCAAGGATGCATCCCATGGACGGATTTGTTCGCGCGCGCCGTACCGCGATCAGCGACAATCCCTTCATCGCGCGGCTCAGACGCTACATCGACCTGAGCGTCGCCGAAGTCGACAGCCTGCAGGCGCTGATCGACAACGAGCTGACGGCCAGGAAGCGCAGCGACCTCGTGGTCGACGGCTACCAATTCGGCAAGCTCGGCTTCGTCAAGGAGGGCTTCGCGGCCCGCTACAAGCTCCTGCGCAACGGCAAGCGGCAGATCGTGGATGTCGTCCTTCCGGGCGACGTGGTCGGCCTGCCCAACAGCTTCCTCGACTGTGCGACGTTTTCGGTCGTCGCCTTGAGCGACGTGAAGCTGCAAACCTGCTCGCTCGATGCGTTCGTCGCCCTCTGCTGTCGCCACCCGAAGTTCGCATTGGCGTTGAGTTGGTGCGCGGTCCACGATGCGACGAAGTACGCCGAGCACATTGTCGACATTGGCCGCCGGACCTCGATCGAACGCCTCGCGCGCTTTCTGATCGAGATTCACTTGCGGCTTGGCGCGGTCGGGCTTGCCGACGAATGCGGGTTCGAATTGCCGTTCTCGCAGGAAGTGCTGAGCGACGCGCTCGGCCTCAGCGTGCCTCATCTCAATCGCACCTTGGCCCGGCTGCGCACCGACGGCCTGATCGCGGTGAACGATCGCTACGTCGAATTCAGCGACATCAAGGCCGTGCAATTGCTCGCGCATTTCCAGCCGATCGACCTTGCCCGCATCCCGATCGCGGTCGAAGCCGCCGCCGTCTGACGTCCCGGCCCCGCTCGGGGCAAGGTCGAATGAAGCGCCGCCTTGTCTCACCCGGCATTGCACCGGCCGGCGCCCGGATCGGCCCGGGATCAGTGCAGGCGCGCCGCGGCCGCGCTCTTGCGCCCGGCGCCGGCGAGCTTGTTGACGAGCTCGGTATCCTTCGCAAGCTCGCCCGCCCGGCCCGAATAGACGACCTTGCCGTCGTCCAGCACGTACGCGCGGTCGGCGATCGAAAGCGACAACGGCGCGTTCTGCTCGATGAGCAGGACGGAGAGGCCTTCCTGGCGCATCCGTCTGATCACGTGCATGACTTCCTTGACGATCAGCGGCGCCAGTCCCTGCGAGGGTTCGTCAAGCAGCATCAGCCGCGGATTGAGCAGCAGCGGCCGGGCGATGGCCAGCATCTCCTGCTCGCCGCCGGAGAGCTGCCGGCCGAGTTGCGTCCTGCGCTCTCCGAGGCGCGGGAAGAGCGCGAACACGCGCTTGAGGTCCCAGGGACCCGGACGCACCTGGGGCACCTTGAGATTTTCCAGAACCGTCAGGCTGCCGAAGATCTTCCGGCCCTCGGGCACGTAGCCGACCCCGAGTTCGGCGATCCGGTGAGCCGGCCAGCGGGTGGTGTCATTGCCGAAGATCTCGGTCCGGCCGAGGCGCGGCGGCGTGAGGCCCATCAGGCTGCGGACGGTCGTCGTCTTGCCTGCGCCGTTGCGCCCGAGCACGGCGACGATTTCCCCCTCGTTCACCTCGAGCGACACCCCGTGCAGGATGTGGCTCTTGCCGTAGAAGGTGTGAATCTCCTGCGCGCGCAACACGAATGTCATTCGGCGGTTCCCAGATAGGCGGTACGCACCTTCGGATCGTTGGAAATCTCGTCCGGCGTGCCGTCCGCCAGCACGCGACCCTGGTCGAGCACGGTGATGCGCTGCGCGATGCCGAACACGATGTCCATGTCGTGCTCGATGAACAGAATGCTGACGCCCTGCTCGGCATGGAGTCGCCGCACCAGCTCCACCATGTGCTCGGTCTCGGTGTCGCCCATACCGGCCGTCGGCTCGTCGAGCAGCAGCAGACGCGGGTTGAGGCTGAGCGCGGCCGCCACTTCGACCACCCGCTGGTCGCCGTGCGCGAGTTCGCCGACGATGTGGCGTTGCTTGCCGCCGAGCCCGACGATCTCGATCAGTTCCTCGACGCGGCGGTCGATCGCCAGCCGCTCGGCGCGCGGCAACCAGGGCCTGGCGTTCAGTCCGGCGGCCGTCTCGACTCCGACCCTGATGTTTTCGAACACGTCGAGATCGGGAAGGACCTCGGTGATCTGGAAGGTCCGCACAATGCCGCGTGCGACCCGCTCGACGATCGGAAGCTCGGTGATGTCCTGGCCGTCGAACGCGATCCGGCCGCTGGTCGGGCGCAGCATGCCGCTGATCAGGTTGAAGAACGTGGTCTTGCCGGCTCCGTTCGGGCCGATCACGGCGCGCAGTTCTCCGGACGCCATGCCGAAGGTGACGGCGTCGACCGCCCGCAGCGTGCCGAAGTGGCGGGACACGTTCTCCAGGTAAAGGAGCCGGTTGCCCGGTTGGGGCGCGGCCGCCGCGGCGGCTGCGGCGGGCATCGGCGGCGTGGCGATCTGCACCGTCATGTGGTCACCATCCGTCGGTCGAACAGGCCGAGCACGCCTTTCGGGCACAACAGCACGATGAGGATGAAGATCAGCCCGATGAACGTCATCCAGTTTCCGGTCAGGCTCGACAGATAGTCCTGCGCGACCACGAAGATGATGACGCCGAGCAGCGGCCCGAAGAAGCTGCGCATGCCGCCGAGCACGATCATGATCACGAAATTGCCCGACAGGATCCAGTGCAGGTCCTGGGGCGACGTGAAGTTGAACAGCAGCGCGTTCAGCGTGCCGGCGAACGCCGTGATGAAGCCCGCGATGGCGAACGCCGCCCAGACGTAGCGCTCGACCCGAATGCCGAGAAACTCGACGCGCCGGCGGTTCTCGCGGATCGCCACCCAGGTGTGCCCGAGCGGGGAGTTCAGCAGGATCCACATGACGGCGACCGCGATGGTGAAGCAGAGCAGGACCAGGTAGTAGAAATTCGTCGCCGTGAGCGGAATGTCCAAGTGCGGAAGGTGGATGTCCTCGCGCGCGAATCCGGCGAGCCCGTCCTCGCCGCCCGTCACCTCGTTCCAGCGGACCATGACGAAATAGAACAGCTGGCCGACCGCGATCGTGACCATCGCGAAGTAGATTCCGCGCCGGCGCATGACCAGCGGACCGATCAGCGTTGCGGCAATCCCGCCCGCCAGCGTGCCGACCAGGATGGCGAGCGGCGTGCTCGCCGCTAGGTACTTCAAGGTCATGCCGGCCCCGTAGGCGCCGAGCCCGAAGTAGGCGGCCTGACCGAACGACAACCCGCCCGTGAATCCGAGCAGCAGGTTCAGCCCCATCGCGGCGATGGCGTAGATCAGGACCTTGGTGCCGAGCGTCGTGTAGCCGCCGATCAGCGGCAGCCACCACGGCAGCGCGATCAGCGCGATCCACATCGCCGCGATGCCCACTGTGTGCTTCATTCGAAAAGTCCCTCCTCGCCGAAGAGTCCCCTCGGCCGCACCACCAGCACGAGAAGCATCATCAGGTAGATGACCGCTTCGCTCGCGGCCGGATAGAACGTCGTGGTGATGCCCGCGGCGAGGCCGATGATGAGTCCGCCGAGCACCGCGCCGAACAGGCTGCCGACACCGCCGACGATGATCGCGACGAAACTCGGCATGATGAGGCTGTTGCCCATCGGCGGCGTGAGACCCAGAACGCCGGCGGCGAGCACGCCGGAGAGGCCCGCGAACAGGCAGCCGAACCCGAAGTTGAACGCGCGCAGCCGGTAGATGTTGACGCCGAGCGCCGACGTCGTCTCGAGGTCGCGAGTGCCGGCACGAATGCGGATTCCGAGCAACGTGTAGCGCAGGAGCAGATAGAGCCCGATCGCCGCGGCCGCCGTGATGGCGATCACGAACAGCCGGTAGCCGGTGATGAAGAAGTATTCGGTGCTCACCGGCGCGTTGATGACGTCCGGGACCTCGAGCGGCAGCCCCTGCGGACCCCAGATCGTGCGGGTCATGTCCTCGATGATCAACGCCAGCCCGAAGGTGAGGAGCAGGCTGTAGAGCGGATCGGGACGCCGGTAGATGGGCCGGATCAGCACGCGCTCGACGATGAGGCCGATGACGGCCGCGAGCACCGGTCCGGCGATCAGGGCGCCCCAGAAACCGAGCACCGGCGCGAGCGTGTAGGCGAGGTAGGCGCCGATGACGAGAAATCCGCCGTGCGCCATGTTGATCACGGAATTCAGGCTGAGAATGAGCGCCAGCCCGAGCGCCATCAGGGCGTAGAACACGCCCTGGATCAGTCCGTTGAACGCATTGAAGAGCAAGAGCTGCATGGGCGGCCGTTCGCGGTGGGGTCGTCCGGATTGACGGAGCACCGTGCCGTCCCGCGCGGGACGGCACAGGCCGATCGGGATTCGGGACGGTGGCGGCTAGGCCTGATAGTCCAGCTTGCAGCCGGTGTCCTTGACCGAGAGCGCGATCTTCTCACCCGGCACGATGTCGGCGACCTTGAACAGGTTCGGATAGGTGCCGTCCTGGATGATTTCGCCCGGGAATTCGCTCGACATGAGCTGATGGTCGCCGGGACGGAAGTAGACGCGGTTGGGCTGCAGCTTGATCTCCGGCGGCAGCTCCAGGCCCTCGAGGGCCTTCGCCACCTTCACCGAATCGAGCGACTTGGCCTTGGCGACCCCCATCGCGAGCGCGTGCAGGCCGGCATAGCCGAACCAGGTGCGGGCGCTCGGATAGGTCCCGTCGCTGTAGGCCTTGCGATAGCTCGCGACCCACTCCTTGACGTGCGGCGTGTTCGGCTGGTCCCACCACCATTCGAGCGTCCACCAGCCCTGCTTCGCTTCTCGCGGCAGGGCGCGCAGGACCTCGAGTTCGCTCAGGCCGCCGCCGATCGGAAACTGCTTCATCAGGCCGAACTGGGCGGCCTGCTTCATCGAATTCACCAGATCCTGGCCGTCGCACAGGTTGATCAGCACGTCAGGCTTCGATTGCTGCGCCTTGATCAGATAGGAGGTGAAATCGGTCGTTCCGAGCGGGGAGAGCGAGTTGCCGAGCACGGTGCCGCCCATCTTCTTGAGCAGCTTGGCGTAGGATTCCTGCAACGTGTGGCCGAACGCGTAGTCCGGCGTGATGAAGTACCACTTGCCGCCGAACTTCTTGTAGAGCGTGTCCGCCAGTCCCGCGGCCAGCATGTAGGTCGTGGTGCAGATGCGGAACGTCGTCCAGTGGCACTGGCTGCCGGTCACCGGGTCGGTGTGGCCGCCCGTCACCATGTAGACCATGCCCTTCTTGTGCGCGACCTGGTTGACCGAGAGGGCGGTGGCCGACGAGACCGCGCCCATCAGCAGCGAGACCTTGTCCTGCTCGATCAGCTTGAGCGCCTTCTGGGCGGCGAGCCCGGCGTTCGCGTTGTCGTCCTCGATGACGAGGTCGACCTTGCGCCCGAGCATTCCGCCTTTCGCGTTGATCTCCGCCAGCGCCATTTTTGCGCCGCGCGTCTCGCTTTCGCCTTCCGCGGCGTAGGTCCCGGTGAGCGGGTCGTGCATGCCGACTTTGATCGGTGTCTCGCCTTGGGCGAAGGTCAGGATCGACGGGGAGAACACGGCCGTCGCGCCGAGCGCGGCGCCGGCCCTGATGACGCGGCGGCGGGTGATGCGGTTCTGCATGAATTCCTCCTGCTTCCTCTCTGTTTCTCGTTCGACGCCGCCAATCCGACAGTGTTCACGTGCCGTCCTGGTCCGCGGAGCCGCGGCTTGAATGACTCGCTGGTCTTGGCAAGGTCGTTGCGGCGCTGGCCGCCGGAATGACTGTGGCACTCCCGAGGCGGCCATTCGCCAATTGCGTTTATTAATCGTGGTTATTGCCGCAAAAGAATCAGCAGGCGCAAAACCGGGCCGCCTCGGCGAGGCTCGACCCGCACCGCGTTCACATTCTCTTCGTGGGCAGCGGGATCGGCGCGAGAATCATCGGCTGAAAGTGGGCGAGGGTCTGGAGAGCGGCGACGTCGACAAGCTCGACCGTCCGCTCGCGCGTGGCGATCAATCCGTCCGCGCGCAGTTGCTGGAAAACCCGGTTGACGTGCGGAACGCTGAGGCCGAGGACGTCGGCGATGACCTCCTGCGAAAACGGCAGGGCGAACTTGGCCGCCTCCGCCAGGCCCACGGCGTGCAAGCGGCCGTGGATCTCGAGCAGAAAATGGGCAAGCCGCTCGATGGGCGTGCGTCGGCCGATGTCCACGATGTGCTCGGCGTAGACGGCGGCTTCCTGGGCGGCCAGCCAGCTCAGCGCGAGCCCGAACTGCGGATGGTCGAGGCAGAGCCGCACGAACGACTCGATCGAGCAGATGCTGAGCTTGAGATCGCTCAGCGCGATGACCGAATAGATCGAACGATCGAAGAAACTGACCGGGAACCCGACGATATCGCCCGGGAGGATCACGTTGAGGATCTGCCGCTTTCCGTTGCGCAGCAGCTTGTAGCGCATGGCATAGCCATCTTTCACGAAACAAAGGGTCTTGTATTCGAATCCGTCGACGACGAGATCTCTCCGCTTCCTGGTCAACCGCTCGCCTTCCATGATGCCTTCCAGGGAGGAAAGCTCGGAGGCGCCGATCGGGATGAGGCGCGACAGTCTTGTGAGGAAAGGATGGCCGGTGAGCGGCACAGTGCACCTGATCGGGGCCGATGGCCCCGCAGCGTTAGCACCTGAGAATAATCCGAATCAATAAGCAGAGTGAGGTGCATCCTGGTGCGATGGTGCGCGAGGAACGCAGAGACTGCGCGCCGTTCGTCGCGGTCGAGGCCACCCGCGCTCGGTCCACGAAATGGCGGAAAACCGTCGAGCATCCATTCACACCGTGCGCTGGAGCCCGAATTCGCGACCTATCGCCGCGACGTCGGCCAGTGTCGGCAGTCCGGCCTCGTTCCCGAGATGCTGAATCTTGAACGTCGCCGCATGCTGCCCGAACAGAAGGTGTTCAGCCCAGGTCTTCGACGGGTCGGTCAGATACGAATAGATGTAGGCGCCATGAAACACGTCGCCGGCTCCGCTGGTGTCGATGACTCGGCTCGCCGGGATCGGCAGCGCGGGATTCGCCCGCACCGTCCCGGTCTCATCGTACCAGATGAGCCCGCGCTCGCCGAGCGTGACGCCGCCGATCCGGCAGCCGCGTCCCTTGAGATAGTCGAGCATCGCGGGCGGCGTCATGCGCATCTGCTCGCAGAGGCGCTCCGCCACCATGGCGACGTCGATGAAGGCCAGGAGCTCGTGCGTGTTCGAGCGAAGGCCCCCGCCGTCGAGCGAGGTGAGAATTCCCGCCTCGCGGCAACGCCGAGCGTAGAAGATCGCGGCGTCCGGTTGATGCCCGTCGATGTGCAGCGCGCGACAGCCGGTGAGATCGAGCATCGGAAACGGTGATAGATAGTGATCGTCGCGGCAGCGCACGATCGCGCGCTTGCCGTCCTTCGGCATGATGAACGACAGCGAAGAGGCGCCGACCTTCCGCGGATGCAGCCGGATGTCGTATTTCATCGCCATGTCGAGAAACATGCGGCCGAGCCAGTCATCGGCGACGGGCGCCAGCAGGTCGGGCTTGATCGACAGCTTGGCGCAGCAGAACGCCGCCGTCACCGCGTTCCCGCCGAAGGAGACCGCATAGTCGGAGGCCACGTATTTTTCGTCGCCCACCGGAATGTGGTCGGTCAGGAAGGTGACGTCGATATAGGTCTGCCCGATGAAAAGTGCCTGCATCGTGCTGATCGCGGAATGTCCGAAATGGTGAGTAGGCCGGTTCGGCCGCGAGGCCGTCATGCCTCTCGCGGCCTTACCCTATGATCCGGGCGCACGCGAGTCCTGCCGCGAGGACTCCGCGATTCTGCGGCGGTCGGAAGGGGGCCGCTTGCGGTGGGGCGTCCCGGTGTGTCGCGGTGCTATTTTACGGGCGCGGGAATTTGCACCATGTCGGCGACCTGCTGCTTCGACAGCGGCGCCTGCATGAACTTGTTCTTGAGCGCGTCGGCGAGGACGAGGTCGAGGCCTTTCACTTCATCCGGCCAGACGGTCTTCTTGGGGAAGAACTCGTCGCGGGCGGTCCGCATCAGCCGCTCGGGAACCTTGGAGAATTCCTCGTACATCTTTAACGCCGCGGGGTCCGAATACATCCAGTCGATCGTGTCGCGATAACCCTGCATGAAGCGGGCGACCGTATCCTTGCGATTCTGCAGCGTGTCGAGATTGGCGATGCAGACGCGCACCGTCTGGCCGGAGCGGGCGGCGATCTCGCTGCCGCGCGCGATGATGCGGATCTCGCCCTTCTCCACGAGGTCGAGGCCGAACGGCGCGGCGCCGCGGCCGATGTCGATCTGGCCGGTCATCGCCATCGTCAGTGTCGCCGGGTGGCCGCCGGTCGCGACCGGCTTGGCGGCGACCTTGTACTGATCGAGCAGCGAAAGCAGCGCCGCGTGGCTCGAGGAGCCGTTCTGCGAATAGCTGATCGTCTTGCCGGCGGCGTCCTTGAGCGATCTGATCGGCGAGTCCGCCTTCACGTACCAATAGGTGTCGGGCGAGCCGATCATCTCGCTGCCGATGATGCGCACCGGCGCGCCGCGCGAGTAGGCGCCGATCGACGCTTCGATGCCGCCCCCGCAGGCCAGGTTCATGCTGCCGGAGATAACCGCCTGTTGCGATTCCGGGCCGCCCTGCGTGTAGAGGATCTCGATGTCGAGGCCGCGCTTCTTGAAGATGCCGGCGCGCTTGCCGAGCTCGGTGACCGACGTGTCCCACAGCCCGCGCTGCGTGACCGATACTTTGAGCAAGTCGTCGGCGCCGGCCGAGATCCCGGTGAACGCGACCACGGCCACGATGCAGCCGGCTTTCAGCGCGTTGAGGCTTGTCATGGATCCTCCCCTCTGGCTTCGTTTCTTCTCAACCGGAAACGATCGCCCGATGTTAGCCGGTCCCGGACCGGCAGGCCATCGGCGTGTCGGGCGGCCGAAGCGTCCCGCCCGGGCGCGCCGGATCAGGGATGCACGTCTTCGGTGAACCAGTCGGTCGGCAGTTCGTGCCCGAGGCCGCTCGCCTTGGCCTTGCGGTAGACGACGGAACCGGCGGCTGCGAACTGGTATCCGAGCCCGATGTTGTTGAGGAAGCAGGTGACCTGCTCGTCGGAGCTGCGCCCCTCCGCGCGTCCGGCGATCAGCTGCGGCAGGGTCGGGAGGTTGCGGAAATCGATGTCCTCGGCCACCTCCCAGCCCTTGTTCTTCTGCTTCTCCGGCACGGCGAGGTCGCTCGTCATGACGTGGATCGGCTTGGCGTCGCTGCTGTGGAGCACGATGCGGTCGGCGCGGCGCAGCGCCGTCGTCTCGATCTCCGGCCGCTTGATCGAACTCAGGTGCATGCCGGGCTCGATCCAATGCGCGAAGAAGATCGGATCGATCGAATTGCTGGCGCACATCACGACATCGGCGCCGGCGACGGCCTCTTCCGGCTGCTCCACCGGGACCACCTCGACGCCCAGAAAAGACGTCATCTCGCTGCAGAATGCTTCGCGGTGGGCCCGGTTGGGACTGAAGCAGCGAATTTGCCGGATGGGTCGCACCGCGCAGGCCGCCATCAATTGCGTGCCGGCCTGCCAGCCGGAGCCGAGAATTCCGATTGTGCTCGCGTCCGGGCGGGCCAGGTACTTGATTCCCAGCCCGTTCGCGGCGCCGACCCGCATGCGCTGGAGCACGCCGTCGGGCAGGATCGCGAGCGGCTCGCCGTTCTCGGCCGAGAACAGCAGCACCAGCCCGACATAGCGATCGTTCGGAGCGGCCGGCACCTTGACGCGCCGCGCGTTGTTGACCTGTTTCGGCCAGGTGACGATGTCGGAGTTGATGCGCACGGCGCCGACGCCGAGCTTGGGCACGACGCCGTCCATCGACTTGAGGCTGTAGAGCGCATCGGGACGCGTGGTGGGCGTGAAGCAGTCGGAACGCGTTCGCGAGACGCCGCGCCCCTCGGCCAATTCCACGTAGGCTTCTTCCAGCGCGGCGATGCACTCGGGCATCGTCAGCAGCTTCTCGACATCGGCGTTCGACAGGATCAGGGTCATGGGTTCATTCCAATCGCGACCGGCAGGCGCGCACTGCACCGGGCGCCGCCGAGTAGAGCCGACAACGGGTGGACAAACAAAGTAAAATCGGCAGAAGATCGCCCGCCTTTTTCCGCTCGGGCCGAGGATCACCCGGCTCATCAAGAGGACGCCGACGCGCGCATGTCGTTCGAATGCGGTCGCCTGACCCGGCCCGCCCATTTCGGGCCGCTCAGCGCAAACTATGCACGTGGCCGCAAGTCGTTTCCCGAGGAGACGATCGACTTTATCTTGAGTCACGTTCCGGCCCCCCGGCCTTTCGTCCTCGATCTCGGCTGCGGCACCGGCCTCGCCACGCGCCAGCTCGCCGAGCGCGGAGCGGACGTCATCGGCTGCGATCTCGACGTCCGGATGATCGCGCGGGCGGCCGAGCGCTCCTCCGGGGCGATCCCCTACGTCGTCGCCGAGGCCGGCGCGGTTCCGCTGCGCGGCGGGATTTTCGACGCCGTCACCTGCTTCAGCTCCTTTCACTGGTTCGAGCCGCGTTCGGCGCTCGACGAAATCGTCCGCCTTCTGAGGCCGGGAGGGGTGGTCGCAATCGCCCGCAAGAACGGATCGGCGGAACTGCGCCGCGCATTTCACGATCTGCTGACGCAGTTCGTCGATGCGCCGATCCCGGATTCCCGCAAGGGATACGATCCGTCCGCGATTCTCGAGGCGCGCCTGTCCGGGCGTCCGAAAACCCACGTGGTGCGTACGGTCGAGACGTTTCCGCTCGTTGAGGCGCTTGCGTTTTTCCAGTCGCGCAGCGGATGGAACCTGATCGACGAACGGCGTCGGGGGACGGCCGAGGCGGCGTTGAACGCTTTCTGCCTGGCACATGCACGGAACGGCGTCTTCACCCGCGAGGTCGCGGTTGAAACCTTTCTGGCGATCCCATGAGCATCGTTCATTCCCGACCCCAGCAGCTCGCCGAGGAAACCGCGATGGAGAAGATCACCCTCACCCTGGCCTGCGCGGCGACCGACCGCTCGCGTCCCATTCTCGACGGCCGCGTCGAAATTCCCGGATGCCGCATCGTTCCGCTGCCCGGAGAGCCCGAGGACATCTTCCGCCGCGCCCTGCGCGACCGCGCGTTCGACATCACCGAGCTGTCGATGGGAAATCACATCCTGGCGACCGCGAACGGCGAGAGCCACTACGTCGGCGTGCCGGTGTTTCTCTCCCGCGCCTTCCGGCACGCCGCGATCTACGTGCGGACCGACCGCGGCATCCGCACGCCGGCTGATCTCAAAGGCAGGCGCATCGGACTGACCGAATTCCAGCAGACCGCTTCGCTCTGGCTGCGGGGAATCCTCGCCGACCAATATGGCCTCGCGCGCGGAGACGTCGCCTGGCGCGTCGGCGGCCTCGACCAGCCGAGCGGCCCCCGCAAGCCCGTCGAACTCGCGGCCGCGATCGACGTGCAGCCCATTGCGGCGACCGAGTCGCTCGACAGCCTGCTGACCAAGGGCGAGCTCGACGCGATCTTCTCCACCCGGCCGCCGCGATGCTTCGCGAACAGGTCCGCGCCGGTCGACCGGCTGTTCCCGAACTATCGCGAGGCCGAGATCGCCTATTTCAAGTCGAGCGGCATCTTTCCCATTATGCACACGCTCACGGTGCGCCGGGACGTGGCCGAGGCCTACCCCTGGTTGCCGGTCGAGCTGTTTCGCGCCTTCGTCAGGGCCAAGGCGCTGTCGTTCGCGGAGTTGAAGCTCGTCAACACGCCGCGCGTGGCATTGCCGTGGATCGCCGACCATGTCGCCGAGACGGTCGCGGTTCTCGGGACCAATCCGTGGCCCTACGGGCTGAAGCAGAACTTGCCGGTGCTCGAGGCCATGATCCGCTACGCGATGGCGGACGGGCTCGTGAAGGCGCCGCTCGATCCGACGCGATTGTTCCACCCGAGCACGCTCGACGCCGTGGATCAGGGCTGAAGCCTCCGGAACCGGGTCGTCAAGCCGGAGTTTTCGCTGCGGCGGTCGGCACCTCAATTCGCCTGCGCCGCGTGCGCAACTCACAGGCCGGAGATTTCCGCTTGCGGCCGAGCCTTTTGCGGCGACTCTGGTCGCGCCGATGATTCGCGCCGCGGAGCGCCTGAGAGGACCCGATGCTGACCTGGTTCCAAGCGTTGATGCCCAAGGAGCACCGCTTCTTCGACCTGTTCGCCCGCCACTCCGAGGCGGTGGTCGGCGGCGCCAAGGCATTGCGCGCCATGCTGGACGGAGGCGACGCCGTGCCCCGGCACTGCCAGACCGTGATGGAGCGCGAGCACGATGCCGACGACGTCACGCGCGAGGTCCTGATCGCGGTCCGCCGCAGCTTCATCACGCCGATCGACCGCGGCGCCATCCGGGATCTCATCACCTCGATGGACAACAGCATCGACCAGATGCAGAAGACCGCCAAGGCCATCATGCTGTTCGACGTGCGCTCGTTCGAACCGCCGATGCGCGAGATGGGGGACGCCATCGTCAATTGCTCCCTGCTGGTGCGCGACGCCATCCCGCTGCTGCGCTCGATCAGCGGCGAAGCCGTGCGCCTTTCGGCAATTACCGAGCAGATCTCGCAGATCGAAGGACGCGCCGACGAGCTTCACGATCTTGGTCTGAAGGACCTTTTCCACAAGCAGGCCGGCAATCCGATGAGTTTCTTCATCGGCAACGAAATCTATGATCATTTGGAAAAGGTGGTCGATCGCTTTGACGACGTAGCGAACGAGTTGCACGGCATCGTCATCGAACACGTCTGATTTTCGGGACAGAAAACGAGATGCAGGCCGTCACTCTGGCTTTTCCCGTCCTCGTGGGGCTGGTCGCGGTCGCGCTGCTGTTCGATTTTCTCAACGGTCTGCATGATGCGGCCAATTCGATCGCCACGATCGTCTCGACGCGCGTGCTGCGGCCCGACTATGCGGTCGCCTGGGCGGCATTCTTCAATTTCGTCGCCTTCCTGTTCTTCGGCCTGCATGTGGCGCAGACGCTCGGGACCGGCATCATCGATCCGCAGGTCGTCAATCCGCGCGTGGTGTTCGGCGCCCTCATGGGCGCGATCGTCTGGAACGTCATCACCTGGGTGGTCGGGATTCCGTCGAGCAGTTCGCATGCGCTGATCGGCGGCCTCGTCGGCGCCGGCGTGGCGAGAGGGGGGATCGGCGCCGTGGTGTGGGGCGGCCTCGGCAAGACGATCGCCGCCATCGTCCTCTCCCCGCTCGGCGGATTCGTTCTGGCGCTGCTGTTCGTGCTCGCGATCTCCTGGCTGTTCGTGCGGCGGACGCCCTTCGCGGTCGATCGCGCGTTCCGGTCGCTGCAGTTCGTCTCCGCCTCGCTCTATTCCCTCGGCCACGGCGGGAACGACGCGCAGAAGACGATGGGGATCATCGCGGTCCTGCTGTACTCGCAGGGCTATCTCGAAGGCGAGTTTCACGTGCCCTTCTGGGTGGTGCTGAGCTGCCAGGCGGCGATGGGGCTCGGGACCCTGTTCGGCGGCTGGCGCATCGTGCGCACCATGGGATCTCGCATCACCCGCCTCACGCCGATGCAGGGGTTCTGCGCGGAAACGGGAGGGGCGATCACGCTCTTTCTCGCCACGTGGCTGGGCGTGCCGGTCTCGACCACGCACACGATCACCGGCTCGATCGTCGGCGTCGGCGCGGCCCGCAAGGCCGCCGCCGTCCGCTGGAACGTGGCAAACAACATCGTGGTCGCCTGGGTGGTGACGATCCCGGCGGCCGCGCTGGTGGGGGCGCTGTTCTACGCGCTCGGCGGAGTGATCGAGTGATCGGAGCGCCGGCCGCGCCTGGGCCGCCGGCGCTCTGCGGACGCGCTCAGCGCCGGCCCTTCTTCTTCGCCGGCTTCGCGGCGCGGCCCGAGCGCGCCGGCTTGGCGGCGCTGCGCTTGGCGGATTTTGCCGGCGCCGCGCGCCGGCTCGAGGCGGCGCTCTTCGGAGCGGGTGCCCGGCTCGCGCCTTTGCCTTTCTCCAGCTGCCTCACCCAGTAGTCCCAGGCGCGCCCCACCGGACCGGGCCGCAGGTTGTAGGCACGCGCCTGCTCGATTTCCTCGGGCGTCAGCGCGCCGACGTGCCCGAGAAGGTGGGCCTGCGTCTGCAGGCCAGCGTTGCGGCAGGAATACACGGTCCGGAACACCAGTTCGCGCAGGGAGGTGCCGACCACCGTCGCTCCGTGGCGACGCATCAGCACGACCCAGTGCGGTCCGAGCGCCTTGGCGAGCGAACGGCCTTCCTCGGGCTTGACCACGACCAGGGCGGTGTCGCCGAAGTCATCGCGGCTGTCCCAGATCGGCACCTTCGGCCCGATCGGCGCGCCGAGGTGAAAGATCGGCACCAGCGGCACGCCGGCGATCGCGTAGGGCATGACCTCCGGAGCGTGATGATGGCAGACCGCCTGGACGTCGGGCCGCGCCTGGTAGATGCAACCGTGAATGACGCACTCGCCATAGAGGCGGACGTTCGTCGGCACGACCGGCTGGCAATCCAGCGTCATCTCGAGGATGTCGGAGGGTTCGACCAGCTCCGGCGCCCGGTGCCGCGAAATGAGAAACCGTCCCGGGTCCGTCGGATGGCGGACACTTACGTGCCCGAATGCATCGAGGACGCCCTCATTGGACAGAATATGGTTGGAAATCGCGAGTTCCTCACGCAACTGCGCCAAGGCATCGGGCATCGATAGTCCTCCTGGGTGATGGGGCGAACGGCGCTTCCGCGAGACGGCTGCGGCCTGGACTGGTTGGACGGGACGGCTCCGTCTCGATGGTCAGATACGGCGGGATTCAGGGCCGTTGCGGTGCAGCAATCGCTCGGGCCCTGCACGACCGATGTTGCCTTGCCGTTCGGCCCACGTAGACTGCGGGACTTCGGAACGTCACATAGGCCATCACGAAGGCAGAGTGAAGCGCCTTTGCGCATATGCGCCGTTCACAAGCAGGTCCGCACAGCGAAGATGCGCCGCCCTTCAGATTTTCTACGGCGCGCCGGGGGTCAGGGAGGAAATATGTTGAAACGATATGGTGCGCTCGCCGCGCTCGCGCTGGTTCTCGTTCTTCCGCTTGGAAGGGCGCGGGCGGAGGAATGGCCGACGCGGCCGGTGCGGATCGTCTGCACGTTCGCGGCCGGCGGGGCGGCCGATGTTCTGGCGCGCATCGTCGCGGAAAATCTCACCCGCGCCTTCGGCCAGCAGTTCTTTGTCGAGACGCGTCTCGGCGCCGGCGGTCTCGTGGGCGTGCAGTCGGTCGTCCATGCCGAACCCGACGGTTACAACCTCGTCATCACGACGCTGTCGCTGCACGTGATCACGCCCATCATCAATCCGAAGGCGGGCGCCGAGGCGGTGCACGACCTCACCAAGATCGCCTATCTCGCCGGCTCGCCGATCGTGCTCGTCGTGAATCCGGCGACCGGAGTGAAGACGATCCCGGACTTCATCGCCTATGCCAAGCGTAGCGGCAAACCGCTGACCTATTCCTCCTCCGGCGTCGGCAGCAACGGCCAGCTCGTCGCCGAGTTCTTCGCGCGCAAGGCCGGCATCAACGTCGAACACGTTCCCTACAAGGGCGCCTCGCAGGGCCTGATGGACCTCGTGGGCGGGCACATCGCGTTCTCCTCGCAGACGCTCTCCTCGGCCTCGGGACAGATCCGCAGCGGAAACCTTGTCGCGCTCGCCCACACGGCGAACGCCCGCATCCCCGACTATGCGCAGGTGCCGACCTTCAAGGAGCTCGGCTATCCCGAGCTCGTCACCACCAACTGGTTTGCGCTCGCCGGGCCGGCCGGCCTGCCCAGGGAGATCGTCGAGAAGGTCAATCGCGAGGTCGTCAAGGCGATGGCGCGCCCGGAGGTGCAGGAGCATCTGCGCCGCGACGGGTTGATCAGCGAGCCGATGGACGCCCGCCAATTTGACGCGTTCGTATCCGGCGAGGTGGCCAAGTGGACGCCCGTCGTCAAGCAGCTCGGCCTGTCGACGAATTGAGTCAGCGACGATGGACCGGGCGGGCGACGCCGCGCCTGCCCGCCCACAGCGCGACGGATCGGGATCGCCGGCGTCAGCGCTTGCGAATACGGAACACCAGGGTTTCGCCCTCGCGTGCGGTCGCTTCGAGGTCGTCCCCGGTCTCGCGGATCAGGTTGGGGATGTCGATCTCAGACAGCGGGTCGGTGCAGGTGACGGTGAGCCGGTCCCCCGCCGCAAGACGCGACAGGGCCTTGCGGGTCTTGAGAGCGGGAAGGGGGCACTTCAGCCCGCGCAGGTCGATCGTCGTCTCGCTCATCGGGCTCTCGCTGGAGCCTTTCCGGCCTTGATGGAATCAAAGCCGGGGCTCAAGGTTCCTGCCTTGACACGTCTTCTTCACGCGAGCCGATACCCGCTTCGCCGAAACGCTCTAACATCCCGGCCGGAGCGTGTCACGGCGCCCGTCCCTTGGGGGGCAAATCGCAGCGCTGACCGGCGGCCGATGTCGCTTGACCGCGGCGGTTCCGGACCGCCAGATACCCCTATGGTTGCGCCCCCGAACGGCCCGCAAAGGATCGAACGGCTCACCCCGCTCGTCGACATCCTCGACCGGATCGACCGGCAGGTGGATCCGGTCTGCGCCCGCCGGATCGCGATCGAGCGCGCCGCCGGCCATGTCCTGGCGGAGGACATCGTCGCGCCGGCAGCAAGGCCGTCGGCGCCGGTCGCGCTCTGTGACGGGTGGGCGGTCAGGTCGGAGCAGACGGTCGACGCCGGGCCGTTCGCACCCGTTCCGATTTCTGCCGTTCCGATCAGATCGGGGCAGCCGCTGCCGCCCGAAGCCGATGCGGTGGCGCCGGTCGAAGCCGTCGTGGCGCGTGGCGATGCTGCGGAAGCGATTGCACCGATCGCGCCCGGCGACGGCGTGCTGGCGATCGGCATCGACGCGGGCCGGCACGAAATTCTCGCACGCGCCGGCGCGCGACTGCGGGTGACGGATGTCGCCGCCATGGCGGCGCTCGGCGTGTCGAGCGTCCCGGTTCGCGCGCCGCGGATCCGAATCGTGCCGGTGCGCGGCGAAGATCCGATCATAGCGGCGATCGCCAACCTGCTGGGACGAATGCTGCAAGGTGCAGGGGCGAGCCCTCTGTCGGGGTCGTCGCCGCGCGATCCGGACGGTCTCGCCGCGATCCTGCTCGGGAAGGACGCCGACGCGTTTGTGGTCGTGGGCGGCAGCGGCAGCGGATCGGACGATGCCAGCGTGCACGCGCTCGCCGCCTCCGGCCGCGTCGAAGCGCACGGGATCGCCCTTTCGCCGGGCGAAAGCGCGGCGCTCGGGTTCGTGGAACGGGTCCCGGTGCTGGTCGTGCCCGGCCGGCTGGACGCCGCGCTCGCGGCCTGGCTCACGGTCGGCCGGCGTCTTGTCGATCGCCTCGGCGATGCGTCAGGTGAAAACGAGTCAACGCGCGCCAAGCTGTCGCGCAAGGTGACGTCCTCGCTCGGTCTCGCGGAGGTCGTGCCGGTGTGCCGCGACCAGGAAGGAATTGCGCCGCTCGCGTCGGGATATCTGCCGCTGCAGTCGCTCCTCGCCGCGGACGGCTGGATTCTTGTTCCGGCCGAGAGCGAAGGCTATCCGGCCGGAACAGGCGTGGCTGTGAGGCCGCTGCCATGAAACAGGATCGTCCCGAGGCGCCGGCGCGCGCCGAGGCGCTTCTTGCCGCCGTGCGCAACGCGGCCCGCCAGGAGCAGTTCCTGGAGGTCGTCTCCGCGGCGGAGGCGCGCGCCCGCTTCGAGAAGCACATTGATCTTGATCCGCTGCCGCCCGAAACGGTGCCGCTGGCGGAAGCTCTCGGCCGTATTCTTGCAAATGACGTGCTCGCGGCCGTCGATGCGCCGCCGTTCGACCGTTCGAATGTCGACGGATTTGCGGTGCGCGCCAGCGATACGGCGGGGGCGACGGCCGGCAATCCGCGCCGGCTCCGCCTCAACCCCGAGGTCGTCGCCTGCGGCCACGCGCCGACCGTGGAAGTCGTCGTCGGAACGGCCACGGCGATCGCCACCGGCGGGGCCATTCCGCGCGGCGCAGATGCGGTCGTGATGATCGAGCAGACCGAGCTCGCCGAGACCCGCGAGGGTCCTGCGGTCGACATCCGGCACGCCGTGGTGCCGGGACGGTTCGTATCGTTCGCCGGGTCGGATATGGCGCGGGGCGAAACGGTCCTGCGCCGAGGCGTGCGCATCACCTCGCGCGAGATCGGCATGCTCGCCGCCTGCGGCATCGCGGCGGTCGACGTGGTGCGCAGACCGCGGGTCGCGGTGCTCTCGACCGGCGACGAACTGGTGCAGCCGGGCGAGGCGCTGCGGCCGGCCGGCGTCTATGACAGCAACGGCGCGATCATCGCGGC
This sequence comes from uncultured Hyphomicrobiales bacterium, assembly GCA_964538565.1. Taxonomy (GTDB): domain Bacteria; phylum Pseudomonadota; class Alphaproteobacteria; order Rhizobiales; family Xanthobacteraceae; genus CAYVBN01. The sequence continues at coordinate 4,684 of CAZIGW010000121.1, read as the reverse complement.
GGCGGTCATCGAGGCCGGCGGCGAGGCGGTCTCACTGGGCGCCTATCCGGACGATGAGGTCCGGCTCGAAGCCGCCGTCCGTCACGCGCTCGCCGAATGCGACATGGTGGTGCTCAGCGGCGGAACGTCGAAGGGAGCCGGCGACATTTCCCATCGCGTGGTGTCGCGGCTCGGCGCCCCGGGCGTGCTGGTTCACGGGGTGGCGCTCAAGCCCGGCAAGCCACTGTGTCTCGCGGCTGTGGACCGCAAGCCGATCGTTGTCCTGCCGGGATTTCCGACGTCCGCGATTTTCACCTTTCATACCTTCGTCGCGCCCGTGATCCGCGCGCGCGCCGGACGGCCGGCCGAGGATGCGCAAACCCTCGAGGCGCTCGTTCCGGTGCGCATCCCTTCCGAGATGGGCCGCCAGGAGTTCGTGATGGTCGCGCTGGTGGCGGGCGAGAACGGTCCGGTGGCGTTCCCGACCGCGAAAGGTTCGGGATCGGTGACGGCCTTCTCGCAGGCGGACGGATTCCTGGCGATCGATGCGCTGGCGGGCGGGCTCGATGCCGGGACCACCGCCGAAGTGACTCTCATCGGCGACGCCGCGCGGCTGCCCGATCTCACCGTCATGGGAAGCCACTGCGTGGCGCTCGATGCCGTGCTCGGACACCTGGCGGAGCGCGGCTTTTCTGCACGCACGATCGCGGTCGGCAGCATGGGGGGCGTGGCGGCGGCGGAGCGGGGCGAATGCGATCTCGCGCCAGTGCACCTCGCCGATCCGGCGACCGGCGCCTACAACACGCACCTCACGCGCCCCGGCCTGACGCTCGTGCGCGGCTGGGAGCGCATGCAGGGCTTCGTGTTCCGCCGCGACGACGCGCGCTTTGCGGCGACGAGCGCGGAGGTGGCCTTGAAGGCGGCGCTCGCCGATCCGGCTTGCCTGATGGTCAACCGCAACGCCGGTTCCGGCACCCGCCTGCTGATCGACCGGCTGCTCGCCGGCGTGCGGCCCGCGGGCTACGCCAACCAGCCGCGCTCGCACAACGCGGTCGCGGCGGCCGTCGCCCAGGGCCGCGCCGACTGGGGCGTCGCGATCGAGACGGTGGCGTCGCTCTACGGCCTCGGATTTCTGCCGATCGTGCCGGAGCACTACGATTTCCTTCTGGTCGAGGCGCGCCGATCGCGTCCCGCCGTGCAGGCGTTCCTCGCCGCGCTGCGCGCCCCTGCGGTACGAGGTCGCATCCGCGCGCTCGGCATGCGCCCCGCGGACGACTAATTGGGTTATCAAGGTAACCCACGATCGCGCGGGACCGCGCGCATGAGCCCGGCTGTGTTGCGTCTTCTCGGCCTGCTTCTGGTTCTCTGTCTCGCGCCCGCGACGGCGCACGCGCAATTGCGCGGGCACGGCGGTCCGGTACGCGCCATCGCGGTCTCGCCCGACGGCGCGAGCGCGGTGTCGGGCAGCTTCGACCAGTCCGCGATCCGCTGGTCGCTCCGCCGCAACGCGGCCGAGCAGGTGCTGCGGTTCCACGAGGGCGCCGTCAACGCCGTCGCGTTTCTCAAGGATGGACGCATCGTCACGGCCGGCGAGGACAGGCGGATCGCGTTGTGGACGCCGGGCCGGGATCATCCCGATCGCGTGCTCGAAGGGCACGAGGCCCCGATCGTGGCGCTCGCCGTCTCGCCGGATGGCCGGCTGCTTGCGTCAGCTTCGTGGGACCACACTGTTCGGCTGTGGCCGCTCTCGGGCGGCGAGACGCGGGTGCTCGAAGGACACGGGCAGAACGTGAACGACGTCGCCTTCGCGCCGGAAGGACGCAGTGTCGTGAGCGCCGGCTACGACGCGACGATCCGCATCTGGCCGATCGCTTCCGGTGCGCCCGTGGTCAAGCACCTGCCGACGCCGCTCAACAGCGTCGCGGTCGCGCCCGACGGCGAGATCGTCACCGCCGGGGCGGACGGAAAACTCTATTTTCTCGCGCCCGCGGGCGAGACGATCGGGACGGTCGAGACCGGACCGTCTCCAGTCATCTCTGTGGCCGTGTCGGGCGACGGCGCATTGGCCGCGGCCGCCGGCGTCCGCGGCTCCGTCGCGGTCGTCGATCGCCGCAAGCGGACGCTCGTCCGTACCCTGGTCGGACCCGGGCTGCCGGTGTGGTCGCTGGCGTTTCTGCCGGACGGACACACGCTTCTCACCGGCGGGACCGACCGGACGGTGCGGCGCTGGGATGCGGCGACCGGCGATCCGATCGGCCTCGTCGCAGCCGGCGCGCCCGACGATCCCCTGGCGGCCTACGCGGGCGATCACGGCGCCGAGGTATTTCGCGCCTGTGTCGCGTGCCACACGCTCAGGCCCGACGAGGGCAACCGGGCGGGGCCGACGCTTGCCGGCATCTTCGGCCGCAGGATCGCGACGCTGCCGGGCTACAAGTTTTCGCCGGCGTTGAAGAAGCTCGACATCATCTGGACGCCGGAGACGGTCGCCAAGCTGTTTGAAGTCGGTCCGGCGACCTATACGCCCGGCACCAAGATGCCGGAGCAGCGTATCGGCCTGGCGGAAGATCGCGCGGCCCTGGTCGAATTCCTCGCCAGGGCGACGAAGACACACTGAGCATGATCCCGAAAAGTGGATACCGGTTTTCGGGAAAGATCATGCTCAAATCGAAGAGTCAGAGCGGGATGGTGGTTCGAAGAAAAGTCATCCCGCTTTGAGACCAGGACACACCGGCCGAAGGTGACGGATCAGGAGCGCGGCTCCTCGTCGCGCCGCGTGCGCTCGCGCAGATAGTCGTCCGTGGTGCGCGCGGGCGGACGCGCCGGCGCGCCATACGGATCAAAATCCTGCTCGCTGACGGCCGCCACCCGGCAATCGTCGCACATCTTGATCACGTCGAGACGCGCGGCCTCGCCCTTGTACATCCAGTGCCGGCCTTCGAGCTTGGCGGTGACGCGGTCGATCGTGCTCTTGACGCCGAACGGCCTGCCGCAGCGGATGCAGTGGAACGGCTCCTCTTCCTTGACGAGGCGCGCGGCCGCGGTCGCGGCGCGAAAGTCGAGCTGCGGCCGCAACGTGATGACCTTTTCCGGGCAGGTCGCCTTGCACAACCCGCACTGCACGCAGGCATCCTCGGTGAAGCGCAGCATCGGGCGCTCGGGGTTGTCCGACAGGGCGCCCGTCGGACAGGCGGAGACGCAGGAGAGGCAGAGCGTGCAACCCGCGACGTCGATCTCGACGGCGCCGAACGGCGCGCCCTCCGGCAACGGCACGACATCGGCCGGCGAGGGCGCCACGCGCTGCAGCTCGCGCAACGCCAGCCGCAGGACATCGCGCTTGCCGCCAGCAGCCACGAACGCCGAGGGCGATTGGACACCCGGCTCCGGCGCGATCGCCTGCAGCGCCGCGCCGAGCGCGTCGGGATCGTCCGTGTCGATCGTCGCCACGCGCCCCGGCCCAAATCCGAGCCCCTTCAGGATCGGCTCGGCGAGCGCGATCGTCCTCGCCAGCCCGGTCACGTCGTGGCGCGGGCGCGCCCGCAGCAGGAACCGCAGCGCCGTCGCCCCGTAGGCGAACCCCGCCGCGATGGCTTCGAGGCCGACCTGCGTGACTTCGTTGACCGCGAGCGGCAGCACGTTGGCGGGCAGGCCGTCGCCGTAGCGCGCGAGCGCATCGATGAGCGCGCCGCCGTGCTCCTCGTCGTGCACGAGCACCACGGGCGCGTCGCCGCCGCACGCGCGATACGTCGAAAGCAGCGTGCGCAGGCGGCGCATGAGCGTGTCGGCCGGCGGCAGCGCGTAGGCGGCGGCGCCGGTCGGACAGACGGCGGCGCATTGCCCGCAGCCGGCGCACACGTTGGGATCGATCGCCACATGATCGCCCGCCGGCGCGATCGCGCCCGTCGGACAGAGATCGAGACAGCGCCGGCAGCCGACGATGCGCGAGCGCGAATGCGCGCACAGCTCATCGGTGAACGTGATGTACTGCGGCTTGTCGAAGGTGCCGACGAGATCGCGCGCCTTGAGCACCGCCTTGAGCACCGCGGCGGGGTCGCCCGGATCGGCGCGCAGATAGCCCTCGCGCAGGTCCGCGGCGGGAAACAACGGAGCGCCGCCGGACAGATCGAGCACGAGATCGCAGCGTGACGTCGCGCCGTTTCGCGCCGCTCCGAAGCTGAAGGCGCCGCGCGAGGACGGCGCCGGGACCGCGTAGCCGTCGACCACGAGCGTGAAGGCGCCGAGATGACCTTGCGCGGAGACGATTGTGCCCTTGACGATCGGAAATTCCGTCGTGCGCGGCGGCGCGAGGTCTTCGGCGCGAGGGATCAGCACGGTGACATCGAGATGGTCCTTCAGAAGGTCTGCCGCCTCGATCGCGCGCTCGTCGCGTCCATAGACCAAAACGACGCCTTCGCTTGTGAGATTCACGTACGCGACGGTCGGCACCGGTTCGGCCGCCATGGCGAGCAGCGCCGCCATCTTGGGACCCGCCATGTCCGCCTGCATCGACCAGCCGGCGGTCTCGCGGATGTTGGCGAACGTCAGCGCCGGCGCTTCGCCGGCTTCCGCGGCGGCATCGGAGAAGATCGGCGCTTCCTGCGTGCAGGCGATCGTCAAGGCGTCGCCGGAGGCGAGCGCCTTTCGGAAGCGCTCGAGCTCCACGCGGCAGAGTTGGCGCGCCGAGCTCACCTTGGCGCCGCGACAGCCC